>NZ_CP162137.1:1805000-2027500 GCF_040833995.1 Leptospira sp. WS58.C1
ATTCTCTATTATTCAGGATCGCCTCCGGTCAAATGTTCGGTGCGGATACTCCCGTAGAGATCCAAATGTTGGAACTGGAGGCTGCTCTTCCTGCAGCTAAAGGTGTGATCATGGAATTGGAAGACTGCGCCTTTCCTCTTTTGCAAAAAGTAAGTGTTTCCGCGGATCTGGATGTAGCTTTTAAAGATATCAATTGGGCGCTACTCGTCGGTTCCGTTCCAAGAAAAGCGGGAATGGAAAGAAGCGACCTTCTCAAAATTAACGGTGGGATTTTCGTAAACCAAGGAAAAGCGATCGAAAAGAACGCCGCTTCCGATGTAAGGGTTTTAGTAGTAGGTAATCCTTGTAATACGAACTGCCTTATCGCTATGAATAACGCGAAAGGAGTTCCTACTGAACGTTGGTTTGCAATGACCAAGTTGGATGAAAACCGTGCAAAATCCCAACTTGCGATCAAATCGGGAAATTTAGTTAAAGACGTTACAAATGTTGCAATCTGGGGAAACCACTCTTCCACTCAGTACCCTGATTTCTATAACGCAAAAATCGGCGGAAAAGTAGCAACAGACGTGATCAAAGACCATGATTGGTTAAAAGGCGATTTTATTAAGAACGTTCAACAACGTGGAGCGGAGATCATCAAAGCTAGAGGAGCTTCTTCCGCTGCATCTGCTGCAAATGGAGTTGTGGATACTGTTCGCCAGATCATCACTCCTACTCCTGCAGGAGATTGGTTCAGCGTAGCTGTGGCTTCCGACGGCTCTTACGGCGCGGACAAGGGACTCATTTTCGGATACCCTGTGAAATCCGATGGAACGAAAATTGAGATCGTTAAGGGATTGGAATTGAACGACTTTGCAAAAGAGAAGTTCAATATCACTCATGACGAACTTAAATCGGAAAGAGACGAAGTTAAAGGGATGTTATAATCCCTCGGAAATCCCGTGCAGGAATCTCCATCCACGAAACTTCCTTTCTTTTCGGAGCTTCCTGCCTTCTTTTCCAGGTTAGAATCTCATAATAGGATCCGAGTTTTGGATCCTCCTTCCGGCCTAGACCTATGCTCCAATGATTATTTGGGGCTTTCAAATCATCCTGAGATCATCCAAGCTTTAAAAGAAGGTATCGATATCTACGGTGCGGGTTCCACTGCAAGCCGTTTAGTTCGAGGTCATAGAAAGGTATTCGAGGAATTGGAAAACGATTTTTCGAACTGGGTCCACGCGGAAGATTCTCTCTTTTTTGCGAACGGATATGCCGCGAATTTAGGAGCGATTTCCTGTGTTGCCGATCCTTCTTATACGATCTTTTGTGATCGAAAAAATCATGCTTCTCTAATGGATGGGGTTCGGCTTTCCGGAGCAAAAAAAGTATATTATAAACATTCCGACCTAAACGATCTGGAAAACTCCTTAAAAAAATATTCCGGAACCAAACATAAAATGATCGTGACCGAGTCCGTATTCAGTATGGACGGTGACAAAACCGATATAAATGCACTCATTGATCTGAAAGAAAAATACGGTGCTATTCTCTACATTGATGAAGCACATGCAATCGGGCTCTTCGGGAAAGAAGGCGCGGGAGTTTCTTTAGAAGAAAAAATTTCCAGAGTTTCCGAAATAGATTTTAGAATGTCTACTTTTGGAAAAGCATTAGGGTTAGAAGGAGCAGTGATCTCCACAACTAAGGATGCTAGAAAGTATTTACTTCATTCCGCTCGGACTTTCGTGTTTTCGACCGGCCCACTTCCTGCGATCGCTCATGCGGGAAGGGTTGCAATACGTTTGGCAAAACGGATGGAGAATGAGAGAAGAATATTGGCGGAAAATTCCGAATTCTTTAGAACTTCTCTCCACCGGATAGGATATAATACAGGAAATTCTAATACTCAAATTGTACCGATACTTTTGGGTTCGGAAGAAGAAGCATTGGAACTTTCTTCTATTCTAGCCCGGAACGGATTCCAGGCCAAGGCAATCCGACCTCCAACGGTTGAAATTTCCAGGATCAGAGTCTCTCTCAATTCGAAGATCCAAAGAAATGATCTGGAAAAGTTTGTACAATTGATTCGGGAGAATTAGGTTTGTCCATTTTTGTAACCGGAACCGGGACCGATATCGGTAAAACTTTTTTTTGCTCTCTTATGATGGCGAAATATGCGGAAGAGCTAGGACTCAAATATCTAAAGCCGATCCAAACCGGTACTGATTCCGACCGTGTGAAGATCATGAATCTTACCGGACTAAACGAGTCTTATTTTTTAAAAAATTATTATACCTTCGAGTTACCGGCTTCTCCTCATCTTGCCGCCGAAATGGAAAATACGACTGTGGAGACCGACGAGCTTTCCAGGCATCTTTTCAGCATCAAGGACGCTAAAATATTGGTGGAAGGCGCCGGAGGTGTATACGTTCCGATCAAACGTTATTTTTTTACTGCGGATTTAGTGGAACAGGCAAAACTACCATTGGTATTGGTGGCATCCACTGAGCTCGGAACGATCAATCACACGTTATTATCTTTAGAGGCGCTTCGAAAAAGGGAGATCAAGGTTTTGGGTGTATATTTTATCGGTCCTGAAAACCCTCTTCGGTCTGACAATATCCGGACCATAATAGAAGCAGCTGAAATCGGACTTTTAGGGACATTTCTTCTTCCGGATAGGATATTGTCTCGAAAGCAATTCTTGGATAAGGTTGCAAAAGAATTCGATCCGGATAGAATCCTCCCGGAATTACTTTTCCCTTGATCTGGCATCCGTATACAATCCAACTAGATTCCGATCCTCCTTTAAAGATCGTTTCCGCAAAGGGAGAATTTCTATATGATGAAAACGGTAAAGAATATATAGATGCGATCTCTTCTTGGTGGGTAAGCATCCACGGTCATAACCATCCCAAACTTGTGGACGCAGTTAAAAAACAATTGGAGTCTTTGGACCATGTACTTCTCGCAGGTTTTACCCATCCTCCCGCCCTGGAGCTTGCCCATGAACTTTTAGAATTTACGGGTTGGAATTTTCATAAGGTAGTCTATTCGGACAACGGTTCCACTGCACTCGAGATCATGCTTAAGATCGCTCTTCAGTATTTTAGGAATCAAGGTAGAGAAAAGAAAAAAATATTCATCAACTTCTCCTATTCGTACCACGGGGACACGATCGGAGCGATGAGCGTAGGAGGAGACTCCGTATTTAATAGAGTTTTCCAAAGCCTTTTATTCCAGACTAAAAATTTTCCTTCTCCCGCATGCCACGATTGTCCCGTTTCCAAATCTCCGCATTCCTGTGCGGAAGATTGTTTGGACGAATTAGAGGCATATTTATCCGCTCACTCGGAGGAAGTAGTGGGTGTGGTGATGGAACCTTTGATCGCAGGAGCCGGTGGAATGTTATTTCATAAGCCGAGCGTTCTGGCAAGACTGAGAGAGATCACGGAACGTTACGATGTACTTCTTCTTCTGGACGAAGTATTTACCGGTTTTGGAAGGACCGGGACCGATTTTGCCTACCAAAAAGCGGGGATCCGACCTGACATGATTGCTCTTGCAAAAGGACTTACAGCCGGAATTTTACCCTTAGCAGTCACTCTTGTTAGGGAGGAAATTTACAAAGAATTCTTATCCTCGGAACCTATGAAGGCATTCTATCATGGACATACTATGACGGGATATCCTCCGGGTTGCGCTTCCGCGCTTGCATCATTACGGATTTATAAAGAAGAAAATAGGTTAGCCGACGTAAAACGATTGGAGTCCTATTTGGAAGAAGGTTGGGCCAGACTAAGGGCGGAATTTCCCGACAAGATCAAAAATACAAGGGTCCTTGGTTCCGTAGGAGTGGGAGAGGTTTTTACCGGTAAATTGAAACCAGGTTACGTGAACCCGTTCGCTAGAGAGTTCCGAAGGATCTGCCAAGAAAGAGGAGTGATTGTCCGACCGCTTGGGAATGTAATATATATAACCCCTCCATACAATATTTCTAAATCGTCTTTAGATCGGGTATTCCAGGCGATCCGAGAAGGTCTTTCCGCTTATAAAATCGTAGATTGACGAACGCCCGTTTTTTAACCTGAATATAGATTGCCAAGAAAAACACTGCCTCGGAAGCTATCGGCAGAATGAAACTTAGTCTAGAAACTCCCCCAGTTACCGAAGAGAAAGTATTTTCGGAGGTCCCGAGTATAATCGACCGGGAGGAAACGTATGCTATTCTAAGCGGTCAGATCCCGTTGACTGAGGCATTGGACAAGGCATTCAAGGTCCGTGAAAAATACTTCGGTAAAACGGTCCGTATCCACGTTCTAGACAATATTAAGAACGGACATTGTCCGGAAGATTGCGGTTACTGCGCTCAAAGAAAGAACGCGGGCTCCGGCGTTCAGGAATATTCCATGAAGTCTCCTGAGGAAATCTTCCAAGACGCGGTCCAAGCCAAGGAGAACGGCGCATATCGTTTTTGTATGGTCACTGCGGGGACCGGACCAAATTCCTTAGCGACTGAAAAATTGGCATTCACGATAGAAAAGATCAGCAAAGAGTTAGGCTTAAAAGTATGTTTGTCCGCGGGTCTCTTGGACAGAGAAAAGGCCGAACGTTTAAAGGCTGCCGGTCTAGACAGATACAATCATAATCTGAATACTTCTAAAGCACACTATCCCGAAATCTGTGACACCCACACCTACGAACAAAGAGTGGAGACCATTACCCATTTGATGAAAGCAGGAGTGGGAATGTGTTCCGGCGTGATCGTCGGGATGGGAGAATCTCTTTGGGATCTAACGGATGTTATATACGAGATCAAAAACTTAAAAGTGATCTCTATTCCTGTGAATTTTTTCATACCGGTGGCAGGGCATGCGATCAAAAATCCTCAAAGTTTAACTCCTGAATTTTGTCTCAGAACTCTAATCGCTTTTCGGTTAGTGAATCCCGATTCAGAGGTTCGAATTGCTGCCGGGAGAGAGGGGCATCTCAGAGGCTTACAAGGAATGGCTTTATATGCCGCGAATTCTTTGTTTGCAAGCGGCTATTTGAACGTAAAAGGTTCCGATGCAGCAGACACGATCCGAATGATCTTAGACTCAGGATTTTATCCTGAATTTTCTTCCGGGGTAGGAGAAGAAATCGATTGGGAATCCGCTCTTGGAAAAGACCATCCATATGCGCCTGAAAATTTCCCGGAACTTTATAAATATCGGAAATCCTTGAAATAGTTTTTTTGAATTGAGAGCCAAAAATCGTATAGCATTTTCAGACCGAGTATGGGAAGATTCCCAAGCTTGGTGGTTTTCCAATATTAATTTCGGAATAGATTGAAACTCTGGTAGGGATGAAAATCCTGGATATAACGGAGATTGTCGGATGAAATATAAAATAGAGATCAATAAACTAAAAAACGGCTATATAGAAGCCAAATTGATCGATACAGTTTCCAACAACCCAATTGAATTTCGTATTTGTGACACGGAAGAATATCTGCAGGCTCAGATCGCCGACTGGCATAAACGATTTCACATGAAAGAATCCGAGAACTGAGAATTTTAGAGGGACCTAAAATTAAATGAAAGTATTAGGGATTTGTTTTTTTCTCCTTTCCCTAATCTCTTGTTCCGTTTTCCAAACCCGGACAGTATACGATTATTACAATCCTTCTTTCAAATGTGTGGATAAGGTTGGGATCAGGGATTCGGAAGAATGGGAATCCTACCAGAAATTGTATCAGGAAGCGGTTCTGATCTATACGAATGAGAACGAAAAATTAAAAAAGGCGAATATAGTTTTCGTGGGCAATAGTCTGATCGCCGCAATTCCGCCCGATCTGATCCAGACCTACTTTCCAGGTTCCGTGAATCGTGGGATTGCAGGTGATATGACCGAACTTCTCTTGAATCGCCTGGACTCGACTGTACTAAATCTAAAACCTTCTACCATTATCCTAGAGATTGGCGGAAATGATATCCGGGACGGGAAATGTCTGGATTATATAGAAGGGATCCATAAGCAGTTGGTCCAAAAGATCAGGACCAGTCTGCCGAATACAAAGCTGCTTATACTCGGGATCCCGCCGGTTTTGAGTCGAAATGTGAACTCCGTATCTCCTATCGTCAATTCCTGGCTGTTGAGGATCGCAAACGAGAACCAGAACGTCCAGTTTTTGGATATCTGGCCGGAGTTCCGACAAAAAGAGATCCCATTCATCCGAGAAGAATTGGCATTTTCTTATGATGGAAAAAAAGACCCGATCCATATCAATAGAGATGCCTATATCATCTGGCTTCGCAAAATTAAATCTCTCGTTCGATAATTTCCGTGATTTTATTTTTTAGTCCTAAAAAAGATTCGGATCCCCAAAGATTATCCGAAGCACTTTCCGATAGATTCGGACAGGCTGTTTTTATAGAAAGAAGGTCCGAAGTTTCCAAAGATTTCGTATGCGATGTCTGGAAAACGGATCGTACACTTCCAAGAGAAGAGCTAATCTATCTAAGACAAGAACTACAAAGATTCAGAAAAATTGATCTCATCCAGATCTCTTCTTTTTTAAAAGATGCTTCCTTATTTTGTTTCGATATGGATTCCACTTTGATTAAGGAAGAAGTCATTGATGAATTAGCAAGATACGCAGGCGTTTATGAAGAAGTAGCGCAAGTGACCAAGGAAGCTATGGAAGGAAATCTAAACTTCCATGAAGCTCTCCATAAAAGGTGTTCTTATCTGAAAGATCTTCCTGTTTCCATTTTCGACGACTTGTATTTTAAATTACATCCGAATTATGGAGTTCCTGAATTATTCCAGGAACTTAGGAAGAAGAATGCAAAAACCGCGGTCTTCAGCGGCGGCTTCTCCGACATATTAGAAAGATTTAAACAAGAATATTCCATAGACGAGGTCCGAGCAAATTATCTGGATAGAGCAGGGGATAAACTGCTGGGTACTGTTTCCGGAACTGTGGTGGATAAAAATATCAAAAGGGATTCTCTTTTAGAACTTCAATCCCGTTTCCAAATGAGGAAAGAAAATGTCGTAGCTGTGGGTGACGGTGCAAACGACCAACTTATGTTAGAGGCTGCCGGGATTGGGATCGGATTTCATGCGAAAGATGGTCTTAAAGCCAATATTTCCAATTGGATCGACTTTGCGTCTATGGATGTTCTTTTGTATTTATTTGAAGAGTAAGATGTTTGAACACATCTAGGAATTCCAACAAGTATCTGTAAAATGTATGTAGGAACTTCAACACGATATTTGAAATAAACGTTGCAATTCCCACAACGAAGTCTTAAGTACGCGAGCTGACTCTCTTCTTCCAATCGTCCAAAAGTTTCAGCGCTTCTATCGGAGTCATCGAATCGATCGGAAGATCCGTAATCTCCTTTTTAAAGTCCTGCCAGAATTGATTGTCCGAATTTGGAGAACCTATATCCTGAAATAGAGAAGGTTCTCTGGTTTGGATGCGGATTTCCTTCTTCCTGGATTCCATGTCTGTGAGAATTTCCGCAGCACGTTTGACGACGGATTCCGGAACTCCCGCAAGTTGTGCCACATAAATTCCGAAGGATTTTTTAGCCTTACCCGGTTTTACCTTTCGTAAGAAAATTACCTTATCATCCTTCTCCACCGTTTCCATATGAAGGTTCCAAACACCTGGGAGCCTGGAAAGTTCCGTAAGTTCGTGATAGTGGGTTGCAAATACCGTTTTAGGCCTTGGATGCATTTCGGAAAGAGATTCCAAGATCGCCCAGGCAATGCTCATCCCGTCGTACGTGGAAGTTCCTCTTCCTACTTCATCAAAAAGTAATAATGATTGAGAAGTGCAGTTCTTTAGAATATTCGCAGTTTCTTTCATTTCCACGTAGAATGTAGACTCTCCCGCATTCAGATTATCTCCGGCTCCGATTCGAGTGAATAATTTGTCCAAAATCGGGAGTTTTGCGGTTTCAGCGGCCACACTCCCGCCGATCTGGAATAAGATCTGGTTGATCGCGATCTGCCGCATAAATGTGGACTTACCGGCCATATTCGGACCCGTCAAGATGGCGATTGAGTTTTCCTTTCCATCCAAACCTACATCATTCGGAGTGAATTTTGTGCCTACCGGGAGACTTGCTTCTACTACCGGGTGTCTGGAAGATTTCATTTCCAAAGTGGAATCTTCGCTTAGTTCGGGGCGGATCCAACCGAATTTCTCCTCCGCTTTTAAGAGGGAGATTTGGAAATCCAGATCTCCGAATTCTTCGGAGACGATTAACAGTTCGGAAGAATATTCCAAAACGGTTTGGACCATTTTTTCGAATTCCGCTTTCTCCACTTTTTGGATGATCTCGTCCGCTTCTAAAATAGTTCTTTCTATCTCTTCTAATCGGGCAGTGGTAAATCTTTCCGAGGTAACTAGAGTTTGTTTTTTGAGATATTCTTTAGGTGCCTGTTCCGCCTGTACACGGGAGATCTCTATAAAATACCCGACGATCTTATTGTATTTGATCTTAAGAGTAGAAAGCCCTGTTTTCTTTTTCTCTTCCGTTTCTAATTCTAATATCCAGTCTGCTCCTTTCGAACCAGCCTCTCTAGCTCTATCCAGGTTTTTATCGAATCCGTCTTTTAAAAATTTACCGTTTCCTAATATAACAGGCAGTTCGTCGGTATGGATCCTTTCTTCTATGTAACTCTTCAGTTTTTCCAATTTATCCGGTTTAGAGATCGGATAGCCAAGAGGGGAAAGGTAACCGATTAAAGAATCCAGGGTTTGGATAGAAGAAAGAATGGATTTAAAATCACGAGGATAAGCTTTGTTTCCTCTAAATCTGCCAAGGATCCTTTCTAAATCTCCTAAATCTTTGAGTGCCTGGGTTAGATGAGCAAAAGGGATCTTTTTAATGATATCCTGTTTTTCCCATCTGGATTTTAGGATGGCTGGATCCGTTTCCGGAAATAAGATCCTTTGTTTTAATACCCGCTTTCCCTTGGCGGTACTGCAAAAATTCAGAACTGAAAATAGGGTATGGCCTTTTTCTTCTTTTTCGTTTTCGATGAGTTCCAGGTTCAAGATGGTCTCTCTATCCATCTCCAGGTAAGAACCTGTTTGCAAAATACGCGGCTCTCTTAAGGAAAGAGTTCCATCCCTGTAGTTTTCTCTAATATAATATTCTAATGTTTTAGTAACCGTTTGGAATGGATCGTTAGAGTTTTCCGATCCGATATTAGATGCGTCTAAAACGGTTAGTTCTCTTTCCCCGAAGTTCTGCCAGGCCCTGATCCTTTCTAGGTCTTGGGAGAATACACAGATCTCACTGGGCCTAAATTTTACGAACTCCGACTCCAATACTTGTGTCCTGGAGATCGGAACGGCAAAATGTAAAACTTCTCCCGTGGAAACGTCGGCCATTCCCACAAAGATCAAAGCGGCTTTCGGGACCAAGACGCATAAATAATTGTTTTGGAAACCGGAGAGTAAATGTTCTTCGATGACTGTGCCGGGAGTGATGATTCTCACCACATCTCTCGTCATGAGCTTTGTGTTCCCATCTTCCGGTCTGGATTGTTCACAAACCGCTATCTTCTTTCCAGCAGTTAGTAATCTAGAAATATAACCATCCTTGCTATGGAATGGGATACCGCACATCGGAACGGAGTTTTGTCTTTTGGTTAGCGCTATATCCAGGATTGCGGAAGCAATTTTAGCATCTTCCAAAAACATCTCATAAAAATCGCCCATCCGGAAGAATAGGATAGAATCAGGAAACTTGGCTTTGATCTCCAGATACTGCCTCATCATAGGAGTATCTAGGGCCTCTGTCAGGTCTGGAGAATTAGTTTCCGTTGTAAGAGAATCTTTTTGCATTTCTAATAAAATTCCGAATGAGTTCTTGGTCCTTAATTCCGGGAGAAGATTCCACACCACTTGCCACATCCACTCCGTAAGCCTTTGTTTGAGCAAGAGCTTGTGCCACATTCTCCGGAGTTAAGCCCCCTGCGAGTAGATAAGGCCTGCGAACTTCGGAGACTTGTTCCCAAGGAAAACTTTCCCCTGTTCCGCCGCCTGCATCCGATTTATAACTATCTAATATCAATAAATCTGAATTTAGGAAATGGAGAGAATCATCGTTTACTTTTCCCCGAACACGATAGGAAATTATTCTTGTGTCTTTACTTTGATACAGTGGAGAAGTTTCCCCGGGAGCCAAAGAGTCGTCGCTAACGTATTGGACATAGTTGTGTTGCAAATTTTTTAAAATCGATTCTATATAATGGGTTGAAGATTTATAAAAAAGGAATACGATCTTTGGACGTAAAAAAGTAGGAACGGAAGTATACAAATAGGTAATCAGTATCTCCGCTTCATTTGGAGAAACAAGTCTTGGACTGGAAGAAACAAAATTGATGCCGATTAGGTCGGCTCCTTCTTCCACACATACCTTCAGATCGTCTACTTTTCGTATACCGCAGATTTTTACTTTAGGGGTTTGGGACATGGGACTTTTTTTCCGGGATTATATTTTGGTTCCGTTTCCGGCTCGAAATATTTCCTCTCTTTTCTATACAAGACCAGGACTTCCCCAAGTCAAGTATGATCGACCATAGATTTTTTCTAGAAGACAAAAGAAGCCTGAGGCTTTTGATCCTGGGAAACAGAGAAGCTACCGGAGATCCGAACGATCCCAATTTTATCCGGGAAAGGGTTGCCCAGGCCTCCGGAGTTGCGGGCGCAGATATATTCTTTATGAATCAGGAGCATGGAACTACTGTCCTGGAGGCAAACGGATCACCGAGCGCCGAAATTCCCACTGGGGACGCACTCTTTACCACGGAACCTAAGAAGATCTTAGTCGTAAAAACGGCTGATTGTATGCCTATCTTCTTTTGGACAGGAAGGCCTGCACTAGTTGGAGTGATCCATTCCGGTTGGAAAGGCACTCTTGCAGGAATTACGGAAAAAACCCTGGCCCATGTGCAAAAACGATATGGAGTGGATCCTGAATTGGTCCATTTCTATTTAGGACCGTATGCGACCGGCAAACATTACGAAGTCGGAGAAGATGTAGCTTCTCTATTTAGAAAAGAAGTCCCAAACTCGCTGAAAGTTTTGGAAGAGCCTGGAAAGTTTCTACTGGAACAAAAAACTTTCTTACTTCATAGGATTAAAAGTCTAGGGATCCAACCTTTTTTGGAAACTGCCGGTGTTTGCACCATGTCTCCTAATTCTAAGTTTTTCAGTCATAGAAGGGGAGATACCGGTAGGAATTTGAATTGTATCTGGTTGGAATAAGATCGGACGAATTGTATCAGGATCAGATCTTGATCGTTTTTCTGACGGTAGCGTTTGCTTTTTCTAGAACCTTCTCCCTTTTGATCGGTTTTACTAGATAGTCCATAATACCGTCTTCCGTTAGGGCCTTGATGACTGCAGGTGTGTTTTCATCAGTGATCACGATCACTCGGGGAAGAACTCCCATATCTTTCATTTCGTAAAAAGCCGCAAAGCCGTCTATTACAGGGAGGTGAAGGTCTAAGGTAATCAAATCTACCTTTCGGTTTTCCTTGTACATGTTTAGGAGTTCTTTACCCGTTTCCGCAAAACCAACCACTTCGTAACCTTCGGATTCCAGGATCTGAGCCAATTGTTTGGCTTGGAATTTAGAATTTTCCGCAATGATTACCTGATAAGGTCTTCCCGATGGAGCTACTCCGCCTTTCATCCAGTCACCGTCCCCGTTAATTCAAGAAATTTCCAGAAAGTTTCGCATATTTAGTATTTATATACGTAAAAATATGAAATTTTCCAAGCATGGAATTCAATTCCAGGCTTTATAAAACCTTCTCAATTTCTATTCCGATTTCTTCCGTTCCCAAAATTTCGGCACCTTTCTCGGCGATATCCCTGGTACGTTTTCCTGCGGAAATCACTTTACGGACTGCCGATTCTATCTTTTGTGCTTCTTCTTCCATAGAGAAAGAATAACGTAAGAGTAGGGCACCACTCAAGATCTGAGCGATCGGATTCGCAATTCCTTTGCCTGCGATGTCCGGAGCGGAACCGCCGGAAGGCTCATACAAACCGAAACCGGATTCCGAAAGGGAAGCGGAAGGAAGCATTCCGATGGAACCAGTGATAATAGAAGCCTCGTCGGAAAGAATGTCCCCGAACATATTCTCGCAAAGTATCACGTCGAATTGTTTCGGATTTACGATCAGCTGCATCGCCGCATTGTCTACGTAAAGATGGGATAATTGGACGTCTGAAAATTCCCTTTTGTGCAGATCGATCACCACTTCTTTCCAAAAAACGGAAGTGGTTAATACGTTTGCCTTATCGATACTTGTGACCTTATTATTTCTTTTTCTTGCGGCTTCGAAAGCGACTCTTGCCGCTCTTTCGATCTCTCTGCGGGAATATCTCATCGTATCGTATGCGAATTCTTCCGCTCCGCTTCCTTCTCTACCTTTAGGCTGACCGAAATAGATCCCGGAGGTTAATTCTCTTAGGATAAGAATGTCCAAACCTTCTCCAATGATTTCCGGTTTGATCGGAGAAGCTCCCCTGAGTTCCGGATAAATGATTGCAGGTCGTAAATTTGCGAATAGATCGAAATGTTTACGTAAGGGAAGAAGTGCTCCTCTTTCCGGTTGTTTTTCCGGGGGAAGAGATTCCCATTTAGGACCACCAACGGATCCGAACAGGATCGCATCCGATTCTTCACAAAGTTTTAATGTTTCCGGAGGAAGAGGGCTACCGGTTTTATCGATTGCAATTCCTCCTACTAAGCTTTCCGTAAATTGGAAGTCGGAAGCTTTGGAGCCGAGCGCTTTTTTCAGAACGGATAGGGCTACCTTCATGACCTCGGGGCCGATTCCGTCCCCTGCTAATACGGCTACTTTTTTCATAGAGAATATGTTTTCCTTTTTATTTCTGTGATTCGAGGACGGATTCTAAAATATCCAATCCCTCATTCAAATATTGAGTGGAGATCGTAAGCGGAGGCATGATCCGAATGACGGTATCTCCCGTTGCATTTACGATCAGTCCTTTTTCCAGACACAGTTCCGCGATCGGTCTAGACGGAACGGTTAATTCGATTCCGATATGCAGACCCTTTCCTCTGATCTCTTTTATGATCTTATTTTTTTGTTTCATCTGGTTCAGGCGGCTGAACGCGATCTCAGAACAAGAGTTCACATTCGCAAGAACGTCCCTGGTTTGAATAACTCTAATCGTTTCATAAGCGATCGCTGCAGCTAAATGGTTCCCGCCAAATGTACTGCCATGAGTGCCTTTCGCTAAAACGTTTTCGTATTTTTCCGCAACGATCAAGGCGCCGATCGGAAATCCGGAACCAAGGCCTTTTGCAAGAGTCATTACATCCGGAGAAAAGCCGAAAGTTTCGAAAGCGAACATGGTACCAGTTCTTCCGAAACCGGTTTGGATCTCGTCTAGAATGAGAAGAGCCTCATTCTCCAAGGTTAATTCCCTCACTAGGTTCATATAACCGTGAGTAAGTGGAATGATCCCGCTTTCTCCAATGATGGGTTCTGCGATGAATGCCACCACTCTACCGGCAAATCTTTCGAAAGGTTCCACCAATTCTTCTTCACTGTTCGGGCTGACGAATTCTATTCCATCCAATAACTTTCCGAAACCTGTATGCATTTTTTTCTGACCGGTCAAACTGATACCGGAAACGGATCTTCCGTGAAAACTTTTGTGGAGAGAAATAATGATCGGATCATGGATCTGTTTCTGTTCCGCATAAGCCCTTGCCAGTTTGAATGCGGCTTCGGTTGCTTCCGTTCCGGAATTACATAGGAATACTTTTCCAGGAAAGGTATTTAGGATGAGAAGTTCCGCTAAACGAGATGCCTCTTCCGAATAGAACCAATTGGAAGTATGCATCAGTTTGTCTATTTGGTTGCGGATCACCTCTATAATATCCGGATCGCTATGACCCAAATTTGTAACTGCGACTCCCGCTAAAAAGTCTATGTATTGTTTATTGTTTTGATCGAATAATAATTCGTTCACTCCGTACCGGAACGCCACCGGGTAACGATTGAATAAATCTATAAGATACTTGTCTGTAAGTTCTTTTGTCTTTTGGAATTCGGATGCAGTTTCGTTCATGATAAACCCGCCAATTGTAAAAATAAGGACTCTGTTTCTTTCAATTCTTCTAGTAAACCTTCCGTGAGTTTAGGGAGCTCAGCTTTGGTCTTAGGAGAAGTCCTACTCTTGAAAGAAGAATAAATTTTGATCTTAGGCTCAGTCCCGGAGGGACGGATGGTCAACTTTGCCTGGTTTTCTAATTCTAATTGGATCACATCGGAAGAAGGAAGTCCAGAAAAGGCCGATTTAGAAGCGCTACCTTTTGCGGTCTTATTCTTAAAATCCAAAAATCCGGTGACCTTTCTTTTTCCGATCGATTTCCCGATCAGATCGTTGTCTCGGAGAGATTGGAGCGAGTCTTGGATCTTTTTTTTGCCTGCTAGTCCCTCTAATGTTAAAGACTTTAGACTTTCTTGATACAACCCATATTTTAAATATATATCGTCCATATAGGAAAGAAGGTCTTTTTTTTCGGAAAGAACTTCCATGAGTAGAAGTGCAGAAGACAAGCTGTCCTTGTCTCTAACAAAATCCACAGGTAGATACCCATAGGATTCTTCTCCGCCGAATAGGAAATACTGAGTCTTGCTCTTGTCCAGTTTTCCCATCACTTCCGCGATAAACTTGAAACCGGTTAAAACGTTTTTCAGTGCGATCTTGTTGTTCTTTGCAATCTCGGCTTGTAGGTCTGTAGTTACAACGGTTTTTACAAGGACTGGTTTTTTTCCCTTTTTAGGTTTGGAGCCGACCTTCTCCGCTAAGTACGCTGCAAGAATAGAACCGATCTGGTTTCCATTCAGAAGTGTATATCCGCCTTTTGGATTTTTGACACCGATACCAAGTCTATCCGCATCCGGATCAGTCGCGATGAAAGCATCTGCTCCTATCTTTTCGGAAAGTTTTCTACTTAGTTCCAAGGCTTCCGGTTCTTCCGGGTTGGGGAATTTCACTGTTGGAAATTCTCCATCCGGATCTTTTTGTTCCGGGACCAGGGTTACGTTTTTGTATCCGAAGTTTTGTAATAACTTCTTCATATATTTTCCTCCGGTTCCATGGAGGGGAGAATATACTAGTTTAGTTTGGGATCTTTCTTTTGGAGTCACCTTTGTGGATACGATCCCGGATTTTTTAAGAGCTTTTAGATAAGAAGAAAAACAATCTTCTCCCGCTTTTTGGACGAGCTTCTTGTATTTAGGATCTTTGGAAGAAAGAAACGGGATCTCATTCCAATCTTGCACCTTATCGATCAAGGAAATGATCTTTTTATCGTCGGGAGGAGCAAGCTGCTCTCCTTTGGAAAGGTAAGCCTTGAAGCCGTTGTATTCCGGGGGGTTATGCGAAGCGGTTAGGACCACACCTCCCGTTGCCTTATAATAACGGACTGCGTACGATAGTAACGGTGTAGGAGCTACTTCGGAAAATAAGATGACCTTGATCCCGAAAGAGGCAGCCACACCGGCTGTAACCTCTGCGAATTCTCTAGATCTCCTTCTGGAGTCGTATGCAATGACTAAGATCGGCTTTTTGGATTTTTGGACCAGGTATCTGGAAAAGCCGAGGGCCGCTTTTCCAACGGTGAATTCGTTCATTCTGCCGATCCCGTTACCGATCCTTCCCCGCATTCCTCCGGTCCCGAATTCTAAGGGGACGGTAAATGCTTCGATCTCTAAACCGCTTGTTTCTCCCTTTTTGTATCTTTCCAGGATCTCTTTTGCTTCTTTTTGCACCTGGGGGGAAAACGGGGCTTTGGTCCAGGATTCTATGTGGGATTCTGTGCTCATATATTTCTCTAGTTCACCCTATACTTGGAATAAAAAATCTAGTTCTTCCTGGTTCAAGACGTTTTTTCGCCGATTCTATTAGTATGGAATCTAATGAAATTTCCCGAGAACAACATAGAGAACTGGACTCACTGAGAGCGGTTTTAAGAAACATTTCCTTTCTTCTCTTTTTACTTTCCGGAATTTTAACATTCGGAGCCTTTTTGAAAGAAGCCCCTGGAAAGATTGTAATCCAAGCTGTGTCGGCGGTTTTGTTTTTTATCTTGGGGATTTTGGGATACGGAGCTTCACTTTCTTTCCGTAAATCCTTGGTTTTGGAGGAGAAGGACCCGGAGCAGATCTTATTCGCTCTCAAGGATCTACGATTTTTCTTAAGTGGGTTAGGTTGGATCTTACTCGGTCTCTTTTTACTTTCCTTTTTTGGGGCTTTTGCATTGCTTCTTTCCTGAGTTAGAAGGGGAAGGATGAAGAAGAAGACCTTTTTCATTCGTCTCTCCTTTCAAACTATGCACGTAATTCAAATACTTTCAATTTTTCGCACAGAGGCACGGAGCACACAGAGTTAAAACGCCAATACCTCTTAAGTCTTTGTGTCTCTATGTGAAAAAAAACTTCGCGACTTTAGATAATAACTGAATCAAGATCGAAAATTAGGTATCGCGTGGATTTAAGAGAATTTTTCATAGAAGATCGTCTGGAAAAATTTAGGACGGAAGCACCTTGTAATCTGGGAGAAAGTGGGATCCGGAATTTGGACCTGGGTGTGCTCTCGGAATATCTGGATTTGGATCTAAAAGAATTGGGGAAACTCTCCCTAGCCGATTCACCCAATTCAGGTAGAAAGGATCTCCGGGAAGAAATTTCAAAATTATATCATCATGTTTCTCCGGATCAGGTTTTGGTAACTACCGGAACCGGAGAAGCGCTATTCATCGCATTTCATTTACTTTTACAAAAAGGGGACACTACTTCCTTATTTTGGCCAGCCTTTCAGGCATTGTATGAAGTCCCAAGATCACTCGGTGCCAATCTCCAAAAAGTGGATCTTCTGCCAAGATTAGAAAATGAGAAATTAGGATTTGGACAAGAGAACCTTATCAAACTCTTTCAAAATTCTCCTAAGCTAATCGTATTCAATCACCCTCATAATCCGACCGGGATCATAGCGGAAGAAGATGATAAAAAAGAACTCCAGAGACTCACCGCAAATTTTCCGAATTGGATCTTATTCGATGAACATTACAGATTTCTTTCGGAAGAAGAAGACCTGGGTTGGAGCGGTTTTGGAATTTGCGAAAATTCAATCTCTACCGGCTCGATCACAAAATGTTTTGGTGTGATGGGACTAAGGATCGGTTGGCTCATCGGTCCAAAAGATTGGATACAAAAAGCAAGATCCATGAAGGATTATTTGACCCATACCGTTTCTCCCATTTCCGAATTTCTGACCTTGAAACTTTTGCAGAATCGTAAAGTGCTACAAAGTAAGATTAGAGAAACATTGCGGGCCAATGTGCGAACTTTCGCCCATGCAGTCGAAGGCAAACTCCCAGGCGTCGAAAGTTTCAAAGAACCCAGAGGCGGAGTTGTCGGTTTTGCAAAATTGCAACCAGGCTTAGATTCCAGAAAATTTGCGGACCTTCTCTATGAAAAGGCGGGAGTATTCGTTTTACCTTCCGCTGATTTTGAAACGGAAGGTTATATCCGACTGGGATTCGGGGAAACGGAAGAAAGATTTCGTCTAGGCCTTGCACGTTGGAGTAATTTAGGATCCGAACTGATCGCTCTTTTGAATAAGTAGGCGATCTGTCTGTCCCGGGTAAAAGTTTCGGACTCCAGAGTAAAATAGGATTTTCCTAAGAATATATGAGGACTTTCTAATATACTTTCGAACTGAGAATTTTCTCTGGCAGGTTTCCAGCTCCATTCCAAACCTCGGATCCCTATTTTTAGAAATTCTCCTTGGATTTTCCAATAAGTCTCGCCTGTTCTAAAAGGCAAACCCTGTCTAACTCTAGGATCTTCTTCTTTTAAAAGTTCCGGAGAGATCCAAACTCCTAACGGAAATAGTAAGGGTCTTTCCGGATCGGTTTCTTCTTCTTTTGTGTGTCCATAGACCCAGACTTCCGTTCTATAAACTCTGTTTGGACTTGGATAAGTGTCCTCGTATAAATTTCCCAATTGGTGAGAAAGAACTCTCATGGATTGGATCCGGACCTTCCATTTTCCGGGTTCGCCTACAGGAAGAACGGATTCAGGCAAACAATCTTGGAACAGATCGGAACCAACGGAGGTCTCCCAAATTACGAATGGAGAAAGTGTAAGAGTGCTTGTTTGGGGAAACCAAACTTCCCAGAAATAGGGCTTGTTTCGGAGGTGAAAGTTTTCTTTTTTGCGGACCTTCTTCTTTGGTTCTTCTTGGAATAAATTTTCTCCCGGATGAAACGCTCTAAAAGATGGTTCGGATTCCTGGATCTTAGATTTCCAAGGAAGAAAAAAGAGCAAGGACCAAAGAGATACCCTATGTTTTCGGACTCTATGGAATTTTCTTTTTGCGTTCGGAAATACCTCTTCTGTTTCGGTTTCCGTGAAGGAGAAGGGCGGTAGGTTTTCGGACCAGTCCTCGGTCGTTGCAGATTCCCTTCCGTTTACATTGCGAAAAAACCAGGATTGAGATTCTCTGGTAACGTAAGGATCGAGTCTTTTTTGGAGTCTGATCCATCCCGCTTCCCATTTGATGGAAAAGTGGAAAAACAAGGACCGGAACCAGGAGAAAATTTTTTCTTTTAAACTTCTTAGTCCGATCATTCTTGGAGATAGGTTAGTAGATAGAGTTGGGAAAGGCAAGCCTAACTTCCCCTAAAAAAAAGGAAAGAAATATGGGAAGAACGTCCTTAGAACATGAAGAGTTTTTAAAATCCATAGATGCGTTCCATCTAAGGGTGCTCGCGGAAATTGATTATCCCCAATCCCTTTTTAGAGAAGGTAAGATCAAGGATACGATCTGTATATTCGGGTCCGCTCGGATCTTAAGCCCCGAAGAATGTAGAGAAAAAGAAACTGAAAATCTCTCCGAATCGGAAAAGAAATTATTTCAAAAACAAAAAGAGATGTCGGTTTATTACGAGGATGCCAGAAAAACGGCAAGCCTCATCACCGAATGGGGAAAAGAAATTTCGAAAGATACCAGAAGAATGGCAGTCTGCACAGGTGGTGGGCCGGGGATCATGGAAGCGGCGAACCGTGGAGCCAAAGAAGCGGGAGGCCCAAGCCTTGGATTGAATATCAGACTTCCTTTCGAACAATTCGTAAACCCGTATGTGGATCCGGAAGTAAGTGTGGAATTTCATTATTTTTTCATGAGAAAACTTTGGTTCCTACGATTATCCATGGGAGTGGTGGCCTTTCCGGGAGGATTCGGAACTGTGGATGAATTATTCGAGACCTTAACTCTCATCCAAACCGGTCGGAATAATCGGAAAATCCCTGTGATCTTTTACGGGACCGAATATTGGAAAGGATTACTCCATTTGGAAAGTATGTTAGAATACGGACTCGTAGATGCCGAAGACTTGGACCTAATCACCTACTGTGATACTCCTGAAGATGTCCTAGAAACATTAAAGAGAAAGGTCCCATTGGATCTGGATTAGATCCAAAATGGGAGAAATTCGAGGATTTTTCTCGAATCTTTTTGGATTCCTTGACAGACCCGGCTTAGAGAAAATTATGGTCGCGTATGGCCAGAAAATGTGTTGTGACAGGGAAAGGAACGATATCCGGAAACAATGTTTCCCACTCTCACCTTAAAACCCGTAGAACCTGGAAAATCAACCTGATCAAAAAACGTATCTTCTTAGAAGATGAGAATCGTTGGGTAACCGTTCGTATCTCCACTCGCGCTTTAAGAACCCTGAAAAAGAAAGGGATCAAGGCTGCGATCAAAGATAACGGCGAATCACTAAAAGCACTTGCCCCCAAAAAGTACGTCGGAATCCAGAAAAAGGCAGTCTAGTCCTTCTTTTTCTCCGACCCCTGAATATGTATCCCGAATTTACTTCCTACTCAGGAAGGAATTCGGGGACGTAAATTCTCCTCTCCAATATTCCAAAGACTACGAATTTGCGATCTCTGTAATCCTTTCCGCTCAATGTACTGACGAAAGGGTAAACCAGGTAAGCCCTCTTCTTTTTGCCGAGTTTCCCACTCTGGAATCTCTTGCTTCTGCTCCTTTAAAGAAGATAGAAAAGCTTATTTATTCTACCGGTTTTTATAAGAATAAGGCAAAGTCGGTTTCCGGTTTTGCGAACCTTCTTCTCAAAGAATACGACGGCAAATTGCCGAAGAGTATCAAGGAATTGACCAAACTTCCAGGCATAGGAAGAAAAACTGCAAACGTCGTATTAAACGAGATCCATCATATTTCGGAAGGATTCGTAGTAGACACTCATGTAAAAAGGGTTTCTAAAAAGTTAGGTCTTACCAAACAAACCGATCCGGTAAAAGTGGAGAAGGACCTAATACAAAATGTACAACCTGAATACTGGATGGATCTGTCCTTGTATTTTATATTTTTAGGAAGAAAATACTGTAAGGCGCATAGGACATTCTGCGAGACATGTATTCTTAGAAAAGAATGTCCTTCTTCCACTTCACCCAAAGATTAGAGAGGCCAAAATGAGCGTAGAAGTCTTTTTAGATGAAAAACTCCAAGGGATGGAATTAAGCACACAACATATAGTCATGTCTAGGGACTTAAACCAACACGGTTTCCTTTTCGGAGGTCAGATGCTTGCCTGGATCGACGAGGGTTGTGCGATGTTCGTCATCGAAAAAATCGGATATTCAAATCTTGTTACGGTAACGATGGATAACGTGATCTTTAAAAGTCCCGGTTTGCTTGGTGAGATCATTCAAATTTTTTCTAAAATAGAAAAAGTAGGAAAAAGTTCCATTACCATTCGAAGTGCCGCCATTGCCAAAAACCAAATGAAAAAAGAGATAAGAGAAATTATAGATTGTAGGGTAACCTACGTCTGTTTGGACGATTCCGGAAAACCGTTCCCTTATTTCAGTCAATTCGATCCGGAAGAATTTTTGAACAAATAAAATGGCTTTCCAATTCCCTGTCTCTCCGGAAAAAGCAAACCTTCTTCTTTCCAGAATGAAAAAGCTGGGCATCCAAGAATCCGATTTGGAAGAAACTTTTGTAAGAAGCGGCGGCAAGGGTGGACAAAACGTAAACAAGGTTTCGACTGCTGTCCGATTAGTGTATAAAAAAACAGGTCTCGAAATTAAATGTTCCATTCATCGCACCCAAGGATTAAACAGATATAAGGCGAGAATCCTTCTCTGCGAAAAATTGGAGGCAGAACTTTTAGAAGCTTCCAAAATAGAAGATCCAAAACTTGCAAAGATCAGAAAGGCCAAAGCCGATAAGGCGAGAAAAGCCAAAAGAAAGGCTGCTTCCAAAACTTTGGCAGGTCTAAAAAGAAAAACCTCTCCAAAAATAGATTGGGGCGAAGAATAGTCCAAGATGCCGGAAGTAGTCAATCATACTCTGATAGTAGAAAAACTCAAAAACCTTACGGGTTCTCCAGGTTGTTATCTCTGGAAAAATTCGGAAGGAGAGGTGATCTATGTAGGCAAGGCCAAAAATCTAGATAAAAGGATCCGTAACTATTTAAAGGAAAAACAGACGGATCTAAAAACCAGATATCTTCAGAGAGAAATTTTCGATCTGGATTGGTTTGCCACCTCGACCGAAAAAGAAGCTTTAATTTTAGAAGCTACACTGATCAAAAAACATAATCCACGTTACAACGTTCGTTTAAAGGACGATAAAAAATATCCGTATATCTGTGTTTCTCTTTCCGAACCGTATCCAATGGTGTTTATCACTCGCAAAATAAAGGATAATGGGGATAGATATTTCGGACCTTATACGGACGTAAGGACCACTCGAGAAATTTTAGACGTGATCCTTCGTATTTTCCCGATCCGAAAAGTCAGACAAAAACTCCCACTTCCTAAACCGAAACGCCCTTGTTTGAATTTCCAAATGGGACGATGCCTAGGGCCCTGCCAAGGAACGGTTCCGGAAGAAGAATATGCAGTTATTGTAAATCAGATCATTCAATTTTTAGAAGGTAAAAAGGAGATCTTAGCAAGCGAGCTCACGAAACGTATGGACGAATATTCCGGAAAACTGGAATTCGAGATCGCAGCCAGATACAGAGACATGCTTGGAAGACTCCAGACTTTCCGGCAAAAACAAACCGTGGTGAGTATGGACGGCGGGGACGAGGATGTGATTGCGTTCGCTCGTAAAGAGGACGAAGGCCAGGTCGTTCTTATGGAAGTTCGGGGCGGACTTCTGGATAATAAAAAATCTTTTCCTCTGCAAGGTGTGCAGAATTCCACGGAAGAGGAAATATTATCCTCCTTCTTCCGGGATTATTATATGGGTGCAGGATTGATCCCTGCCAGTATCGTAGTTCCTTTCGGTTTAAAAGAAGAAGGGGAAACGGTGTTGGACTTCTTACAGGAAAAAACGGGATTTAGACCTAAATTAAGATTTCCTAAAGCAGGAGAGAAAAAATCCCTTTTAAAGATCGCGGAAAAAAATGCGGAACTCGGGCTTACGGAAAGACTTCTCGCAACTCATTATAAGGACCAAACCGTCGCTTTAAAAGAAATACAGGAAATGTTCCAATTGAAGGAACCTCCTCATATTATAGAATGTTATGATATTTCCCATTTCCAGGGATCTTTTCCTGTGGCAAGCGGTGTGATGTTTGTGGAAGGAAAACCTTTCAAACAAGGATATAGAAAGTATAATATTCGAGGATATGAAGGGATTAACGATCCTGGAATGATGCACGAGGTGATTTCCCGAAGACTGCAAAGGATCATTAACGAAGACGGGGTAATGCCCGATCTGATCGTGATTGATGGAGGGCCTACACAGCTCGGGAAAGCCTGCGAGGCTGCTGTGGAAGCAGGTGCAGCGAATCTACCTATGGTAGGGCTTGCCAAAAAAAGAGAAGAGATATATTTCCCGGGAGAAAATTCTCCTTATAGTTTCGACATGAATTCAACTGGGATGAGATTATTACGCCATCTTAGGGACGAGGCTCATAGATTCGGGGTGGAGCATCATCGTTCCCGTAGAAATCGAGAAGCATTGACCGGTCTCATCCGAGAAGTCCCGGACATTGGTTTAAAAAGAAGTAAACTACTTCTACAATCATTTTCCGGGCAGAAAAAGATAGAAGACGCAAATATCGCTGAACTCATGAAAGTCCCTGGTATAGGGGAGGCGCTCGCAGAAAAAATTTATAATTATTTCCAATCTTCTGCTATCCGAAGCTCCGACACCGGTGCTGACGGAACCATAATTCCGGAAAATTCTCCAACTAATTCCTAAAAATCGCGAGTGATTCGTTTTTCTCCAGACAAGTAGCTCTGGAGGAAAAAATGCGAACAACAATTTACAGTTTCGGCTTAGCCATCCTTTTCATTTCGGTGTCCTGTACGCAGGACTCCGGTTCCGAACACCTTTGGGAAGACGCAGAAAAATCTATCCAATTCCAATACGATCCATTCTTTAAGAAAAACCCGAAATCGATTTCAGATCTGGTCCAAAAAAATGGTAATACTTGTTTTGTCTCGGGAGAAGATCCAAATTTTCAAATTCAGCTCTGCATTTCTAAAGAAGGAATTTCCGAATTTTTGCAAATTTTTTCTGCTTGGAAAGACAGTGCATTGGTCTCCGAGTTCGGTTCCGTTCTTTCGGACGGATCAGAATATAGGATCGGAACCTATCCATTTTCCGAAATCAAGAAGAAGGTAGAAGGTTCCAAATTTGCCCTGATTGGGGACAGACAACTTAAATCCTTGATCGCTCGAGAAGTCGTTTGGGATAGGGCTCGATTCAATCTCAAAAATCATTTTAAAACTTTCAGTATATTCTTTCTTTCTAATGGAACCTCCTTCTTGGTGGTTTCTCCATCGGAAGGATCTGAAATTTACTTAGGAATTTCTTTCAATGCAACCGACTTACAAAAAGAGATCCAAAATCTGATCCGAGCCAAAAACCAAATCGGATCGGAAAACTGTTTAACTTCTCTACCGATCATTACGGAAATTTTCGGAGAAACGAATTCGAGTATTGGCAGATGGATTGAGATCTATAATCCGAATACTTTTCCGATCTGTGAAGAAGGTTTGGAATTAAGTTTATTCGAAAACAAGGTTTCCCTTCCTATAACGACCGGTTTTATTTCACCTTATGAGACTAGGATCTATGCGGAGGATTCTGCTTCTTTAGAAAGGATATCTCTTAGCGGACTGAAATGGGGGGATCTGAAGAAGTCTGGAAAAATTTACCTTGCCCGAGTGGATCAATCCTTTGAGTTCCATCTTCCTGGAGCGGGATATTTATTCGGAGAAACATACTATTCTTGGAAGGGGACTTCTTTCTCTCACTGTGAAACAACTTCTAAATTCTGTATGGATCCGGGAGAGAATGGTACCTCTACCTCTGCGAGTGATTTTGCCTGCGATCCAAACGATTTCGAAATCGAAGAGCTCAACCCGAACGGATTATTGTATAAAGGAATTTTTCAGGATGATTGGAAGTATTTAGATCTGATCTATAAAGGAAGGAAAATTTGTGATCCTTCTTCTTTAAGAATGCGTTGGGGAAAAAATATTTTCCCGATCAAAAGTTCGAATCGAATTGCAGAAGGTGAGATTCTTAGCGTTGGGAACCTTCCTTTTCTTCTAGGAAATCCTTTATATTCTTTTTCCAATATTAAATCAGTCGCCGTTATCGATATTGTTTCTCTATCGAATTCTAACGGAAAAGAGAAGGTTCTCTGGGACGGGATCTTTAGGACTTCCAAAGGAATTCCGACGAAAATCATACTCGAAAAAACAAATGGGGAAACCGTAAGTATTTGTTTTCGGAATGGAAAGCCGTTTTTGCATCCATATACGGCAGCCGATCCAGATACGAATCTAACTTCTTATTCCGGTATAGAAATTTTTTCCGAAAACCCTAGGACTTCTATCGGGCGAACATTTTGTTCCAAAACAGAGATCCCAAACAAGGTATATTTTTCAGAAGTGTCGTGGATGGGTTCTTACCAAGGGATCGAACCTATCTCAAAAGATCGATTTATAGAGTTTGCATCCGTTACGGAAAATTCTCCCGATTCCGCGTATTTAGAGATCATCCAAGGCAACGGAAGTATAGTCTCTATCCTTCTACCGTTAGAAAAAGAAGGTTTGACCTTACTTTCCTCCGGGAAAGCGATTTGTTTTCCACAAACCGAGTTTTGGCAGGATACAAGTTTTAGTTTACCTTCTTCCGGATCAAATCTTCTCAGAGTGTTTGATCCGTATACCGGAGAATTTTGGGACGAGTTTTCTTATAGTTCTTCCGGTCCGGGGATCAACGATACAAGGAATAAAATTCGAAAATCTGCATATTCTAAATTAGTATCGGACGTTCGAGTTTGGTCGGTAAGTTCCTATGCGGGGCGCCCCGTCAGAGACCCGAATTGCGCTTTGACGGATGCTCATCCGGGAATTCTGGAATAAGAAGTTCGTTTATGAAAAAATTGGTCTTCTTATTTCTTTTTTTATACGCACAAATCGTATCTTCCCAAGAAGTTCGGGATCCCTCTTTGGAGCTTTATTTCCAATGGGTCTTATTTCGAACCCAAGGACGGATCTCTGAAGAAAAGGAAAATTCTCGTATCGCTGCTTTGGCGTCTCCAGCAGTCCTTGGTTTTAAATTCGAGAAGTATAACGAAAAATTCATTACAAATTTAGAATGGACAATGATAACCACTTCGACCTCGGGAGTGGTGTTTTTACCGGGAAAAAACTCTTATTTTGGGATCCTTTATAAGGGATTTTTATGGGGAGCGGGAAGAAAATCCGACTCGGAAGAATTTCCAGCATGGTCTTCTTGGAAAGACGGGGTGGAAGGTCTGTTTGCGGAGACCGAATCGGATCGGATCAAGATCAGGTTCGATGCTTTGGATCTATACAGAGGATTTCCTTTATTCGAAAATCAATGGTTGAAACTACAAGGAAGAGAGTCATTTCTTCCGAAACAAGCAAGAGATGATCTGATTTCCGAAAAAGATCCTGCGTTTTCTTCCCAGGCAAGGTATAGAGCCGGAATCAGCTTAACCGGAAACATCGAAGATCGTTTTGTATATCGATGTAGGGTGCGTTATCTTTCTTTGGGAGACTGGGGAAGGTTCGGTTCCGATACGAAAGAATCCAAGGCCGAAAGTATAGAAGGGGACAAAGACTATTTAGTTGAATGGAGGCTCGGATTTGGATTTCTCTGGAAGTTCCTTTATATTTCCGGGGATCTTTTCCTTTCCAGAGGATTGGACAAAACCGGTTATCATCCTTCTCGAACGGAACGATCCATCCCGATCAGTGGAGAAGCCCTTCGGATCGATTTAGGTTTTTATAATACTTACGGGAAAATTTCCATTTTTGGATTTGTACCGGATCGAGAAAAAAGATCCTCTCAGGGCGAAATTTTGGAAACGGGTTTTATAGGAATGGGGGCTTCTCCCGTTTCGAATCCGATCTTACAGCAGGTCTGGGGATTTTACCCTTCTGCTTGGATTACGGACCGAGGATTAGAAAGAGAAGAAACCGATTTTCCTGGCAAACGGCCTGCAAATCTATTCGGTTGGAAAGCGGAAGGTACGTTTTTCGGAATTTCTCCAGGGATCCATTTTACTTATATCGGATTTTTAAAAGAGGAGAATTCTTCCTCCGGTCTTTGGTCAATTTCCGGAAACATGAAAAACAAATTTATAAGAGAAGCGGGTGTAAGTATCGCATGGTCACCTTTGGAAGATGGATCCGCCAAGATCGAATTGGATCTAGGAGGATTTGAGTCGGACCAAACAACCGGACTGAAACAATGGTATATGCTCTTTCGAATCGGAGGAGTTTGGAAATGAAGAAGTTCCTTTTACTCTTATTTACGGTCCTTTATTTCGTTCGTTGCGAAAGAACGGATGAAGAGGTTTCTATTTTCTGGGAAGAGGAATTCTATCCTAAGGTCTTCTTTTCCTATCCCGGCAGATTTGTTCCGGTCGGCAAAAAGAGAAATGTAAAAGAAGAGATCTTACGTATTATCCGAGAAGCGAAAGATTCAATCTACATGCATATCTATTCTTTCGATGAACCCGAGATAGAATCGGAACTCGTCCAAGCAAACCACAGAGGGGTCCGTCTGGAGCTCATGGGAGAATGGGGAAAAGTATATCCGGATTCAATTCTTCCTTTTTTGAAATATTGGAAAGGAACCGGATTGCAGCATACTAAGGTTTTAATTGCAGATCAGTCCTTAGTGTTTATCGGAACAGGTAATTTTACCTATTATGGTTTGGAACAGGATCATAACGCATATTTGGAATTCAAATTGGATTCCAGAGACTGGGAGAAATTTTATTCTTTTCTCAAAGAAGAATATCCATTTCCTGTTTTGAGAATTGCCGGATTAGAATTTTGGAATTCTCCTTTAGAAGGAGACCTCATCCAGAATCGACTTTTGGATTCCGTTTTGTCTTCTCGGCATTCTATCCGGTATCTGATTTTCGATCATTATGATCCGATTTTAAGTTCGGGACTTACTCGAATAAATCATGGATCTATTAGCGGAATCTATAATCGTCCAGTGGATCCGGAAGGAAATATTCTATCGAGCCTTCCTGAGATCGAAATATTGGAAGATGGGAATGAAGATATTTTAGACGATCCTACAATCGGTAAAGGAGGACTCCTACATCATAAAACTATGATCATTGATAATCTGGAAGTTTTGACAGGATCTTATAATTATTCTTTAAATGCCAGGGATTCCAATCGGGAGATATTACTCCGAATAAAAGATGCGCGTATTGCAAACGAATTTATAAAAGAATGGGAGAATATACGGAGTAAATCCAAACGAATCGAAGCCTCGGCAGTCGATTTGTTATCGAACACTTTTACTTTTGATCCGGAGAATGATCAGATTTGTAGATTGGAAAGACGACAGGAGGATACTTTCTTAGAGATCGGGTTTGCCTGGTTTCGGTGGAATCATTTCTACAAATGGAAAGAAGAAGTTTGTAAACCTATGGGAGATTATGAATCCATTAGTTCCCGTTATTTTGGAGGCAAAAACGAGTTTCCTGGCTCGCAGGCAGAAGACCTTGGAATTCGGCATTTTTCCCGAAAGGGAAAGATCGGATTTTCTATCCAAAGATCGGATTTGATGTCCGAGTTCCGTACTGCTATCTTAAAACCTTCTCATTTTTTAAGACCATTCCAATTTTTAGCGGCGGAAGGAGCCTGGGTTTTTCCGGAAAACTCGGAACTAACGGACCTTCTTCATTTTGAAAATTCTCCGAAACAAGTTTGGCTCTTAGAAAGGGGAAAACTCCCTAAGAAATTGGGGATCTCGGTAGAAGATCGTGTTTTTTATCTTTCGGAAAGTATAAGTTCAAATTCGGGTGTGGTTCTAGTCGAATATGAGAACTTTGGTTTGTATTTTTGTTATAAATCTATTAATTATTCTTTGAACTGGCCGGAGCAGATCTTATTTGCAGCTTATAATTTCCATGAGGGTTCCGTCCTTCTGGAAAAATACTCTAAATCCAATTTGGAATATTTTGCCGAACCCGGGCTTTCGAACCAAAGAAAGGAAAATTTATGCGTTATCTCTCTTTGATAAAAGGATCTCTCCCTTGACGAAAAGTCCAAGTAAGATCCAGAACAGGATGACTACTTCGTCATCCTGGAAATAACATTGGAATAATCCCGAGACAAAAAATCCGATCAGTCCATAAAAGAATATTATAACCTGAAAGTCTTGCCTGGATTGAAATAGATACCCGAGTAGAATGGCACCCAATCCCAGGTAGATCAATACAGCCGGGAGCCCAAATACGGATGCTAAATGAAAATAATCGTTATGGGCATGTCCTCTTTGGGTGACTTCGTAAAAGTAAGCGAGTTCCGGATATTTTTCGGAATGAGCAATTCGTACTTTTTCGATCTCCTTATTATAATTTCCAGGACCGACCCCGATGATCGGGTGTTCTTGGATCAACGGAAAACTTGAATCCCAGATAAAAGTCCTACCAGAGTCCGTATGTTTTTCTTTTCCGAAGAGTGGGCCTATTATCTTTTTACCGGCTGGACTGAATGCCAACACGAGCACGATCAAAAACAAAAGTCCTAAAAAAAACGAGGCACCTTTGATTAAAAAGGATTTCGAAAATTCTTTTCGGATAAAGAATAAATGAATTCCTGCAAAGAAGATAGTCACTCCGGCTCCGATCATACTGGACCTGGCCTGGTTCAATAAGAATACGAGGCAGTATAAAAAGAGTAACAGTCCCGCGATGAGTATCTTCTTTTTATCTCCTTGGATAAGTGTTCGTAAAAAACCGAATACCGCAAACGCGGAGAAAAATTGGAGCAAACCTCCGAAGGTCAAATGTGTGTTCATCAAACCTATGGAAATATACAGAGGGATAGAAGAAATAGACCCTAACGGATGAGTGAATCTATAACTTGTGGAAGTTTTGTATAGATCTGTGATGAGCCTGGAAAGTCGGACTGGGGTAAAACCTCCCACCACTCCAGTGAAAACCAGGAGTAAAAATAGCCAAAAGAGTGCACGATATACTTTGGGTAGATCCTCTTTTGTAGTAAATCCTACGGAGAGTAATCCGAAAAATAAAAAGAAGTCTTTAAGTTCTCCGTTCCAAGCAGACTTTGTGTATTCCGGTCCGGAATTACCAAAAACAAGGTGGATCAGAAATACGATCCCATACCAAAAAAAAAGGGAAATGGAAATTTTGGAAACAGGATGATTCGGTAGGATCTCCTTCCAATTCCCAACTTTGAGTTGATCCGCTAGTCCGAAAAAAAAGGAAAGAACTAAAAACCCCTGGCTGAGGCTGACTGAAATTCCGATCGAAGGAAGGGTAGCGAGTAAACAGAATAGATGTGCCTTTTTCAAAAACTCTTTCATCCGGTTTCTGGAAAGAATCTCACCGATCTATTCTTTGTAAATTCGATTATTTTTCACATAGATTTCTGGAATGGAGTAGCAAAATCCATATTATAAACGAGATTGGTTCCGCATTAGGAACCTAGATGAAGATTCTTTATTTTTCGGACACCTTTTTACCCAAAATTGACGGGGTCGCTATTTCGATGAAAAATTTTGCGGAAGCCCTCGCCGAAAGGGGACATGAATTTTTGATTTGTTGTCCACGTTATGGAGAAGGTGATTTCGACAGGATGGGGGATCGTATCCGATTGGAAAGATTCAGAAGCGGATATCTACCGAGTTACCCTGATATCAAGGTAGTTTTACCATCTCCTTCCAAAATTAAAAGGGCAATCAAGGAATTCCAACCGGATCTGGTGCATATTCACACTCCCGGGCTTATGGGAGTTTATGGGATCAATGCTACCGAAAAATACGGGATCCCAAGCATAGGGACTTATCATACATTGATGTCCGAACAGGATATGTATCTTTCTTTTTATCGCCTTCTCAAGCTGGACAAACTTTTCATGAGGATCGGAAAGTTAAATAAGAAGATCAAAATAAAGGACTTGGTGAAGTTCGAAAAATTCGACAAGTTCAACATACGCAAAAAAATCATTTTGAAAATTACGAATAATTTATACGATCGTTGCGATTTGATCATTTCTCCTTCTCATCTGATCAAAAAACAATTAGAGGAGTTCGGATTAAAGAAGCCAGTCGCTGTAATTTCAAACGGTCTGGACCTTTCTCAATTTAAGGGAAGTCCTAAAACTCTTACGGAAAGTCCTAAACTTCTACACGTCGGTAGGATTTCCTACGAGAAAAATTGCGATGTGATCATTAATTCTTTCAAATTGATCTTAGAAAAGATCCCGACCGCAACTCTTACGATCATCGGGGATGGGCCCGCTTTACCTTCTCTAAAGGTCCAGGCCCAAAAGCTTGGGATCGACCATGCGATTACTTTTACCGGATTTATAGATAGGGCCGAACTTCCTAAACATTATCCGAAATACGATTTGTTCTTAACGGCTTCTACTATGGAAACCCAAGGACTTGTGATCCTAGAATCCGTGGCCTGCGGTCTTCCGGCGGTTGGTGTGGATTCATTTGCGATCCCGGAATTAGTCCATGATGGAGTAAACGGATTTATCGCAAAACCGTTCGACGTAAAGGATATCGCCGAGAAAACCATTCGTATTTTGCACGATCCCGAGATGTATGCTTCTTTCTCTAAGGAATCCCTTAAAATTTCCCAAAGTCATGAAATGAAGGCTTGCGTGGATAGAATGGAAGAAGTTTATAAATCGGTCGCAGAACAAAAAAATAAGAAGAAAAAGAGATCTTTACTGAATACGATCTTCTCTTTGGATCCTTTCGGGATCATGGGCTGATTCAGAAAAGTGTATTGATATTCTTAATGACGTTGATCCGTTTGATTACGTCTTCCGGAGTAATTCTTTCCATACAGGCAAAATCTTTTCGGTAACATGTCGTATTTCCGTAAATACTACATGGCCTGCAAGGTAGATCTTCTATCTGCAGCACCCCGGTATCTTCCTGACCGAAAGGTGCAAATCCGGAAAGCGGGTGAGTGGTCCCGAATAATGCGATCACGGGGCGTTTGAGAAGCGCTGCGATATGTATATTGGAAGAATCCATTCCGATGATCACATCCATTCTTTCCATAATGCCCAATTCGCCTCGTATTCCCAGTTTACCTCCGGAAACGATCGTCATGGACTGGTCTCCGTTTCTCCATTCTTCCATTTGAACGGCTTCTTGGGAGGAACCGAATAAGAAAATCCGAATATTAGGAAATTCTTCTTTTAGCAGTTTGAGTAGTTCTAGGCTTTTTTCCAACGGCCATTCTTTCAATTTATGGCCTGCAAAAGGTGCGTATCCCACCCAAAGACCTTCTTTTTTGTCTATCTTTCTCGCAAGGAGGAAGTCCTTGGCGTAAATTTTGGATTCAGGGTCCACATTGATCCAAGGACCTTTTCGCACGACCGCAGGAAATCCCGCTTTTTCAAAAACTTTTAGGTATCTGTCCACCGTATGGGGAAGTTTACGCAAAACCTTACGGGTCCTGCGAATTTGGCGCATTTTCTCCCTTCTCCCCTTAATGATCCTAAAAACGGAAACTCCTCTGACCCAAAAGAAAAAACTGATAAAACGGGATCTAACGCTAGAATGTAAGTCCACGATCTTTTCGTACGGACCTAACTTATTCAATTCTTTGAATAAACGATATAAGCCCGAAAGACCTTTGTATTTTTTAAGATTGATCCCGATCACATGAACGTTCGGGATATTATAGAAGAAGGGAGCGTAATTCCCTCTGGTTACTACGGTAAGTTGTATATTCGTATACTTGGCGGCCACGGCGATCAATGCCGGAGCCATCAAGGCGACATCTCCCATCGCTGAGAATCTTAGCACCAAAAGATTCATGCTTGTTTTGTATATAAGGATGGGTTCAGATTTTTGTCGTTATACATTTTCATCTGTCTATACACCTTATAGAATTTATCTCCTTTGGCAAGATCGTCCAACAATTCATCCAAACATTTGGAAAGATCGGCCCTCTGTTCCAGCAAAACATTCAATTTGTTTTGGCAGGTTTGGATATGTTCGGGGCTTACATCCTTTCTTTCCGTTTGTTCTTTCATGTGATAAATTTTAAGTTCCAGGATACTCATCCTATCGATCAACCAAGCCGGGGTTTCCGAGTTCATTCTGGCGTTCGGCTTTTTCTCCACGGACTTGAACATAGCGGAGATCTGATCGTCAATCTGCTCAACTAGGTCGGTTCTTTCCTGGTTCAGAGCGTCGATTCTTCTTTTGAACTGTACGAGGTCTTTATCAGGAAGATCCGGTCTTCTGATCTCGTCCTCCACATGCCATTGAATGGTATCTATCTGGTTTTTTTGGTAAAAAAGGAATTCTAGGGAGGATGGAGGGAAAGGATTAGCAGAATGAGATTCCTCTTTATGCCAATCCGAGACGGAATTTTTGAATATCTCAACCACTTTGGCCGATTCTAACTTCATCGGAGCTAGAATTTACGCGATAGACCAAAAATCAAGAGGATTTCCTACTGGAAGTCCGTCGGCTAATACCAGAGTTCGATCTAGTTCCGCTTTACAAAATAAATTTCCCAGGTTAGGATTTTGCCCGCATGAAAAAAATAGTTCCTCCGGAAGCGTTGCAATTTTTAGCGTCTATCCCCTTGTTCAAGGGTCTCCCGAGAAAATTACTAGTCTTACTTTATGGTCACATAGAAGAACGAAATATCCATAATCACACTGTCCTTTATTATAAGGGAGAGATCTCCAAGGAACTCTACCTAATCCGACATGGCGAGGTGATGATTACCTTAGGCGAGGCAGGCAAAACGGTTCGATATCTGGGAGAAGGCGACGTATTCGCAGAGAATAGTGTTCTTACAAGGACGGCTCATACAGGTTCGGCAACCGCGATACTGGATACATTATTGTATGTTTTGGATGGTGAATATTTTCTAAAATTAGCCGCTAAAGAAAGAATACTTTCCCAAAACTTAATGAGGCTGATGGGAATGAGAATGAGAGAGGTGATGGAAGATTCTTCCAGCCCCGTCCATACTTCCAGAAGACTTGTATGCCATATCCCTATAGAAGAAGTAGAAGATTTTAAGATCCATTTGGAATCCATAGTCGATAACGGGAGAAAATCCCACGAAGGTCATGTTTCTCTTTTGAGAATGGATACGTTTAAAGGAAAATCGGTTTCCGACATGATCCGAACAATCGCAGGACTTAGAAAAAAGTCTTCCATACTACATCTTTATTTTAAGAACCCGGTGATCCAACCGGAGCTAGATAAGTTAGTACAACAATGCGATCAGATCGTCTTCTGGGAAGAAAAACCGGAAAGAAATCTAAAGCAGAAAAACGAAATCCTCGGTTATTGGGAACCACGCATCCGAAACTTTTCCGGAAGGACTTCTCGTATCATTGTTTCCGAAAACGGATTAAGAAAACATGAAGAATCCGCGAATCAAAAAATATTTTATAAGGGGGAAACATTCGCCAGATATTTGGTGTCTAGGACCCGCGGGCTTGCATTGGGCGGAGGAGGTGCGAGAGCCCTTGCTCATGTAGGTCTTTTGAAAGTTTTGGAGAGAGAGGGGATCCGTTTCGATTTTGTGAGCGGTTCTTCTTTCGGTGCTGTGATCGGAGCGCTTTATGCGAGGGGAGAAAGCACCGACTCCATCTTCAAAATGATCGGGAAGTTTTTCGGCGGAATAGAAAAACCTTTCGATCCTACTATACCGCTTATCTCATTCTTTAAAGGAAAAAGAATGCTTCGAATGTTAAAGGATGCATTCGGAACCCAATTGATAGAAGATCTAAAGATCCCGTTTGCGACCTCCGCAGTGGATCTTCATAGCGGACAAGAATATGTTATGGACCAAGGACCCATCTGGGAAGCGCTTGCGGCTGCAATGAGTTTGCCCGGGATGTTTCCTCCTGTATTCAAAGGAGATCATCTTTTGATAGACGGAGGCGTGATTAATAATGTTCCCGAAAACCTGATCCGAAAAAAAGGAGCCGATGTCATCCTATCCGTGAATGTTTCCCCACTTAGAGACGAGGGCATTGTTCGACTTTTGGAGGATAGAAAGGTAACCGGAAAATCCTTCTTCAAAAATCTTTGGGAAGATATTACGTATCCTCCGATCCTGAAGATCATGGCCAGAGCCATCACACTAGAAGGAAGAGAGATCACTAAATTGAGAAAGGAAAAGATGGATCTTTTTATCAATTTACATATAGAAGAATTCGCTTTTACAGATTTCGGAAAATACAAGGAAATTATAAAGAAGGGGGAATTGGAAACGGAAGCAGCAATCGGGGATATTCGTAAACTATTCTTCCCTTCAGAAAAATAGTCAGAGATAGCTAAGTATCTTTTCCTGGAGCTTATCGGAATGTTTTCTCCAGGAAAGTTTCCATTCTTCGCTTCCTTTTGGGCCAACTTTATTCGTAAGTGCAAATACGGTCCCGAAAGGAATATTAAAAAGATTGCAAACTTTTGCCAGACCGAAAGCTTCCATATTCTCGAAACCTAAACCTTCTACCTTGATCCTCTCCATAGCGCGAGGACTCAAATCTTCCAAAGTAACGGAACCGGTTCCGTTGGTAGCGGATTCTACAAAATCGTTACCATCGAACGGGAATTTTAGGTCGGGGAACTCGTATTTAAAAGTCATACTTTCAGGAAGTCTGATCTTTTTATCAAGGAAGGCGATCTGATAGTTTGCGAATACTTTTGAAATTCCGAATTTACCTTCCCAATCTTTTCGTGGGATCCAGGTATAAACTCCTGCGGATCCTATCCCGAAAATCGCTTTAGGTTTCCAGTTAGAAGGATCCGAGAGATATTTCTGGAGATTAATGGCGGCTTCCAATTCTCCAATGCCTGCCTCGAAGGTGTGGATCCGAGGATCCGATTTTAATTTGTCTATTTCTCCTGCGAAAGCCGCGCAGAAAAGGATGTCCTGGATTTTAAGGTCGCTCATCTGGTTAAAGAAAGATCGTTTTTATCAGATCTGCATAGAGTTCTGCAACCTTATTTCTTTTCACTTTCATGGTTTCGGTCAGTTCTTTTCCTTTTTCGAACTCCTTGTCTAAAAGGCGAAACTCGACTATTTTTTCGAAATTTTTAAATCCGTTCTTTTCGGAGATCGTCTTTTTGATCAGTTCCTTGTAAAACTTAATCACCCTCTGGTCTTTCACGAGTGTCGAATTATCATTCGGCAGAAGGATTCCTTGGTCGGAAAAATGATCCCTGAGTTTAGAAAAATCAGGCACAAGTAAAACCGCCAAAAACTTTTGGTCTTGGCCAAGAACAACTGCAGTCAGGGCCCAACCGGTTTCTAAAATTTTTCCTTCGATAGGTTCCGGTTCCACATTCTCTCCTGACGAAAGAACGATTGTGTCTTTTGCTCTCCCAGCAAATTTTAATTCGCCGGTTTTGGTCCAAACAAATAAGTCACCCGAGTTAAACCATCCATCCGAAAAATTGGATTGGGTCAGTTCCATATTTTTGTAGTAGCCTGCGGTCACATGAGGACCCTTATGCCAAGCGATCCCTTTGTCTCCCGGTGTGGAAACCACTACGTTTTGTTCATTGACTAATTTGATATGTGCACCTGGAAATACGGGTCCAATCGAGCCGGTTTTTGGGATTGGGAAACTTCCTAAGGCTCCCATACCGGTAGTCTCAGTCATCCCATAAGTTTCTATAATCGGAATTCCCATGGAGCGAAAGAAAAATTGGATCTTAGGAGGCATTGCTCCGGCTCCGCAGAATGCGTATCTCAATTGTCCGCCGAATAGGGCTCGGACCGGTGCGAGAACTTTTTGAGCTACAAGATTCAGGGAATAAAAGATAGGAAGAAGGAGGGTAGCAACCAATGTGTCGGTTAACTTCTCTTCTTTATTCTCCTCTTCCGTTTCCGAATAATTACCGGTGATAGTATCCAAAAGAGAATTATAGGTCTCAGCGATCCGAACTGCTAGTTTAAAAATGGTTAGTTTTATAGGAGAGGATTTGGAAACCTTGTCCCAGATCCTCCGGTATAAAGCCTCCCAGACTCTAGGAACTGAAACAAGAACCGTAGGTTTGATGATCTCGAAATCTCTGGTTAGTTGAGAAACATTAGAGCAGGCGAGGGAGGCCCCCCAAGAAAGAAGTGCGGTTTCTAATATTCTTTCCGCGATATGCCATGGTGGAAGGAACACTACCACTCGATCCGAATAATTTGCAGGCACGAATTGTTGCAGCTGGTCAATCGTCCAGGTAAAAGACCTGTGTTTTAAGACCACACCCTTTGGAACTCCTGTGGTTCCGGAAGTATAGATAATCGTGGCAATATCGTTCTCGCTTAAGGATTCCCCGATTGAATGAAGAAGTGACTTTCCTTTTTTTTCGACCCAGGTTCTTCCCTGAGCGATCGCCGTTTCCAAATCTATAAATTCGATTTTAGGATAGGCTGATTTCAATTTTGGCAATGAAGCAAAATTTTCCTCGGTTTCGATAAGAATTACGGTTTCAAGATGTTTTAATCTGTTTAGGATTTTTCCAAGTTTAACTAAGGTTTGTTCTTTTTCTATGAACGTGATCTTAGATTCGGTATGATCGAGGATGTAAAATATCTCTTCCTCGCTTGCGTCACATCCTCTGGGGACATCCGCGCCGCCGGAACACATTACGGAGAAGGAGCATAATGCCCATTCTGTTCGGTTATCGCAAAATAAGCCTACCTTATCCCCTTTGCCTAGATTTTTTTGTCTGAAAAACCCCGAAAGATTTTCTAGATTCAAAAACCATTCCGAATAAGAGATTCCGGAGAAACTTTTTACTTTTTCATCCCAGATCCATTGGAAGGGTCTATCCTTGTAATGGATACAAGAGTCTCTGACAAGATGATAGATACTTCTTTTTTCCATTGAGAATTAGGGAAGTAAACCCAGAGCTTCCGGCTCGTTCAACATTAAATTTATATTTTGTAACGCTTGGCTCGCCGCTCCCTTCATTAGGTTGTCTAAGGCCGAAACGATTGTGACATTCTTTCCTCTTTGCCTCAGGCTTATATCCAGGAAATTGGTATGTTGCACTTTTGCGAGATCAATCTCTTCCGGAGTTTTTCTGATCCGGATAAAAGGCTCCGATTTAGAATTTTCCGCAAGAGTCTCTAAAAAAGGCAGATTTTCCGAATTAGCCTCTAGATAGATCGTGGATAGAATTCCTCGATACACAGGAAGTAAATGAGGCACGAATAAAATTTCGGGTTCTAAGAGTCCGGATCCGGTAAAACAATACTCTTGGATTTCCGGTTCATGCTGGTGGGTTAAAATTTTGTAAGCCCTGAAGTTTTCGTATACACCATTGAAGGAAAATCCTCCGTCTTCTACTCTTCCTCCGGCGCCGCTGATCCCCGATTTACAATCAGCGACAATCCTCGGTTTGAGCTCTTTTCTAAGCTTACCCAAAAAATACAATGCTAAGATTACGGAAGTGGAGAAACAGCCAGGATTGGAAACGAAGTCCGCACCTTTTAGTCTCTCTCTAAATATCTCCGGAATTCCGAAAACCGCTTTGGCAGTGAGAGAAAAACTCGTATGTTTTAACTTATAGTTCGTTTCGAATTTTTCTTGGTTATGAAGCCGGTATACTCCGGAAAGATCGATTACTTTATGGCCTTTGTCCAGGAATTTGGGAGTAAGCTCTAAGGAAGCATCGTTAGGAACTGCAAGAACTACTAGCGAACCTTTCGGAACCTCATCCTCATGTTTTTTAAAAATGAGATCTTTTGGAGCAATTAGATCCGGAAAAACTTCTGAAAGAGATTTGCCTGCAAGTTTATCACTAGTCACATGCACCGCTTTGTATTTTGGATGGCAGGCGAGTAGTCCTAATAATTCTTTTCCCGTAAATCCGCCTGCTCCGATGATGCTGATCTCTGACATGAGTTTTCCTTTTGACTAACGTTTGAAACAATCCTAAAAATCGGGACTAGGCTTGGAATAAAAAAACGCCGGATGAGGTTTCATCCGGCGGTCAATGGTTTCTAAAAAGAAAGCCAGTAGTAATTAGCCTGCTGCTTTTTGGACTTCTTCTGACGGTTGAGCAGGTGGTAATTTTCCGTCAGGTGCTAAAGGAGGTAATCCGTTCAGATCTCTTACCATATTTTCTATTTGGAAGGCGATTTCAGGATTCGATTTTAGATATTCTTTAGCAGCTTCTTTTCCTTGGCCTATCTTTTCCGTATTATAGGAATACCAGGCCCCGGATTTGCTAATAATGTCGTGTTTTACGCCCAAGTCAACGAGAGAACTTTCTCGACTAATTCCGGTGTTAAAGATTATGTCGAATTCCGCCTGACGGAAAGGAGGTGCCATTTTGTTTTTTACAACTTTTACACGTACCCTGTTTCCTGTGGCTTCTTCCTTCTCTTTTAAGGTTTCAATCTTACGAATATCCAAACGGATCGTACTATAAAACTTTAATGCGTTTCCACCGGTGGTAGTTTCAGGAGAACCGAACATAACTCCGATCTTCATACGGATCTGGTTGATGAATACCACAACCGTTTTGGACTTAGAAATGGTTCCGGTCAGTTTACGAAGCGCTTGAGACATAAGTCTTGCTTGCAGACCCATATGGGAATCTCCCATATCGCCTTCGATCTCTGCCTTTGGAACCAATGCTGCAACCGAATCCAGTACCACGATATCGATCGCGTTACTTCGAACTAACGACTCACAGATTTCTAATGCTTCTTCTCCGTTATCCGGTTGAGAAACAAGTAACTCTTCGAGATTCACTCCTAGTTTTTTTGCATAAGCAGGGTCTAGGGCATGTTCTGCGTCTATAAATGCGGCGACGCCGCCTCTTTTTTGGCATTCGGCAATTGCAGAAAGGGTTAGGGTAGTTTTACCGGAAGACTCTGGACCATAGATTTCAACGATCCTTCCTAATGGATATCCACCCACACCTAGGGCGATATCCAAATCTAAGGACCCGGTAGGGATCACAGGGGCAACTATGCTTGCGGATGCGGCTCCTAAACGCATAATAGAGCCCTTACCGAATTGTTTTTCGATTTGGGTCATTGCCTGATCAATTGCCTGGCGTTTGGAATCGTCCAAACCCTGTGCTTCTTCTTTTTGCTTTTTCATGGATTCTTTAGCTCCTTCTCTTGCCAAGACCCGGTTCCCCCTCAGATAAAACTGCGTGTACTTTTTTTATGGGAATCCAATCTTTTCTAATAGGAAGGATACTCTTAGTCCCGGACAAATTCCAGGTCAGATCTAAAAAACCTTCCGATTCCCTGGGAAAAGTTTCCGTTAAAATCTCTCTTATGTCACCCAAAAAATTCGGTCAGGCGTGAAAAAAATACAAATATATGTATAGCAAATGGAGTTGTAGTGAAATTAGCCCGAAAAATCTAGGCTTAATCGGACAAAAATCCCTTCTCGCTCTTCTCCTTATCGGTCAAAAACGTGATTTCCGCCTTATGGCTTCTTCTCGTTTGCTCTAAAAGGAATTTCCAGAACCTTCTGGCATATAATATAAATATAATAAAAGAAGCCAATACTAGGAGTATTTTAGAGAGAAGTAATATATAGAATGCTGAAAGATTATGATTGGGGAAATAGAAGAGTTCCGTTTTGTTTTCGGAAAAGTTTTTTACATTTCCACCGCGTTTTTTGTCTTCTTCGAAATATGTATGCATCTCTCCGATATCCAAATCCTTGATGGGAAAATCAGGGATCGTTTTGTATAATAAAAGTGCCCCCGATTCGGAATAGAGTAGAAAGCTTCCTTGTAGTTTTAACTCTCCCCATTTAGGTAAAGGGCGATAGGGTAAACTTCGGAAAATATATCTAATTGAGACCTGGCCTGTCTCGAATTCAAAATAAGAATCCGGGAAATTTCCCTTATCGTAAAATAGGGTCTCCCATTCTTTTCCGGGGAATCGGATTTGAACTCCTTCGAATCTGTCTAGGCTTTCTAGATCTTTTTTTAGTTTTTCCAATCCAAGTTTTTGTTTTTTGTCCGGTTTTAGATCGGTTTTGAGAAACAAATCCAAACTTTGCTCGGAGTCTTTTTTCAATTCGGCTATATATTCGGCACTTAGATTGCGAATGATCCTTTCTTCGGCTAAAATTGGATGTCCGGCCCATATTAAGAATGAATTCCAAAACTCATCCGTGGATTTTTCGGAAGCACTAAGGCTTAAGGGATAGGGAAGAAAGAAAAGCAAAAAGAAGAATCGGAAAACCTTTGACATGGATGGCTTTTATCCTGTAATACTCAAACCATAATCGAAAACCCTGAGCTGAAAAGCTTTAAAAATATGAGCCTCCAAGAACTACACAAAATCCAAACCACTAAATCTTCCTGGCAGGATTTTGTGGAATACAGCATTCATACTCCGTTTTATACCGAAACAAAGGCGAAAACCCAATCCTTAGTAGAGGCGATTCAACTCACATTATTCCATGATTATCTTTCCACTTTTTCTCCGGAGGAAAGATCCGAATTTCTTTCTTCTCCGAATGCGCTCCAAGCATCTGCTGAAAAATTCGTGAATATTTTAGAAGGTGTGCGTTATTCCCAAGATGGATACAATCAAAAGGAAAGGTCCATGTTTTTGGGAATGTTAAAGTCCTTATTGAAAGAATATAAGGTGGATGAGAATGGGGAAAGAAAGGATTTGGAAAGATATCATTTCTATCGTTGTATCATTCGTTTTTGTTCGGATAAGGATTATATCCTTAGAGTGTACGAAAAATACAAATCTTATCTTTCTCAAGGCAGTGGGGTATAATGGCCCATAGGACATTGGTCGTTTCTCCGGATTGTCCTATTTGTTCCGTATTGCGTGGGACAAAGATCCCAGGTTTCATTCACCAAAATTCTTCCTTTATCATCCGACATGCTCCTGAAGATAAAAAAATCCCGGGCTATCTATACATCGAACCGATTTCCCATAGAGAAAAATATTCGGACTGGGACTCTAAAGAGTTCCAGGACTTAGGAGAAACATTTTCTTTTGCGACCGATTGGATCCAAAAGAAATATTCTCCTCCCAAAATTTATACCGTCTTGATCGCGGAAAAAGTGGCACATATGCATTTTCATCTTGTTCCGAGATATGAAGATATCAAAGGACCGGAGTATATCCGATTAGCGTTGGAAGGTTTGGCTTCGGCTCCGGTCGGGATACCATTCCCTACATTCGAATGAGCCTTTTTCCTTCCGTCATTATCAAAAAATTTCTGTCTAAAGTAAAAGGTTATGAATCAATCCAATATAGAAACTCTGATCGACGCCGGTAAAAAAAGAAAAGCGGACTTTGTCGAAATTTATGAAGAAGAATCCAGAAATTCTTCCATAGCACTCAGAGACCAAAAAATAGAACAATCACTTGCCGCAACCGATTATGGGATCGGGATCCGATTGGTGTACGGAACAGACGTATTGTATGCATATACAAGCAATGATGACCAACAACATTTACTTTCTTTAATACACTTGCTCGCGGATTCTCGCGGAGAAGTAACCGATGGCTCGGGAGTATTTACACTTCCGGGAGATATTTCCAAATATTCTTTTTCTAAGAATATTCATGATCCAAGAAAGGTTCCTCCTTTCAGAAGGTTGGAACTTCTACAAACTGCGGATTCAGTCGCAAGAAAAGTTTCCTCTAAGATCATACAAGTAGGGGTGAGCGCTTCCGATATAGTTACGAATGTTCTGATTGCTAACTCGGAAGGGCTTTGGGTAGAAGACCTAAGAGTCAGAAGTAGATTTTTTCTCTCTGTCACGGCCGAAAATAAGGGAGAAAGATTCGTAGCAAGCGAATCTCCGGGGGCTCTTAAGGGATTCGAATTTTTCGAAGGATTACCTGTAGAAGATCTAGCTAGGAAAGCGGGAGAAAGAGCTCTCTTTATGTTGGATGCCGGTTATATAGAAGGTAAAAAAATGCCTGTTGTAATGGGCAACGGTTTTGGTGGAGTAATCTTCCACGAAGCATGCGGTCATCCTTTGGAGACGGAAGCAATACGGAAAAAATCTTCTCCCTTCGTTGGAAAACTGGGAGAACAAATCGCAGGATCCTGTCTGACTGCGTATGACGATGGTACGTTAGAAGAACAGTATGGTTCCTTGAAAGTAGACGACGAGGGAATGCCTACACAAAAAACACTTCTGATCGAAAACGGAATTTTAAAGGCTTATCTAGCAGATAAGATCGGATCCATGGAAACAGGTTCGCCAAGAACCGCAAGCGGTAGAAGAGAATCATACCAGTATGCACCTGTTTCCAGAATGAGAAACACGTATATCGAAGCAGGAAATGATTCCTTGGAGGAAATGTTTGCCTCCGTGGATTTCGGACTTTATGCAAAAAGAATGGGCGGAGGTTCCGTAAACCCGGCCACAGGAGAATTCAATTTTGCGGTGGAAGAAGGTTATGTGATCCGAAATGGAAAGATCTCCGAGCCTGTAAGAGGAGCCACCCTGATCGGAAAAGGTCATGAAATTCTTCCTAAAATTTCCATGGTAGGAAAAGACTTGGAATTGGCCGCGGGGACCTGTGGTGCTTCTTCCGGATCAATTCCTGTTACCGTTGGACAACCTTCACTCAAAGTGGATGAGATCCTAGTGGGGGGAAGATAATGGATTTGGAACAAGCAGCCGGATTCGTATTGGAGGAAGGAAAAAGATACGGAATCGATTCCTTCGATCTGATTGCCACAGACTCGGAAGATATCGGGATCGAAGTTTTCAAAGGAAGGATTGTTTCCACGGAAACCTCTCGCTCTCGAGGAGTAGGTATTCGGGTTCTCAATAATTCTCGCCCGGGATATTCTTACAGTGAACGTTTTAGTAAAGAAGCTCTTTCCCGGATGATAAGAGATGCCATGGACCAGACAGAGATCACGGATCCTCTGGACATGGAATTGCCGGGACCAAAACCTTTGGCGGAAGTGGATCTAAAACATTATAATTCCGAATTAGAAAAATTGGATTTTTCCTGGATGAGAGAATTAGGCCAGGCTTTGGACCACGCCTCTTGGGAGTCCGATAAAAGAGTGGAGAATGTTCCGCATGTAGGTGTCGGAAAAAGTTCCACCCAAAGTTTGATTGCAAATTCGAACGGTGTATTCGTTAAAAAAGAATCGAATGTGGCCTATTGTGGGACCGGGCTTGTAGTTGCGGAAGGTGATATCAAGAAGATGGGAAGTTATTATCGCTCCGGCAGAGATATTTCTAAGTTCGATCCATCGTACATCGCAAAGGAAGCAGCAAATAGAGGGACGGAACTCTTAGGGGCAAAACCTCTTTCCAGCGGTGTGTATACTATCCTTTTAGGAAATCGTATCAGTCCCCAGATATTCGGGATGTTCTCCTCTCCTTATTTTGCGGACGCGGTCCAAAAAGGTTCCTCTCGTTTGGTCGGAAAACTGGGTAGCGAAGTTGCTTCTCCTATATTAAGTCTTTATTGTGAAGCTCATACTCCCGATTATCCGGGTTCCCGTTTGGTGGATGCGGAAGGAATTCCCACATCCGCACGCACAAAGGTTTTGGAAAATGGGGTACTCAAATCGTATCTATATAATTTAGAATCCGCCAAAAAGGACAATGTGTCTCCTACGGGTCATGGTGTTCGTTCTTATTCAGGAAGAGCTGGCACTTCTTTTTCCAATATGATCGTTCCTTTGGGAAATAAGACAAGGGAAGAATTATTAGCATCCGATTCTCATTGTATTTTAGTGACTAAGTTGGAAGGTGGAGCAGGTTGCAGCGCGGTTTCCGGAGAAATTTCCATCGGGATCCAAGGGATCTATTATAAAAACGGAAAGCCGGAACATGCAGTGGACCGTATCACGATGAATACGAATTATTTCGATTTACTTCATAAGATCCAAGGGATATCAAACGAATATTCTGACAGTTACTCTTCTATCAAGATCCCTGATATTTTGATCTCGGAAATTCACATAGCAGGTTAATCATGTCGGAAGAAAGAAATAAACCCGAAACATACTTACTTTCCAGAGAATTAGAGGAAGCGGTCCAAGTTGCCGAGATCACAGCAAGACCCCTATTATTAAAAGGGGAACCCGGAACTGGAAAATCCCTTTTAGCGGATTATCTTTCGTTCAAAACCAAAAAAAAATTATATTCTTGGCATGTAAAATCCACCTCGCTTGCCAAAGAAGGTTTATATTTTTATGATGCCGTTTCTCGGTTGAACGATTCCAGATTTACGGAAGACAAGGAGAAGGTCCGCAATATCGAAAATTATATAAGATTGGGGGCCTTAGGCGAGGCATTTTCCGCGAACGAACCTTCCGTAGTATTAATCGATGAGATAGATAAGGCGGATATAGAATTCCCGAACGATCTACTTTTAGAATTGGACAGAATGGAGTTTGTAATCCAAGAAACGGGTCGTAAGATCAAAGCGGTCCATAGACCTTTAACGCTCATCACTTCCAATAATGAAAAAGAACTTCCGGCGGCATTCTTGCGAAGATGTATCTTTCATTATATCGATTTTCCGGAACCTGCTTTTATGGCGGATATTGTATCGTCTCATTTTCCGAAGATCGAATCCTCCCTTTTGAAAAGGGCGCTCGAATCCTTCTATGTGATCCGAACCATGGATGATATGAAAAAAAAGCCTGGCACAAGCGAACTACTGGATTGGATCCAAATTCTAATTCACATGGGTGCAAAACCTCCGGAAGACGGAAGGATACCTTATATAGGCGCTCTTGTAAAGAATGAAGAGGATCTGAAATTGTTCAGATAAATGTTTTGTTTTTCCCGTTTTTCTACAGACTGAAATCTTCAGGAGTCCCGATCTCCACTGTGGAACTCCTGGATTTTCTCAAAGCGACTGAGGCACTTACCCGAAACAAAACATTTCTCTCTTTAAACGAATTCTATAGAGTTTCCAGACTTTGTCTCGTAAAAGACGTTAAATACTACGACGCGTTCGATCTTGTATTCACCGAACTCTTCGGAGAAAGAGGAGTTCTAAAAGAATCTTTCCGTAAGGAAATGATGGATTGGCTATCTAATATATTCGAAAATCCGAATAAACTTCCACCAGGCATGATCTCTCCGGAAGAACTCTGGAAAGAGTTTTTGGATAGGCTCCGGAACCAAAAAGGGGAACATCATGGCGGAAATAAATGGATCGGCACAGGAGGAAGTTCTCCTTTCGGTCATTCCGGTGTAAACCCTGGCGGGGTCCGCATTGGCGGAGAAGGTGGGGGTAAATCCGCGATTTTCCAGGCGATGGAAAGAAAATACAAGGACTACAGAACGGACGAGCAGTTGGATGTTCGACAGATCAAGATCGCACTTAAAAAACTCCGGAATTTAAGAAAGGAAGGAATTCCTGAATTTCATCTCCCTAAAACCGTGGATGCTACCTGTAAGAATGCGGGAGATCCAGAACTTGTATTCGATCGTACTAGAAAGAACGGGATCAAAGTACTACTTTTAATGGATACAGGCGGGAGTATGACTCCTTATGCGGAACGAGTGAGTAAACTTTTTTCGGCAGCCCACCAAATGAATCATTTTAAGGAATTCGGACATTATTATTTTCATAATTCCGTTTACGATTCCGTGTATCCGAAGGGAGATTTGAGATATCCGATTCCTCTGAAAAATCTTTTTAAAAAACATAAGGATGATACAAAGCTCATCATAGTGGGAGATGCATACATGGCTCCCTACGAACTCTTGGATCCGGCTTACGGCTTTTATCATTCCAGATTTAGACAAGAAACCAGACTTCCTGAACATCCCGAATCGGGACTAGACAGTTTTAAAAGGATAAAATCGCATTTTAGCAACACGATCTGGATGAATCCCGAGCCGAAACGATACTGGGATGCACCAACAATTTATGAACTGAAAAAAATTTTCCCCATGTTCTTTCTAAGCGTAGACGGACTAGAAGAAGGGATCCGAGAACTTCTCGGAAAAAGATAATTAAAGTTTTGAATAGTCGCTATGCTCCTGTAGCCCGACATCGGTTATTATTAATGAGTCTATTTTTTAAAGTCGGACTATAGTCGCTTTGCTCCTGAAGCCCGACATCTATTATTATTAATGAGTCTATCTTTAAGGTCGGACTATAGTCGCTTTGCTCCTGTAGCCCGACTCGGTTATTTATAATCAGTCTATCTTTAAGGTCGGACTATAGTCGCTTTGCTCCTGTAGCCCGACATCTATTACTTTTAATGATTAAGGTCGGACTTTAAACTTATATTCAATAGTAACCTCGTCCTTTGCGGTTGCAAATAATAGACTGGGTCTTTCCACATCAAAATCGCTCATCAAGACCTGGAATGTTCCGGAAAAAATCGTCTCTTGTCCTTCTTTTTGAATTGTTGCCACTGATTTAACGGTTTTGGTTTTTCCTTTGACGGTCAAGTTTCCGGTGATCGTCCATTCGTTTTCTTTCGCAGTGATAGAGGTGCTTGTAAAACTAATATTTGTGATAGTCGGATATCCTAAAGATTCGATAATATGCTCGTCACGGTCCGAGTCTCCGGATTTGATCTCCTTTAGCGGTATCTCGATTTTTATAAGTTTAGGGATTTGTAAACCACTAGGCCCTTGGGTCAAAGTTGTAGGACGTATCGTAGTCCCCGAACATTTTCCATAAACGGTTTTAAACGGATGGATTGCTATAAAATTGATCTGGGATTCCTGTAGTTTTAATTCTTCCGAAAACACGGAAGAAACACTTAAGAAAAATAAAACTAAAAAAAGAAATAGATTAGGCATGTAGATTGCTCCTAAAAATAAACCTGCGATAGAAATATGAAAATCCGCAATATTCTACCCGAGTCTTAAGGCAGATTTCAGAAAAGAAAATCATTAATTTGAAAGAAAAATATAAAGGAATGAATCAATTATATTGAGGAATAAAAAAAGATCCAAAAGAAGGTCGTTTGTTCCCGGATTTTGAGAATGCGGATCTTTCCTATAGTTCCTCGCAAAACTTAGGCGCTTCGAACTATCTTTTACTTTGGACTTTTTTTAATACTTCCGTTACAGCCTGCGTATATCCGTCAAAAACTCCCTTATCATAGTCGGAAAGGGACTTGTATGTTAACCCTGAAAATTCTTTTAGAAGTTTGGAAAGTTCTTCTTCTATTACGTTTTTGCGAATATATACAGTTTCGAAATGGTTCGGATGCATAAAGTTTATCCGTAAAATTCTGATTTAAGCCTAAAGCCGATCTCTTTCTGGTATTTCATTAGAAACTTGGGATATTCTGTTTTCAACCAATTTATTGCCTCTCTGTATCTAACGTATTCTTTTTCCTTACGTTTAAATTCGGGACTATGAATGGAGTTCTGCCCGTTTTTGATCCGAGTGGGGAGAATATGATGTAGGATTTCGTGATGTACTACATGCTCCAGAACAAAGATCGGGACTTCCTTATGGTCCAGAATGGGACTGATCCTTATATTCATATTTCGTTTTTCGTAACTACCCAGTCTCCTTTTGCCTAAACGATCCGCCCAGCCTATTGAAAGTAGCTTTGTATCCATTTTAGGAAAGTAAGAAGAAGAAATTTCCTCCAAAATTATCTTTAGATCGTAAACAACTCCGTTTTCCCTCAATTTTTTGAATTTTCCAGGTCCGGATTCGGGGATTGAATTTAAGAAATCCGCAACTTCTTCCTTCCAGATCTGTTTTGGTTTGAGTCCCAATAATTTGGAAATGAGTAAATGTACAAAAGAGAAAATCGTTTTTTCTCCGGCATCCATTAAGGAAGTATGAAATTTGGCGTTTAAGATCCCATTACGATAGGATACGGAGTGATTTCCGTTTTTGTACGGATAAAATTTAAGTTCTACGGATCGGATATTGCTGTCTTTGAAACGTCTGGACCTTACTTTCAAAGAATCCCAACTGGAAATCAAAAGTTCATCCCAGTTCCTGTCGGGAATAAGATTAGGAACCGAAAAACTCTCTAATTCTTTTTCTGGCATCGGAATCATTTGGTTTTTGGTCGTTTTTAGAGGAAGAAGGGCCGCTCGTTTCCTCTTTTTTACTGATAAAACTTTTATCTAATACGTTCTCAGGTTCCTTGATCTCTTCTATAAATCTGGAAACCCGATTGAAATATTGTGAATTTTTCTGTTGAGAGACCTGAGGGTAGGTGAGGACTAATTTTTTCTTGGCTCTGGTTATCCCCACGTAAAATAATCTTCTTTCTTCCTCTAAGTTTTTTTCTCCTCGTCCGGAAGGAAAGGAACCTTCGGAGACATTTAATAATACGACCGTATCGAATTCTAATCCTTTGGAAGAATGGACTGTGGATAATACCAATCGTTCGTCCTCTTCTTCCGGAGAAATTTTATCCAGACTTCGACTAGGACCTTCTAAACTCATATCCACCAAAAACTCGTGGAGAGTCTCATATTTTTGAGAAAGAGTTAAAAATGCATTCAGGTCTTCTAATCTTCTTTTGAAATCATCATATTTTTTTTCGAGTAAAGGAGAATAATAATCTATGAATTTCCCTAAGAGTTTTTTTAGATCTTTTTCGGATTCATTGATTAAATTGTATAATTCTTTTAGATATGATGCATTGGAGCCTTTCGATTCGGAAACGATCCGGTCCAGATTTCCACCCGATTTTTCCAGGTCCGTCAGAATGGATCTGGCTTTTGCGGCGCCGATCCCGGGCAAAAGAAGTAAAACTCTTAGCCAAGAAACCGAATCCGTCTTATTCTCCCTAATTTTTAGAAGAGAAAGATAATCCTTTGCATGTGCGCTTTCTACGAACTTCTTCCCGCCGAATTTTAAGAACGGGATATTTCTTTGAGATAAGACTAACTCCAATTGGTTCGAATTCCACCCGGATCTAAAAAGAACCGCCATGTCTTTTAGCGGGATCCCATCTTCTCTTCTTTCCAAAATGAGATCGGCAATTCCTTCCGCTTCATCCAATTCGTCCGAAAATCCGACTAGCATGGGCTTTAGAAAGTCTTCGTTTTTGGTATATAGATATTTCTCGTATTTTTCCCTAAAATTAGACAACACCACGTTTGCCAGATTTAAAATGGATGGGGTGCTTCTATAATTTCTTTCTAGATAGATCGTTTTGGTCTTTGGGAATAGTTTCGGAAAATTGAATATTCCGTTAACATCCGCTCCCCGAAAAGAGTATACACTTTGTGCATCGTCTCCTACTACCAAAATGTTTTCGTGATCCAACGCGAGTAGGCAAGCGATATGGGCTTGGATCTGGTTCGTATCTTGGAACTCATCCACCATAATGTATTTGTATTGTTCCGAAACTTTTTTGCGAACCGTTTCGTTTTTATTCAACAGGTCCCTTGTGTAGATTAAAAGATCATCATAATCGAATAAGGATCTTTGCTTTTTATAGGCTGAGAACTCCTGGAAAATTTTGCGAATAGCGGATTCTTGGTCTAAAAATTTAGGATATTCCGCTTCTAATAGTTCTTCCAAAACTTTTCCGCGATTGATAATGGCAGAATGGAGTGAGATTAAAGTATCGTTCGATGGGAATCTGGACTTCTGTTTTGTATATTCTCCTTCCGTTCTCAAAAGTTGGAAAATATCAGAAACATCCGACTCATCCAGAACGGAAAACTGAGAGGAAAATCCAAGCACAGGCGCATATTTTCTGAGGATATGACTTCCGAAAGAATGGAAGGTTCCCCCGTGAACTCTAGCACAACGTTTGTCTAAGAGAGAAACCGCTCTGGAGAGCATTTCTTTTGCCGCTTTTCGAGTGAATGTGAGAAGTAAGATATTTTCGGCTGGAATGCCGGATTCGACCAATTGGGAGAGTCTGTGAACGATTGTTTTTGTTTTACCCGTTCCGGCTCCGGCTATTACTAAAACCGGGCCGTTAAGGGTCTCGATAGCTTCCTTTTGTTTTTCGTTAAGTGACTCTAAGGAGGCAGCCATCGAAGATCAGTGGTGGTGATGTCCCCCCTCACCATGAACATGTCCATGACTCACTTCCTCGTCGGTTGCAGTCCTGATATTAATGATCTGAACATCAAAGATCAGATCCACGCCGGCTAAAGGATGGTTTCCATCCACAATCACCGATTCTCCCTTGATATCTGTAATCGTATAAACCGTATCCGGTTCGTCGGTTTGGAACATCATTCCAATACTCAATTCTTCGCCTTCCGGGAATTGACTTTTCGGTACGTCGAAAACTAATTCCGGATTTTTTTGCCCGTAAGCATTATCAGCGGAAACAGAAATTACTTTTTTGTCTCCTGCATTCATACTTTTGATTTCATCTTCTAAGCCGGAAATGATCTGTCCGGTTCCTTCCAGATAAGAAAGAGGATGGCTTCCTTGGGAAGAATCGATCTCGTTTCCTTCTTTATCTGTTAATTTATAGTGAAAAGTCACTACTCTTGGGTTCATTTATTGCTCCAACCGGGGTTAAGCCCTTGACGGGTAAGGGAGGAAAGTTCCGGCACGTGATTTAAGTTAGTATATTCTTGGAAGATCCCAGGACAATCAGATTTTTGAGGATCGGTTAAAAGTCGTAGGAAATTTCGACTCCGAAATTCTCCACATCCTTAATAAACTGTTCTACACGATTTGCTAAAAAGAACCACGAATCCCGGTGAACGATATCACTTAGAAAATTCAAAAATCGATTGGTATTCCTAAGAGCAAATTCCCTGTCCTGAGTATAATTTAGAAGAACTGTATATGCCAAAGACTTTAGTACTTTATCATTTGCAGCTAATTCGAAATACCCAGGAATATCAGGCTCGAATAAACTAAGCCTGGTTTTGGCATTGCCTTCCGTTACATATAGATTATAATCTGATGAGTTTGGAACTCTGTCGGCTGAGTATACTTTCATTTTAGGCAACTCCTCGTCCAAAACCAGAGGAAAACTTGGTTTCCATTTATAAACATACCCACAAAAAGTCAACGGGAAAGAATAGTTTTGGCATTTCTTCGCCACAAACAAATCGGATGTTTCGTAACATTTAGAGAATGTTTTACGAAACCTTTCTGGAATTATCTGTTGGACGGAACATTCTTTGCACGTCCAATCCGTAGCTCTCCAGTAAGTCCAAAATTATAACATCCGAAATCCCTAGTCGAAAATAAATTTTTGCTAATAGTACAAGATTCTGATGGTTTTCAGGATCTCTATATAAAAGCTTTTCGGAATATGTTTTAGCTTTCTCCAATTTTCCCGTTTTCCAAAACGCCCAAGCCGTTATATAAGCCAGATCGGTATCGGTAGGATCGTCTATACTTAGTTCGGCGAATAAACCACAAGCGATTTTCTTGTCTCCTTTTTTCCATAAAAGGATCCCTTTTTGGAGTTTTTTCCTCTTGGAAGTCTCTTTCCATATATCTCTGGATTTTTTATTAGGATCTTCTTTTCTAATAATACGGACTAAACTTAGATCATCCATATAATCACCGTACACATTCATTTTGGTCTTTAAAAGGGAAAGATCCGCTTTTGTTTTTGATACTTCCAGTAGGAACGGTTCTGAAAAAGAACGTATTTCTTTTGTTCCTGTTTTTAGTCTCAGATCTTCTCTTCCATCTGAGCCGAAAATGAGAGAATCGTTCTCCTTTAAAGAAATACAATATACTTTTGGGATCTCTTTTACGAATGGGATCCCCATTTTGTAAGAGGTCTCTTTTTCTATACATCCTGAAATATTGTTCCTTAGAAGAATAGAAGGCGGATGTTGGGCGTTCAGAAAGAAGATACACGAATTTTCCGAATCTAAAAGTGCCAGGATACCGGTTGCAAATAGGTTTCCATCAAAAATTTGAAATAACCGGTGGATCTTTTCATATAAGGAGACGATCCAAGTTTCAGGAGTATAATATCCGGATGATGAGACCTCGATATGAGATTTAAACATGGAGTAGGCGAGTAGTGCGCCCGTTGCTCCTTGTAGCGATTTTCCCATAGCATCTGCATTTAGAATAGCTAAGAATGTTCTCGTTCCGATTCGGATCTCTTCTAGACACACTATGTCCCCGCCAATTTCTCCCGGTTTAGATTTGAATTCGAATGTTTTGAATTGAGAGACCAAGGTTTCGATTTTAAAGTCTCCAAAGATCTCGATCTTACTTTTAAAACAAGATTGTAGGATACTACTCATTAGGAAATAGTCCCCGTCTTGTTTTTCCTTCAAGCTACTCACATAAGTAAGGCTTTCGAGTAATTCTTTTGTTTTTACTTTCACTTCTTCCTGTAATTTTACGTTCCAACTTTGAAGTTCCTTTTTCATTTCCACAAATCTATTGGAAATCCGAAAAGAGCAGAATAATAAAAATCCCAGAATAGAATATTCCGAACTTCTGGGAAATGTGATCCAGGCCCGAGCGGAAGCAATATCCAAAAGAATAGAAACGACTAAAATACAGACGGCTCCCCAAAATCCGGCACCATCTTGATGTACGGATCTTGCTCTTAAGTTTTTAAAAATGATCCAGATGTATAGGATCCAAGAGGGTTGGAGGAGGGAACGATTTAGTTGGTCTAATTCCAATGGACTGGAGCAATATCCGAATAAAAAGGATAAAAATACACTCCATAAAGCCAATGGAAATTCGAATGGATAATGGCGACCCCGGCAAAAGTCAGAAAAGAAGAACGTAAAAAAAGGAAATAAAAAGCTTAAAGAAATATATTCCACTTTTTTACATACGAGAAAGTCCCAATCTAATTCGTATTTCCATTCCGACCCGAAAAAGGAAAACTGAAAGAAAAGGATCAGAAATATCCCGAAGTTGAAATGGGTTCCTAGTTTTTTTTCCTGTATGGAGAGAAATACCAAATAGATCCCGAGTATTAGAAATGTAGAGATGAGAATTAGATAGTAGATCTGAAATGTATAATGTTTCCGGAGGACCACCTTTAGATTTCCAATATTTGGGACTACTTCTAAAATTCCGAGTTCGTTCTCAAAATATTCCGAAACTAAAATTTCTAGTCTGTTTTCCGTTTTAGCTTGGTGGATCTTGTAAATTTTCTTCTTATCATAACTAAAATTAAACTGCTTGTTTTCCTCGCTTCTTTCGGTAAGAAGGATTCCATTCCAAAAAACTTTTGTACCTTCGGAAGTTTTTCCAAGAAGTAGAGCGATATCGCAGCTAGGAATTTCGGAGAAATGGATCGTTTTGGAAATGTGAAGAACGGAATATCCTAAACCGGAAAAATTACCGGGCAAAAAAAAGGTACCGATCTTCTTGCCGGAAAGATCTGCAACTTGCCAACCGGATTCCAAAAAAACGGAAGATTTACATGGATCCGTTCCTTTATTTGATGGGAATAGACTTGAATGGATCCATTCTCCGTATTCCAAAGAATGAAATAATAGGTTTGTTCCGATACTGATCAGAACGGAAAATACGCAGATGCCTAATTTTGATTTCATACCTGCCTCCAAGAAGACCGGTATGAAATCGATTGTACTGATCGTACTTTTTTAGTTTTGTTCCGTTCCGATCCTGGTGGCCGCTAAATAACCTTCTAACATGGCTCTTTTGGCGTCTATTCCGGAAGCGTCTTTTGCACCACCGATCAGGTACGAAGGAATATTATTTCTTTCCTTTCTGAACGTTTCGTATAAAGAAGCGTCACTTGTTTGTCCGGCGCAAAGAATGATGGAATCACATTCTAAAGTTTTGGCTCCTTCTTTTTTGGTCTCGATCACAAGACCTTTTTCGGTTACTTCCTTATAGGTGAGCGAGGAAAGGAAATCCACTCCCTTGGATTGTAATTCCTGTAGAAGAGCCCATGAAGTAGTTGCTCCAAGGCCTGCTCCCACTTTGCCATTCCTTCTTAAGATGGAAACTTTTCTGCGAGCGGTTTCCGGTTGGATCGCAGCCTGTGTATAAGAGTTCACATTGTACTTATCAAAGTAGGTGGAAATATCCGGATCCTTCTCTTCGGTAAGTTTATGAGCTACGTCTACACCGATCCCACCGCCACCAATGATGGCAACCTTGGAACCGGGTTTGAATGTTCCGTTTAAGAACTCCACATAACTTGCATGCGGTTTTTTTTCCAAACCGGGAAGATTTAAATTCCTTGGAAGAACACCGGTTGCAAAGATTACCGCATCCGGTTTTAACTCATCCAATAATTTAAGATCCGCTTTTGTACTCAGACGGATATCCACTTTTAAACGAGGAAGTTCGTTTTTGAAATAGCGGATAGTTTCATAAAATTCGAATTTACCCGGAATCGAAGCCGCAAGATTGAGCTGACCTCCTAGTTTTTCGGAAGCTTCTAAAAGAATGACCTCATGACCACGTAATGCCGCCACTCTTGCGGATTCCATTCCACCTGGACCGGAACCGACAACTACCACTCTTTGTCTTTTTGCCTGAGGAAGAGATTTCCATTCCAGCTCCCTATTTGCAGAAGGGTTTACTAAGCAAGAAACCATTTCTTCTTTGAACGTATGATCCAAACAAGCTTGGTTACAAGCAACACAAGTATTCACTCTTTCTGTTTGGTTTTCTTTGATCTTATTTACGATATCTGCATCCGCTAAGAATGGTCTTGCCATACTCACAATATCCGCTTCACCTGCATTCAATACTTGGATGATCGTCTCCGGCATATTGATCCTGTTGGAAGCGATGATCGGAATTCCTGGAACTGCATTTTTTATTTTTCCGGCGATCTTTGCCCAAGCACCTCTTGGAACAAGCTGAGAGATGGTAGGAATACGAGACTCATGCCAACCGATCCCGATATTGAGCGCGTCCGCTCCTGCTTCTTTTAACTCGGCGGCAAGTGCGATCACTTCTTCAAAACTAGGATTGCCTGGGATGAGATCGATGCCTGACATTCTTACGATGACCGGATAGCCGGGACCTACTTGTTTACGGACTTCCTTCATTGTTTCGATCGCAAATTTTCTGCGGTTTTCAGACGAACCACCGAACTCGTCGGTTCTTTTGTTGGTTACTTCGGAGAAGAATTGGTTTACCAGATATCCTTCGGAAGCCATCACTTCCACCGCTCTAAAACCAACTTGTTTTGCGCGTAATGCAGACGATCCGAAATCGCGGATGGTTCTCCATGCATCGTCCGTAGAAAGTTCTTTTGGTATGAAACGATTGATAGGGGCGCGTAACGCAGAAGGAGCCACGAGTTCTCTGTGATAAGCGTACCTTCCCGCGTGGAATAACTGAGCGCAGAAAATTCCCATCGGTTTTAGAACGGAAGCGACTTTTTCAAGCTCTACACAATCTTCTTCCTTCTGGAAATCGAAAAATATATTGGAGCCTTTGCCTTCCGCATTCACCGAAATTCCTCCGGTGGTGATCAGTCCTACTCCGCCTTCGAACCTTTTGCCATAGAAGGCAGCCATTCTATCTGCGGTTTGGGGCATCCCCTCTAAACCCAAGTGCATGGATCCCATGATAATACGATTCGGTATAGTTTCGGCTCCGATGGAGATCGGGCGAAAGATTGGAGAAATATCCAAAGAAGACATTCACAGTCCGCCTTTCTTTTTATTTGAGTAGAACAGTCGTTCTACTAAGAAAGATTTTTAACTGAATTTGGAAATGGCAACGGTTTTTCTAGGAAATTTGAAAATAGATACCGAACATGATTCGGCAAATCGATTTCAATTTATGGAAAAACGATTTAACGCGGAGATATACGCTTGAGAACAAGCCTCAATAATATCGGTAGAGCTTGCTTTTCCTACGACTCTTTCTCCATGTTTTTCTAAAGTAACGGAAGCTTCTGCCAAAGCGTCTTGACCTTCCGTTACCGGAGAGATCACGAGTTTAATGAGTTCCACATCGGAGATAGTTGCCTTCTGGATCGCTTTAAAGATAGAATCCACAGGACCATCACCCGTTGCCGATTCTTCTTTTATATTTCCTTCAATAGACAGTCGGATACTTGCGGTAGGTGTACTTTTCGTTCCCGTAGTTACATGAAAACTTTCTAATACATATTTGTCGTTGGAGGACTTTCTGGATTCGTCCGCGAATAACGCACGGATATCCTCGTCGAAAATTTCCTTTTTGCGGTCCGCGATCTCTAAAAATCTTTGGTAAGCCGCTTCCAATTCTTCCGGATGAGGACTAAATCCTAAACGAACGATCCTGTCTTTGAAACCGGCTCTTCCACTATGTCTGCCGAGTACCATTCTATTAGAATGGATCCCCACACTTTCCGGCGTCATGATCTCATAGGTTTCTCTATTTTTCAAAACACCGTCTTGGTGGATCCCGGACTCATGGGCAAATGCGTTCGCTCCTACAATCGCTTTATTCGGCTGAACCACCATCCCGGTGATCGTTTTGACCAAATAAGAAGCCTTAGCGATCTCTTCTGTTTGAATCCTAGTTTGGATCCCGAATTTGTCCTTCCGCGTACGAAGAGCCATTACGACTTCTTCCATAGCGGTATTGCCGGCTCTTTCTCCGATCCCGTTTACGGTACATTCTACTTGCCTTGCTCCATTCTGGATCGCAGCGAGACTATTGGAAGTGGCAAGTCCTAAATCGTTATGGCAATGTGCAGAGAAGATCGCTTTCTCACTTCCTTTCACATTTTGGATCAGGAATTTGAATAATTCTCCGTATTCATACGGTGTTGTATATCCTACGGTATCCGGAATATTGATCGTAGTCGCACCGGCTTCTATCACTGCCTCGCAGAGTTCTCTTAAAAACGCAGGCTCGGAACGAGTCGCGTCTTCGGGGGAAAATTCCACATCGTCCACATGATCTCTGCAAATCTTGACCGCTTCCACAGCCATTTTCAAAACCTCGGAAGGATCTTTTCCCAGCTTGAATTTCATGTGAATGGGAGAAGATGCGATAAAAGTATGAATTCTTCTTTTTTTGGCGGGAATGATTGCTTTGGCAGCTGCCTCTAAGTCGGGACGAACGGCTCTTGCTAGTGCCGCGATAATCGGACCTTCTACCTCTCTGGAAATTCTTTGGACTGCCTGGAATTGGACCGGGGAAGAAACCGGGAAGCCTGCTTCGATCACGTCCACATTCATTTTGGCGAGTTGGAGTGCGATCTCTATCTTCTCATTCTCGCTCATTGCCGCACCTGGGCATTGTTCTCCGTCCCGGAGAGTGGTATCGAAAATCCGAACAAAATCCAAATTTGAGTTCATATGCTTGGAAAACTTCCCTAACTCCAAAATTATAGTCTGAATTAGGCCGTAAACCGAATAATAAACGGTTTTTGGCTTTCGGAGATTAGACTCAAGATCATGTCTCAAAACTTTCTCAGTTTCTATGGGGCTAGCTTACAAGCGGATGATTGTGCGGAAGCAGCAAGGCTTTACTTGGATCTTTTTGGCGGGGAAGTCCAGGCGTCCAATCCTGGTCATTCCGAACTACTTTTTAACGAAAACCAAAGAGTGATCTTTAGTAGGGAAACAGAAGAATGTCCTGTTTCTCCCGGAACCCTAGTCTGGAAAATTGCAATAGAGAAGGTTCCTGCTTTCGAAACCAAACTTCTGGACTCTGGATTTCAGAAGGAATCTACATCCGAGAAATACTCATCTTACTTGGACCCTTGGGAAAATCGAATCTGGTTGTATTACTAAAGCGAATGAGCTAATCTCCGTGTCCTCGGTGATCTCCGTGTGCACCCTAAAAATATTAAGAAGGTTTTTCGCACAGAGGACACAGAGTTCACTGAGGGGTGAAACAAAACTCAACCCGGATACGGCTGGACTTCTTCTTTACCTTCTTTGAGAGCCGCTTCTGCCATTTTATGGGCATCTTCTCCTAAATACCTTTCGATCAGGTAATGGGCGAGGTAGATCAAAGGTGTGATCCCTATCGCTATGAAGATCTTGTATCCGAAGTTGGTATAAGAGATGGAATTTAGAGTTTGGAAATCGTACGTTCCCCAATACGCCACAAAGATCACGACATAAGAATCCAAAAGCTGGGAGAAGATGGTAGAACCGGTCGCTCTCAGCCAAAGAAATTTGTTTTTAGTCCTCTTACGGATCAAATGAAAAACTTGGATGTCTACAAGCTGGCCGATCAAGTAGGCCACGATCGAACCTGTGATCACTTGCCCGGTATTAAAGAATACTACCTGAAAGGAATGGTCGTCCACGGGGGAATTCCCTGCTGCCGGAATGGCCATGTCTAATTGAAGAAGAAAAAAAGCTAAAACGATCATTACCATTCCGACTAAAGTTAGGTATCTAACACCTCTTCTTCCATAATACTCATTCAAAAGGTCCGTTACGATAAACGTAATGGGGAAGGGAATCACACCCAAAGTCATGGTCAACGCCTTGTTCCCGATCAAAACTTGAAACCATTTGGAACCAGTCACCTCCGCCATCAAAAGGAAGGTAATGAAGATGGAACCTAAAACGAAAAATAGTTTGAAGGGTCGGTGAAACTGCATCTGTGGAAAAATCTTGCGATTTCGGTGTCTGTCAATCAAAGAACAGGAGGGATTCCCACAAACGTTTGACAGACTGATTCATTATAAATCATTGGAAGACAGTCGGTGCTTTACTTTTAGCCCCCGCGATTCGATAAATATATAGAGATCAAATGAATCCAAACGATGAACCTTACACCCCAGAGGACCTAATCCGTCCTGTGCCATACCAACCTAAAAAACAACCTCTCTGGCAAACAAGCCTAGTGAGCCTGACCTGGTTTGTACTTTCCGGAATTTCTTTTTATCTAGGACTCCAGGCTTTAAAGGCGGATCCTAAACCTGTATCGGTCCAATCCGGGACGGAACAGGTGGCATTCCAAAATACTACACTAAAATCGGACCTGGCCCCTTCGGAGGGGGTCTGGGAATCTTGGAAGAAATGGTGGAACTCCGACAATCCTTCTTCCGAGTCGGATGGAACTTCTAACCCAGTCAGTATTTCTGAGCCTGAATCCGAAGACGATCCTGCTTTTAGGGCTTCTACTTGGTTTTCCGACTATGAAGCGATGAAACGTACTGTTCATCTGTACAATGAGATCCATCCGTTTATTTATGGATTCAAAGGAAGAGAGACGAATAACGGAGATCTATATTCTCTTTGGGGATCCGCTCAAAAACATGCGCGTGTTGCGGAACTCAAATCTCTAAATCCAAAAGTTAAGATCATCCCTACGATCTTCCGTTGGGAAAATAAGAACGAGAAGATCTCCGAGAATATAGGCCTAAACGGACGTAACGATATCAGAGACAAACATATCCAGAACATACTGTACGAAGTAGACACGTACGGTTTCGACGGTATCGATATCGATTACGAAGGAATGAGCTGCGAAAAAAAAGAGAAGTTTGAGGAGTTCATCGTTCTTCTTTCCAAAGAGATCCACAAACGTGGTAAACTTCTTTCCGTTGCAGTTCATCCTAAAACTGCCGCTAAAAAGTCTGGCCTAAAAGTATGTAAGGGTTTAAAAGAAAAAATTAATATGGACTTTGCCGAGAATTGGAGAGGTCCGATGACCCACGATTACGCTTTTTTGGCAAAACACGCGGACCGTGTAAAGGTGATGGCTTACGAACTTCATCCTCGTAAGTATAGAAACCCGGGACCTGGACCTCAAGCTCCGAATGTTTGGATCAGAAATATCATCACTTATGCAAAAGAAAGAGTTCCTGCCAAAAAATTGTATATGGCAATCCCAACGTACGGATACGATTGGGCTCTGAATTGTAATGCAAAGATCAAGTCCGTCTATTGGTCGGATGCTTTAAAGCGCCAACAATTAGGTGTGACAAAACAGCCTACGAATATCAGCCAAGTTTTAGCGGATAATAAAAACTCCGGTTCTTGGACGAATCTTTCCAAGTTTAGCTGGGTTCACGAAGGTAAAACTTACGAGGATCCAAGTATTTGGTACAAATCCGAAGGTTGTGACCGAGTAGCATTCTTCATGAACAGAAAAGCTTTCGAAGAGAAAATGACCTTATTACGATCTTATGATATAGGCGGATTTTCTTTCTGGCAATTATTGTCCGATAACGATCCGGGTATCAATGATTATCTAGAGTTACTTGTGACAAATAAACTTCCTCCCGTTCCAAAGGCGAAACAACCTGTGGTTCCGAATCCTGACGTAAAACAAACTCCTCCGGAGGAAAGTCAGGAAGAGGCCAAAAATACAGAGGATCTTGTCAAAAAATAAACCGACAATCATCACGGATGATCCTTCCCTTGCCGCAAAAGTATTAAAAGAGGGAGGGATCGTTTTATTCCCCACAGAGACTGTATACGGTCTTGGTGCAGACTCAAGAAATCTTCCTGCTTGTTTAGAAATTTATAAAATAAAAAACCGCCCTGCGGATAATCCTCTCATCGTTCATTTAGGAAATCCGGCTCTCATTCCCGATATTGGAGAAGTTCCGGAAACTGCAAAAATCCTCATCAGGCAATGTATGCCCGGACCTTTAAGTTTGGTATTAAAGAAGAAGGATAAGTCCGTTTTTTCTACCGGACTGACTACGATTGCGGTTAGAGTTCCTTCTCACCCAAAAGTTTTGGAAATGCTTTCTTATTTTGGAGGACCGGTGTCCGCTCCTTCCGCAAATCTTTCGGGACAACCTTCTATCACAAGATTGGATGATGCGATCTCCGAGTTTGACGGAAAGGTAGATCTGATCTTAAAAGGTACGGAACCCGAAATAGGTTTAGAATCGACAGTTGTGGATTTTTCCGTTTCTCCGCCGAAACTCCTTCGACCGGGATATTTTGGCTGGGAAGAATTACATAAATATGTTCCGGATCTAGAAAACTACAGCGAGTTAAAGGAAGGGGAATCTCCTTCTAGTCCCGGACTAAAATACAAACATTATGCACCCAAAGCCAAGGTAATCTTTACGCACAATCAAACTCCTGACAGAGAATCTGCGGCCATCGGGATCGGATTAACCAGAGGTTGGAAATTCGCTTTGGATCTGCGAAACAACTCGGAATATATGAAAAATTTATATTCGTTTTTTCGAGATTGTGATCGTCTTGGAGTTTCTAAAATTTACTGTTTTCCGCCTGCAAATTCTTCCGGTAAAGAAGCACTCTTAAACAGAATTCTGAAGGCACAAGAGTAGCGCAGGTTCACACAGAGCCCACTAAGTTCACGGAGAATTTTATAAAGGTTGCAACTCTGTGATCTTCGTGTTCTCCGTGCGAAACAAATTAAATATTAGATAATTGTTGAGCGATTTCGGATAGATGTAGGACTTCCAGCGGGTTTTGCTTCTTCTCCGTGTTCAGTCTGGAAAAGAAAGAGAACTTGGAAAGCTGCATTCCCGGTTTTAGATCTTGGACTAAATCCTTCCAGTTATAAGTTCCCGGCAGATAACGCACATCTATCTTTTTGGATTTCAATTCTTCTTTCAGATTTTGTAATGTATCTAAAAAGGAATCGCAAGAGTCTAAGAAACCGGACTTACGGAAAGTTTCTCCGGAGAAAATCCTCCCTTCTCCATATTTTTGTTCCAAATCCTGAAAGCTTGTTTTGCGGGATTCAATCACTCGGTTATAAAATAGATCCCTGGATCTCAAAACTTCTTTTTTTAAGAACTGCTCCGACTTAGGGGAAAGTTTGCCGTATTCGGATAGAATATCTCTGTGAGGGTAAAAACCGATCCTTTCTTTTTGGACACCGAATTTTTCGTAGAGTTTTTTCAATTCGAATCTCATCATCACTGCACCTATGGAGCCAACTATCGAATAAGGTGTTCCATGGATTTTTTTAGTCGCACAGGAGAGATAATATCCGCCGGAAGCGGCAACATTCAATACGTATGTGATGACCGGCTTTTTCTCGGAAAGTTTTTTGATCTCTCTATATAATAGTTCAGAGACAAGCGCGCTACCCCCTGGAGAGTTCATTTCCAGGACAACAGCAGCTATCTTCGGATCTTCCTTTAAGTCCTTAATAATTTCCTGATAGTATCGGAAGGAGACTTGCCTGGAACTGAAATCTTCTTCTCTTCCTAAATCCGGTAGAATATTTCCTTGGACAGGAAGAACGGCAACGATCGGAACCGGTTTAGAGATCAAAGTGAAATTGGATTTTTTATGGTAAACTCTGAAACCTTTGGGGCTTAGTTTTTTGTATTTAGGTTTATCCGTTTCCTTCTCTTTTTTATAGTCCTCGAATAAATAGTTTTCTTCAAAATCGTCTTCTTCTACGAATTCAGTGAGAAATCCGATTTTTTTAAGTTTTTCAGCGCTTAAAATCGGCTCTTCTAAAACTTTTAGATCTAAATTGGAGGACTTCTTAAACTCCTGCGAAAGTAGGTCTTTATAATCTCCGAGTAAAGCTTCTAAATTTTTTCGTGCAGGAGCGGAGAAGGATGTCCTTTGGAAAGTTTCTCCGAATGATTTGAATGCTCCGCTTGCATACGTTTCGACAGCCACACCGAACTTTTTAGCTGACCCGCCGAAAAAGTAGGGTTCTGCGGAAGGAAGTATAGGAAAGAATTCGGATGCGGAAGAAGAATATCTGTATTTACATTGAGAGAGTAAAAGTAATGCTTTTGTTCCTCCACCTAAACAGAAACCGGAAGTCTCAATTCCTTTTTCGTTTAATGTTTGGATCGACTTACAGATATTCCAAACTTCTCCAAATCCGTATTCGGGATTAGAAATATGGAAAGAAACTTTTTTTAAACCCGGGACCTTAGTTAAAGCCTTCAGTCCTAATAAAAAATCCACTAAGAAGGGAGCTTCTTCTTTCGAGACCAACAGTTTTACGAAAAAAGATTTTTTATCAAAGGAGAAAGAAGGGGGAATTTCCATATAGAAATGATCTCCCTTGCGAATGGTCCAGGATAAGATCCTAATTCCTTGGAACAAAATCCGGATCGGTAAAAAAACAAGAGAGAATAGAATTCTAAACATTGGGAAATCCTTTTGGCGACCAAAGTAAAACGGACATTTATTCCGGAAAACGTAAAATTACGGAAGGAAAACCGCTTTTCAGCCTGGCTTTCCGGAAATTATCTGAAACCTAAGAGAGGGTTAATCGTTTGGATCATATCCGCATCCGAGGAGCTCGGGAGCATAATCTTAAAAATATCAATGTGGATATTCCGCGGGACAAACTCGTGGTTATCACCGGACTTTCCGGTTCCGGTAAATCTTCTCTTGCATTCGATACGATCTATGCGGAAGGACAGAGAAGATATGTCGAAAGTCTCTCCGCGTATGCCAGACAATTTTTGGGCCAGATGGAAAAACCGGATCTGGACCTGATCGAAGGCCTTTCTCCTGCGATTTCTATTGAGCAAAAGACCACTCATCGAAACCCTAGATCCACTGTAGGAACTGTAACGGAGATCTACGATTACCTGCGTCTTCTTTACGCGAGGGTAGGAAAACCCCATTGTCCGATTTGTGGAACCCCCATCCAATCTCTCTCCATTGATCAAATCACCGAAAGGATCCTCAATTTTCCGGAAGGAACTAAGATCCAGATTTTAGCTCCTATCGTTTCCGGCAAGAAGGGGGAGCATAAGGATGTTCTGGAGAAGATTAGAAAGGACGGATTTAACAGAATACGATTAAACGGTGAGATCAAAACTTTGGACGAAGAGATCGTTCTGAAAAAAAGTTTTAAGGCAACGATTGAGATCGTAGTGGATCGTCTTGTGATCAAGGACGGAATCCGTTCTCGTTTGACCGATTCGGTGGAGACCGCTCTCAAACAATCGGAAGGGATCCTTCTCATGGACGACGGAAAGAAGGATCATACATTCTCCCAGAAACTTTCCTGTCCGAATCACCCGGAAGAATCTTTGCCGGAACTCTCTCCTAGATTATTTTCCTTCAACTCACCGTTCGGCGCCTGCGAAACCTGCGACGGACTTGGGAGCCTTTTGGAATTCGACGAGGATCTTTTAATTACGGATTCTGAACTTTCTCTCGTAGAAGGTTGTATAGAAGCCTGGGCAGGAGCAAAAAGTAATAGTTACTGGTTTTTAACAACCGTACATTCTTTGGCTAAAAAATTAAAATTCGATTATAATACCGCATGGAAGGATCTTCCTAAAAAGGTGAGAGACACCATTCTGTATGGAGACAAAAATCTCAAAATAGATTACGATTTTAGAAATGAAAAATCGCATTACGAATTCAGTAGAGAATTCGAAGGTGTGATCCCGAACTTAAAAAGAAGATATAAAGAAGGTTCGGAAGCAAGACGCCAGCAGTTGGAAGGATATATGACAAATCATCATTGTCCTGCCTGTGAAGGAAAACGTTTGAAACCCGTTAGCCTTCATGTGGAAGTAAACGGTCTGACCATCGACAAGTTCTCCGCTTTCAGTGTGGAAAAGGGATTAGAATTCGTAAAATCCATGAAGCCTAAGGGAAGCGAAGAAGTTATCGCAAGACCGATCTTGAAGGAAATCCAACAAAGACTTACCTTTTTGAACGATGTGGGGGTCGGGTACTTAAGTTTGGAACGTGCTGCTGGAACTCTTTCCGGCGGAGAGGCGCAAAGGATCAGGCTTGCTACTCAGATCGGATCTAGACTACAAGGTGTATTATATATTTTAGATGAACCTTCGATCGGTCTTCACCAAAGAGATAATACAAAATTGGTCAATACTCTCAAAGAACTGAGAGATCTTGGAAACACAGTTTTAGTCGTTGAGCACGATCAGGAAACAATGGAAGAGGCGGACTGGTTGATCGACATGGGACCTGGCGCGGGGGTTCATGGTGGAACAATCGTTTGTTCCGGAACTCCGGAAGAAGTTGCCAAAAACAAAAATTCGCTTACGGGTAAGTTTTTATCCGGCAAAGAATTTATCCCGATCCCTAAGACTGTGAGACCGGGGAATGGGAAAAAGCTCAAGATCGTAAACGCAAAAGAAAATAATCTGAAAAACGTAAGTGTCGAGATCCCTCTTGGAAAATTGATCGTGGTGACCGGTGTATCCGGTTCAGGAAAGTCCACTCTGATCAACGATATCTTATATAACGCAGCGGCTCATAAAGTAATGAAGGTGAGAACCGTTTGGGGAAAACATGAGAAGATCACTGGATTGGAAGAAATAGATAAGATCATCAATATTGACCAATCACCGATCGGACGAACTCCTAGATCTAACCCGGCTACTTATACGGGACTTTTTACCGTGGTTCGCGACATGTTTGCTCAGTTAGAAGAATCCAAACTCCGAGGCTATTCTCCGGGAAGATTCAGCTTTAATGTGAGCGGGGGAAGATGCGAGACTTGCGAGGGAGACGGTATCCTAAAAATAGAGATGCATTTCCTTCCGGATGTGTACGTTACCTGCGATGTTTGTAAGGGGAAACGGTACAACCAAGAAACTTTAGAAGTTCGTTATAAAGGCAAAAATATCTATGAGATCTTGGAGATGACTGTCGAGGATTCGATCCCATTCTTCGAAAATATTCCTGCATTAAAACGAAAACTGGAAACCTTGGACGAAGTTGGATTAGGTTATATCAAACTAGGACAGCCGGCCACTACATTCTCCGGCGGTGAAGCACAAAGGATCAAATTGGCTTCCGAATTATCCAAAAGACCTACCGGAAAAACATTATATATTTTGGACGAACCCACGACCGGACTTCATTTCGAAGATGTTCGGCATTTGATGAGTGTTTTACATACGCTTGTGGATCGCGGAAATTCGATGATCGTGATCGAACATAATCTGGATGTGATCAAACAGGCGGATTGGATCATAGATTTGGGGCCCGAAGGAGGGGATGGAGGCGGCAAAATTATCGCAGAAGGAACTCCCGCAGAGGTCGCAAAGATCAAAGAATCATTCACCGGACAATATCTGAAAAAAGTTTTAGGAAATTCTGGAAAGAAGGCTGGTTAAATTTTCCTAAGATGAAAGAACTAAGAGAGAAACTTTCTTCCTTTCCTCCGGGAGAATTTAGATCCGTTTATAAATCCGTTTTGCCTATTATTGCGAAGGCAGGATTACTCAATGCCTTAAAAGACGGCGGATTCAGAGCATTTCACGAAAAGTTAATATTTCTTCCTTCTTTCCCTCACGGGATCGGGGTGGGGGTAGGGCTCATGGCCCAAACCAATGTGGCCGGAAAGATCTTGAAACTCGTACTCGGTTCCGAAGAGGGAGCTTCTATCAATGAAAAAGCCAGAAATTTAGCCTTAGAACTTCAGGATCGATTAGTAAACGGTCTTGGGATCATAGGGCTTGGAGTGAGCGAACCAGGCTGGATGGGAAAACTCACCAATCTTAAATCTTCGGCAAAAATACTGCCTAACGGCGAAATTGAATTAAATTTTCATAAAGGTTTCGTGACTAACGGAGCCGACGCAGAAGGTTACTTGGTCGTTGCCAAGGAAGAGGAGAAAAATCGGTTCGGAGTATTTTTTATCCCCAGAGATTTTCCCGGTTTAAACATCGAGGAAGTGTATCTAGATGTCGCACGAGAAGCCACTCATTGTAAGATCACGGGCGAAAATTTCAAACTACCGTCTCATTATCATTTTATAGAGGATTATACCAAATTAGGGGCCGATATCCATCTTTCCGAAATGTTGTCCGCTGCCGTTCTATTCTGTGGTGCGATTCGTAAAATTGTTTCCGATTTAAGTCAGGGAAGCGAATCCAGAGAAAGATTTTCAGTTTTAGGGAAACTCTGGGACCTAAGCGGACTTCTCTACGGAAAATGCCTAGAAATTTCCGACAAGAAGGACAAGGACCCGAATTATAAAATAGAAGAAGATCATCCGTACGGGTACGAAGCGATTTTGGATGAATGTATTTCCATTTTGGAATCCATCCCTAACTTCGATCATAAAAAAGAATATCCTGACCTGGGTCTTTTTTGCACTATCCACCCTGCCAGAAGCCCGGTTTATATTAAGAACAGGCTCAAGCAGTCTAAAAGTTGGAGAAAATTCGGGAATCTTTAATGATGATGAGCCGGATGGTCATGAGTATGGTGGTGATGTCCCCATTCTTCCGAATTAATATCATGTAAGGTTTTTGCAATGATCCCATCAATTGTATGAGTGGTAGTCGGGTCTTCCAATTGCAAATAGATCTGTTCGAACTTCCATTCGCTTCTCAATAGTTCGTAGGCTTCCTTTAGGATCTTTTTATGATCGGATCCGTTTATAATTTGTATTCTAAATGCACAAGCATGGATCCCTTTTGTTAACGTCCAGGTGTGAGCAGAAAGAATAGAATCCACTCCTTTGATATGCAACAGATCCTTTTTCAAATGATCCCATTCATCAAAGGTGGGAGAAGATTCCAAAAGGATCAAAAGACTTTCCTTCAAGATGACAATGGCAGCCCTTAAGATAAAGATAGAAAGCGCCAAACTGAGCAGTGGATCGATCCATGTCCAATCAAAGAGTCGGATCAAAATTGCTCCTACTAAAACAGCAATCGTTCCGAATAGATCATTCAAAACATGAAGGTAAGCCGTCCTTAAATTGATATTATCTGCGGATATCCTTTTTAATAGCCAAACAGAGATCAGATTAAGGCCGATGGTTCCTAAACTGAAAATCAGCATGGATTCGGTGCCAATTTCTTCCTGATGACGGAATCTTTGGATAGCTTCGTATATGATAAAAATAGAAATTCCTGAGATCAAAATGGAATTTAGAAATGCTGCAAATACTTCCACTCTGAAAAATCCGAAGTTCATCTTTGCATTCGGTTTTTTGTCTGAGACTAAAACTGCAAATATACTCAATAAAAAGGCGAATGAATCCGAGATCACATGACCAGCATCCGCTAGAAGTGCCAGACTTTTACTTTGAGCGGAACCGAATATTTCCCAGGAAAAGATCCCAATGGAAAGTAAGAATGCAAAAACTAAACTACGTAATGTATTCTTTCTTTTGGGACGAAGGATTGCTTGCCTCCCAAAAGGTTCGAAATTAGAAGATGAAGGATTGTTTTTTTCCAAGAAATAGAAGCCTATTTTAGTGACTCTTTCCGCTCTGGGGTTCTAGAACGATATCCACTCTTCTATTCAAGGAACGGTTTTCAGGAGTATCATTGGAAACGATCGGTTGGTGTTCTCCATATCCTGCTACGGAGAAGTTCCTTGCGTCTAAATTTTTACTCTCTAATAAAAATCGAACTACGGAAAGCGCTCTTTCCGTTGATAACTGCCAGTTATCGTTAAATTTTTTATTACGTATCGGAATATTATCCGTATGGCCTTCTACAATGATCAGGTTACCCGGATATTTTACCAGGATCTCTTTGATCTTGTCCAAAGCTGGAAAGATCTGTTTTTTCAATTCGGCTGAGCCTGAATCAAAAGAGATCTGATCGTCTATATTGATGACTAGTCTATTATGAAAACGTTTTACTCGGATCTGGCCCTTGGCAATCTCACCGGATAGTTTGGATTCTAGTTCGGTTGCTTGTTCCGCTAAACGATTTAATTCTCTTTTTTGATCTTCATTTAGATTTTTGAGTTTGGAAAGATTATCTTCTAATTCTTTGATCCTTGCTTCCAGACCTGCAATTTTGGACTCATATTCTCTTTTGAGTTCATCCATTTTCCGGATACAACCCAGTCTTTCTTTTTCAAGTTCGGACTTTAATTCGGAGAGGAGTTCCTGGTATTTTTTGGACTGCTTTTCGTTCTCTTCTATCAGTTCTTTTTCTTTATTTCCACTTTTGGCTTTTAGAAGAGCGATCTGGTTTTCCAAAGCACGGATCTGCTCAGCTGAAATTTCTTTGTCTCTTTCTCTGAAGGATTTTTCGCCTGCGAGCTGCTCTTCCAAATTTTGGATCCTGGCATCTAGGCTTAGTTTTTCCTTTTTAGAGTTTTCGGTCTCGTTTCTATAACGAAGTCTAAGAGAATCCAACTCAATTCTCAAGGTGGCGTTCTCATTAAAGAGTTTGTTGTATTCCCAAGGGAAATAAAATGCGTCTGAAAACAGCGGCAAAGAAAATAAGAATAGAAGAACGGGAGTAAGTCGTAAAAGAGAAGGTTTCATAGTCGGATAGGGGGAACTAGGTTCTATTCTAAGGCTGCAAGCCCCCAGTCAAATGAAAAACTCTTGTACCAAAAAGCAGGAAATTCATTGAACCGATGAATTCTATCAGGATTCTGTCATAGGGGGAGGTTGCCTATATGGACGAAACAAATAGCACGAAGGAAATTTCTTCCCTGAAGGCAAATCCGCAATCCGCAGACTGGATGGATTTTTTCCTCGAAAAGATAGAAAAAAAGGACAATAAGTTCTTACTCGACTTCACTTCTTCCAATCACCCGGCGGATATAGCCGAGGTCCTGGAAAAGCTGGATATTAACGAAGCATTCTACGTATTTAAACTTTGTGATTCCGAACAGCAGTCCGAAATTTTAGTCGAGTTCGACGAGGATAGGCAGGCAGATCTGATCTCCCGCCTGAATATGAAGGAGATCTCTCCTATCGTCGAAAATCTGGAACCGGACGACGTTACAAATCTGATCTCTGAGATCCCCAAGGCAAAAGCCGAGGAAATCCTGAACTCTTTGGATCGGGAAGATTCTTCTCAGATCCGAAAACAGCTGAATTTTAGGGAATATACTGCCGGTCGTTTGATGACGACCGAATTTGCATCCGCGTATGAGACCGACACGGTCAGAAAAGCGATCATCAAATTAAGAAGGGTCGCCAAAGAGACGGACGATATCTACCTTCTTTATGTTACCGACGCGGAAAATCATTTAAAAGGTTTTATCAGACTCAAGGACCTATTTCTTGCACCTCTTAACCAGAAAGTGAGTCGGCTTGTAAAAGAGGAAGTATTCTCCATACATTATGATACGGACCAGGAAGAAGTTGCCCGAATATTCAGGAAATACGACTTAGTTTCCGCGGCAGTGGTTGACGATCTGGATAGGATCATAGGCAGGATCACGGTAGACGATATCTTGGATATCGTTCAGGAAGAAGCGTCCGAGGACATTTTGCGGATGGGGGGTGTTTCAGAGGAAGAACGGTTGAATACTTCCATCTGGGATTCCATTCGAAGGAGATTGACCTGGCTTGTGATCAATCTAGGAACCGCCGTGGTAGCTGCGTCTACAGTCGCTCTTTTCGAAGACACAATCCAATCCTTTGTATTACTTGCGAGCCTAATGCCGATCGTAGCCGGGATGGGGGGAAATGCCGGCACCCAATCCATTACTGTAGTCGTACGAAATATCGCTACGGGCGATTTGAGCCAATCCAACTGGACGGTTGGTTTTCGAAAAGAAGGGATCATAGGTTTAATCAACGGTCTCACGATCGGTTCGATCACAGGACTTGCCGTATTTTTTTATACGGGAAAACTTGCCTTGGCGATTGTTATCTTTTTGGCGATGCTCGCAAATCTGATCGTAGCAGCCATTGTAGGAGCTTGTATCCCTATGTTACTAAAAGTAGTCGGGATCGATCCTGCAATTGCATCTTCCATATTTGTAACAACTACCACGGATGTGTTCGGCTTCTTTTGTTTCTTGGGGCTTGCCACACTATTCTTGCAATATTTGGTATAGTTGGAATATTCGCATAAAATCATAGATTTCCTCGTATAGGAGAGGCCAATGTTTCGCGTTTCGGTTTTCCGAATTTTTTTAGTCGGTTTTGCGGTTCTGTTTTGTTTATACTTTATTTCCTGCATTAGCGCCGGAGGACCAAGCACCCAAACTCCGGAAACTCCTAAGGGAGAGATCCTCCCCAATCCAGCCGGAGAAAACGAGGAGATCATAGACGAAGACGGTAAAGAAGTGAAGATCACCTCCACTGATCCTATTTCTTTCCAGAGCCAGTCCAAAGACAGTGCGGAATATTTTCGAGTGTATATTACAAGCGACTCTTACCAGGTTCGCCAGATTAGAGGTTCCAAATATATCCGCAGAAAAGTGGATAAGGGAGGAGATGCACTCATCAGTGAAGAATTAGTAAAATATAATAGGATCAATTTCAGCGACGATGGGATTATATTAGTGATCCTGAACGGAAACACGGGTGCCGTCGAAACGATCCGTTTTAATACAAGAGTTCCGAGAATAAACAATTTAGCCAAGATCATCCAGAATGATGTGACCCGTTGGTCTATGGAACATTCGGAGGAAAAGCCGGTGGTAACTAAATACCAGATCCACTATACGATCAAATTGGAAAATAAATCCAATACCACCAGAGACACGGTTAAGGAAGAACTGAAGGGAGAGGTAAAGAAGAGATAATTTTTTCCCTTCAACTTCTTATACTGTACAGATAGATACGTAGTTTAGGTATAAAAATGAAAGCAATCGTATATGAAAATTATGGGTCCCCGGATGTTCTTCAAATTAAAGAAGTAGAAAAGCCTAATCCTAAAGAAAACGAGATCTTAATAAAGGTTCGGACTGCTTCCGTAAATGCGGCTGATTGGCGAATGATGAGGGCTGATCCTTTTTTAGTACGCTTATATGCAGGGCTTTTTAAACCTAAAAAAATCTCCATATTAGGTGCAGATGTTGCCGGGACTGTCGAGGCAGTGGGCAGGAATATTACGAAATTCCGCCCAGGTGACGACGTATTCGGAGATGTTTCTGCAAGCGGCTTCGGCGCGTTCGCAGAATACAAATGTAGTAAAGAGGATGAGTTCGTTTTAAAACCGTCTAACTTGTCCTTCGAGGATGTAGCGGCTTTACCTTTGGCTGGAATGACTGCCTTGCACTCTATACGAGATTTCGGTAAGGTCCAATCCGGACAAAAAGTTCTGATTAACGGTGCTTCCGGAGGAGTAGGAACTTTTGCGATACAGCTCGCGAAATATTTCGGGGCCGAAGTGACGGCAGTTTGTAGTACTTCTAAAAAGGATACCGCTGTATCTTTAGGAGCAGATCACGTTATCGACTACACGAAGGAAGATTTCACTCGGAACGGAAAAAAATACGATCTAATACTTGGTGTTAATGGGTTTCATTCCATTTTCGAATACAAAAATAGTTTAACTCCCAAAGGGCGATACGTTATGGCTGGAGGAGGGACGGCTCAACTCTTCCAAGCTTTACTTCTGGGACCGTTTCTTTCACTTTTTAGTGATCGTAAGATCGTGACTGCTTCTTCTCAGCCGAATCAAAAGGACCTTATTTTTCTGTCAGAACTTCTGCAATCCGGAAAGATCAAATCCGTCATCGATAGACGATATACGTTGGACGAAGTTCCGGAAGCGGTACGTTATGTTGAAGAAGGCCATGCAGGCGGTAAAGTAATCATTCAAGTGAGTTCCTAACTTTCCGCCGATTCGAAAATTCCTCTTTCGATAGAAATTCCAAGTCTTTCTAGCATTCCCGGCATATCGAATCCTTCTTTTTGGTAGGATGCTAAAACTTCCTTTTTAGCGTTGGAAATTGCATCTTCATTTTCCCAAACGGCTACAGTCACAAATTGGATCTCATCTGCGCTTTTTTCACGGATGTAAGCCGAATCTTGCAGAAAACCGGGAAGATTTTTGATCAAGCTTCGATTCACCTTGACTCTTCTGAAAAATTCTTCCTCGGCTTTTTTAGGAACGATAAACGTATCGATCAGGACTTTTTGCATTCTTATTCTCCTTCTGGAAAAAGAATACTCCATCCAGGAAATCTAAAATTGTAAAAATTCAGAATTTTACCAGTAGGGAGTCGAAAGTTTAAAAAACCGTTTCGGAGTCTCGTCAGTAAAAGTTTTAAAATCCTTAATAAAATGGGCCTGGTCAAAATATCCGGATTCCTGAGCGAGATCCGTAAAATTGATCTTAGAAGAGTAGGAATCTATAATATTTCGCATTCTTACGAGGTTTGATAATTGTTTAGGACTGGTCCCGATCACTTCTCTAAATCTTTTTTCATACGAATCTCTACTGATTGGCATTCCTTTTAGCAAATCTGCGATCTTTAGATTTCCATTCGATTTTCTGATCCTATGGACAGAATCCAGAATTAGTTTGTCTTCTTTCGACCCGACCCATTCAGAAATTAGGAATTTTTCGATTATGGAGATTTTTTCAAGATTCGTTTTTGTGTGAAAAAGTCTCTGTTCCGTTTCCCGTACCTTCTTCGCAGAAATCAAATAATCCAAAGATAGATTCAATTCGAATAAATTGTGAAGTGGTTCTTTGAGAAAATTGACAGCTCCACCTTCTTTAAAAATTACAAGTAGAGTAGACGTGTTTTTGGAATATTCGATCAACCTAGGATTACGTCTTAGTCCCGCAATTCCGGAATTAGGAAGAATACTCTCTCGATCTCCTTCTTTGTGACTGATTTTACCCTTAAGCCTGAAGGAGATCACTAAGGAAGACCCGGGTAAAATTTTATTCCGCATTCCGGTATCACTTCCTATGATCAGGTACTGGCGGATATACGGTTGTAAATTTTTACTCGGTAAAAATGTCTCAACATTCACACAAATATACTTCTTCTACATCGAAAACTCTCAAGCAAAAAATCGGATCTTTCTAATTTCCCAAATTAATCCGGAGGCAAGTCCCAACACGATGGAAAGAAGCACCCAGTCGGAAGATATTTTTTGAAAACCGAATAACCGAAGGCTAAATTCGAACTGAAAACTTGCGATCAACGCGGAAGCCGCTAAAAAGAAAACCCAGAATACGCTAGAATGTAAAGATCTCAAAATGGAGATGAATCCTCCTTTATGAGTTAAATTCGTAAGCATCAGACTGAAATTAGATACAACAAGAAAAATAAAACCGAAAGATCGGATCTCATTCTCGTTATAACCTTTTTGTTTCATCCAGAAATATAAGGTTAATAATAAAATTAGGACCATTATCCCTTGCAAAAAGGAGAGGGAGAATTTGGAAATAGTAAGTAAATCCGAATTTTTTCTCCTTGGACTGGAATAACGATCCCCTTTTTCCAGCTCCAACGACTCAAAAACGATGGAACAAATTGGATCTACTATCAACTCCAAGACCATAATATGTGCCGGAAAAAAGAAAAGCGGATCTCCAGTGAAAGCCGGTAATAGAGACATTCCTATGATAGGCACGTGAACCGAAAGAATATAAGAGATACTTTTTTGTATATTCTCGTAGATCCTTCTTCCTAAAAATACGGATTTCACAATAGAGGAAAAATTATCATCCAATAGTACCAGATCGGAAGCTTCTCTTGCTACGTCGGTTCCCCTTTTTCCCATAGAGACCCCAATATGAGCCGCTTGCAATGCAAGAGCGTCATTTACTCCATCTCCAGTCATTGCGACGATCTCTCCCTTTTTTTGAAATCCTCTGACTATCTTTAATTTTTGTGCAGGTTTGATCCGCGAAAATATCCCAACGGTATCTAATTTAGAATCCAATTCTTCTTCAGTGAGTTTTTCCAGTTCGTCTCCGGTTATACTTTCAGTATGTCCTTCTAATCCAATTTTAGAAGCTACGGCTTTAGCAGTTCCCGCATGATCTCCCGTAATAATAATGATCCTTATCCCTGCTTTAATACATTCTGAGACTGAAGCAGGGACAGTTTCTCGGACCGGATCCTCGAGTAAGATCAAACCTAAAAATTCAAATTCCAGATCATGTTGGTTTTCAGGAAGAGAAGAATTTGAAATTTTCGATCTTGCCACTCCGATCGCTCTATATCCTTGGAGGGAATAAGTTTCCGTGACCTTCTCCCAGTGTTCTGTTCTTTCCATAGAAAAATGGCAAAGATCAAAGATCGCTTCCGGTGCTCCTTTCGTACCGATCACGAATGTGCCCGGATCTTCCGAATTCCAGGCGTAACTAAGTGCAAGTAATTTGGGGGAAAGTGGATATTCCTTTTCTAACGTCCAATTTGCATGAAGATGTTCGGTATCGTATAGAAGATTGATCCCTAATTCTTGGATCGCTTTCTCCATAGGGTCGAAAGGATCTTTTTTGGAGGCAAGAATGGAGAATTCCAATAGAAGATGAAATTCTTCCTCGACTTCCGGAGTATTAAATTCAAATAAACTATTTTCAGCGGAAGAAATTAAACCTTTCACCTTCATTTGGTTTTCGGTCAAGGTCCCTGTTTTATCCACGCACAGTACAGTCGCCGCCCCAAGTGATTCTATAGAGCTCAGGTTCCTTGCCAAAACTCCGCTTTTGGAAATTCTCCAAGCTCCTAAGGAAAAAAATATGCTTAGTACTACTGGAATTTCTTCCGGCATTACCGCCATTAAGAACGTAAGCGCCGCTAAAAAGGCCTGCATCCAATTTCCGTTCCGTATTCCGAGACCATATATTAGAAAAACGGAAAATACCAAAGCTCCTAAAAAAAAGAATGTAGTAAATCTTTTGGCTTCCTTTTGGAGAGGGCTTTCCGATTCGGAAATTTCACCCATTTCTTTTCCGATAGAGCCGAGAGATGTGGAGTCTCCCGTAAATAATACTTTAATGATACCTTCTCCGGAGACAACCTTGGTTCCCGAAAACAATTTTTGGAATTCGGAAAAAGGTCCGGGACTGTAGAAATCCGTTTCTTCTTTTAAGACCGGAACAGATTCTCCGGTCAAAAGAGATTCGTCGGCATGCAGATTTAATCCATCTACCAAATACCCGTCGGCCGGAACTTTATCTCCTTCGGATAAAAATATAAGATCTCCGGGAACGATTAGGGACGAATCTATCTCAATTTTTTTCCCCTCTCTTATCACCTTCGCCTTTTGAGGGGAAAGTTTTCTAAGAGATTCCAAGGCCCGTTCCGATTTATTCCTCTGGTAGATGGTTAGAGAAATAACTGCAATCACACCGATAGAGAGTGCGGCTGCTTCATCTAAGTCCCCGAGTAAGGCGTAAATAAAACCGCATGCCAGTAGTAAGGATAGCATCGGTTCGGAAAGAATAGAAAGACTGATCCTCCAAAAGGAGGTTTTTTTTAACTTGGACTCATTTGGTCCAAACTTTTGGAGAAGTTTGGAGGCTTCCGAAAAACTTAAACCTTGATAAACAATCTCCTGGGTTGGGGGCATAGAATAGAAATTGCTATAATCTACTCCACTTTGGCAAGACCTTTCTTAGCAAAGTGGAGTAACGAGAAGTCTATGATCTTTTGGAATGGGTCCTGGTATTCCAGCCGAACAGGGAATAAATTGGACACCAACCGACAATTCCCGTTGCAAGTATAACGAAACCCACCGCGAAAATCGCAAGCTTGTACAGATCCTCTATATAAAAAGCCCAGGTAATTAAGGAAGTACCCAATACCACTCTGAAAGCTCTATCCCAAAAGTTTGAATTTATAAATTTCATATGGAACACCTATTGATCGTATCTCGACTAGAAATATTCTTACTTTCTTAAATCCTTGTCAATGATTGGACGGATGCGGATCCGTTCTTAAGAGCTGATAATTATCAGGTATAAATTCCTTTTTACAATTTCGATCCATCTGAAATACATGTAAAAGATTTATGAAAAAAATCCTGATCACCGGTGGAGCCGGATATATCGGCTCTCACATGAATAAATATCTCCACAAACTAGGCGTGGACACGGTTGTATTCGATAATCTTTCCAACGGTCATGAAAAAGCGGTCAAATGGGGAAAGTTTTTCAAGGGAGATCTATTAGAAAAGGCCGACCTGGATCGAGTATTTTCGGAACACGAGTTTGAAGCGGTCATTCATTTTGCCGCGCTTGCATACGTGGGAGAATCGGTCACCGATCCTCAAAAATATTATATCAATAATGTTGTGGGAACTCTCCAACTATTGGAAGTAATGAAAAAATATGGTGTCAAATACTTCATATTTTCTTCTACATGCGCTACGTACGGAGCCGTGACAGAAGTTCCGATCTTGGAGACCACACCCCAAGATCCGATCAACCCATACGGACAATCCAAGTTGATGATCGAAAAAATTTTGGCCGACTATTCGCGCGCGTACGATCTGAAATTTGTTGCTCTTCGCTATTTTAATGCTTCCGGCTCCGACTTGGATATCGGAGAAGAACATGACCCGGAGACTCATCTTCTTCCGATCGTAATTGAAAAAGCATTAGGAAAAAGAGATTCTCTTACTGTGAACGGAAATGATTACGATACACAGGACGGAACGGCGGTCCGAGATTATATCCATGTAATGGATTTAGCCCAGGCACATTATCTTGGTTTGGAATATCTAAAAAAAGGCGGGTTATCCGACTTTTTCAATTTAGGGACCGGGCAAGGGTTTTCCATTTTGGAAATTATTAAAACAGTGGAAAAGATCTCGGGAATGCAGATCCCGTACAAGATCGGACCAAGAAGAGAAGGGGATCCTGCAAAATTGATCGCAGACAATACGAAAGCTAAAAAGGTTTTGGGTTGGGATCCTAAATTCGCGAAGATAGAGGATATAGTTTCGAGCGCCTGGGAATTTCACAAAAACCATTCTCATTAAAAAGAAAAGGCTTCTTCTCCGTCGGGAGAAGAAGCCGGAAAGATCGGTTAATAGTGATTAAAATTCCGCCGTTTCGTTCTCTTCAATGACGGACCACGCACCCGTAATCTTATTCAATTTATATTTGTAAGTTAACTGTTTTCCACAGGTGCTTACACTTCTATTTAGATTACGTGTTCTTAATACGGTTCCATTCAATTTCAGATCGAAATCCAACGCTGTCCCAAAACAATTCGAGTTATACAATTCCACTGTGAACTCATGTTCTGAACCGACACTCATTGCATTATTCAGATTGATCTCAGGTCCCGTATAAATATCCGCCTCCGGATTTGTGGAGAAGAACTCCTGCCCATCCATTAGGAAACGGACCTTATCATCCACTTTTCCGAGTTTTGCAGTGAATACCTGAGGATTTTCGGAATAAGTAGCTTCACAATCCCGTTGGTCATACACGGTTGTATAACTCATTTTAGCAACAGATCTGTCCTTCAGATAGTTTAATGTATAAGCGATAGGAACTCCAGGGTTTGCAGCGGAATAATTTGCCGCTTCCGGATTCGCTAAGAAATTACGGATTGCTTGGTACATACTTCCCGGAGTAGCGGAATCAGCCGCGCTGATCGGGGCAAGGGCCAGACCTGCATTCCCGCCTCTTACGAAATACGCGATCCTAGTCCTGTCTAAGACCTGTTCATGAGTGACGGAAACTTCTCCACCGATCGGAGGAACGGGAGAAACCGCGGAAAGAATCCCAGGATCCCAAGCGACTTCCAATGCGGTTTTGACTTGGAGTGCGGTATATTCGGATTCCAAAAGGAAATACACCACTCTTCCGTAAGATACTTTAGAAACATATAATGGAGGATTATTTGCAGCGATCTGTCCTTCCGGATCTTGGAAATTCGCTCCGTCCTTAAATACGGAAGTAGAAAGTGTAGGATCTTCGAAGTTTACGTCGTAGAACTTCTGGGTAAACTTCATCAGTATATAATTCTTTTTACCCAGATTGTCGATCCCAAGGCTGACTTTTAGGCCCACATCGGAGAAACGTGCGTCCAATCCGAGATTGAATAGTAAATGATTTTCGTTATACACCTGCTCTACACTGAAGGAAGCGTCCGCCGCAGTTCCGACAACATCCGTGGATAGAATATCTTGGATCCCTTGTTGTATATTAGAAGCACTTACTTGTGCTAATTCTTTAGAGTAGATCGCGTTCGGGCTAAGTTTCAGACCGGTAAGGAAAATTTTACCTCCGGATCTTGGGATGGTAACCGGAGTATAACCTCCCGCTTCTAAAAATTTACCTTGTAATAAGGCCCCAGGGTAGATCACTTCGGAGCCTTGATTTAGAATGGCCCGATCCACAAGGCTTCTCACCTCGGAGGCTCCCCACTTTGTGGTGGTGCAAGCGTAATGGCCTGTCTTTGATTCCGGAACAGGAATCCCTGCAGGGAAAGGAGTAATCGCTTCCCTACTGGAAGAAGAAAGAGCCTGCCCATAGGAGGGTTCCGTATACAATTCGCCTGCATCCGCGATCTTAAGTGCTCCTGGACCGGTTTCTTCCACTTGTTTGGAAGAGCCCGAGCCCGCTAAAAACCCAAACAAACCGCTTAAGTTAGATTGATTCGGGGAACAGCTCGCTAAGTAACCGGCAGTTAAAGCCACTGCTACAGAAGGTTTGATCCAATTTTTCACTATCTTCATTCTTTCAAAATACCTTGTATTCTATTTCAAACTCCCACAGATTTATCTGCCCAAATTTTTGTAGCAAGCGCTAAAATAAAATCATGAGATTTTTATTTATTATTAAATTATAATATATAAGAAGAATTAAGAACGATATGTAAGTCTTCTTGATATAAAGTAAGAGAAGGTTTAAAATATAAGTAGGATTTAAGTGCTTATTTTTAGGGGGATTTTTGAATGAAAAATTCGATTAAAGAGGAGTTAAGGAAAGAAGAATTCGGGAAGCTGCGGACCTTCGATCCGGGAGACAGAATAAGAAGATCCGCAGATATATATTATTTTTTTATAAAGGTCAAAAAATGTTCCACTTCTTTTTTTGATCCTACTACGAATGTTGTCCTTTCGTGAAGTTCTTCCGGTTCCAGATCAAGGATCCTTTTACCTTCCACTGTCACAGCCATTCCGCCCGCTTGTTCGGCGATTAGTGCCATGGGTGCAACTTCGTATAAAAGTCTAAGCTTTCCTTTCGGATATTTGGAAGATTTGGTATCGTTCGGGTATAAGAAGATCCCACCTTTCAATAAGTTTCTATGGAAGTCGGCTACAAGCGAACCTATATAACGTAAAGATTGAGGTTTACGTCCCCCTTCGATGGACTTGATGTTTCGGATATAATTTTTCACTTCATCCGACCAGTAGTCGTAGTTCCCTTCATTGATGGAATAGATCCCTCCCGATTCGGGCATTTTCATTTCGGGATGAGAAAGAATAAATTCTCCACAGGATGGATCTAATGTAAATCCGGAGACTCCTTTTCCGACACAAAGTACAAGCATGGTAGAAGATCCGTAAACGATGTAACCTGCTGCTCTTTGTTTAGATCCTTTTTGTAAAAGATCTTCCTTAGTTCCCGGAGTTCCTTGGGGAGAAATTCTCAAATGAACCGAAAAAATAGTACCAATGGAAACGTTTGCATCAATATTGGAAGAACCATCCAAGGGATCGATTGCGATCGTATATTTTCCGATCTTGTATCCCGTCGGGATAGTGATGATCTCTTCCTGTTCTTCGCTTCCCATCACACATAAATGCCCGCAACGAGTGAGTGTATGCGTAAAGATCTTGTCCGCGTATTCGTCCAGTTTCATGACTGTTTCACCCTGGACATTGGTTTGGTCGGTGGAGCCCAGAATATTTTCCAAAAGACCGGCTTTTCGAACTTCTCTAGAAACAATTTTTGCGGCGTATACGAGATGGCTCATGAGTGCCGTAAAATCCCCTGTTGCTTGGGGAAGTTTGAGTTGTTCCTCGATTAAATATTGGGAAAGACTCATTAATTGGGTAGGGTGGGCGCTCACGATGGGTTCTCCTTTTTGCTTTTTAGCTATACCGGATATAAAATCGCTCCTAAGCAGGTTGACAAGCCTGAAAAAATCGGTTTTTCGCAGGGTATCCGGTCGATATTTCTAAAAGAGATGGAAACAACGAATCAAAGGCCGCCGATCCCGGATGTATTCGAAGAATTTACGAATCAGTTCTTACGAGACGTTAAAAATTCACTCAGCACGGAAATGGTGCTGACCCATTTTTATTTCCAGGACTTGTCCCAGTATTTCAAACTATTGGGAGAACAAAAATCGGGAGAAATTTTAGAAGAATTAAAATCTGTGATCCAAGCCCATCTTCGGCCGTATGATAAATTGTACGTTCTGAATTCCAGGTCTTTCTTAACCTTTTGTCCCGATTGTAGATTGGATATCGTAAAAAGTAGATTCGACGAAGTTATCTTCCAAGTGAATCATCTCATCATAGACTATGAGATTAAATTTTTAGAATTCACAGAACCTTTGGATTCCTTCCAACCTGTTTACGAAAAATTACTCAAAGCCCATTTCTAAAATTTCCGTAAGGACCGTTTCGCACAGAGAACACTGAGTTCACGAAGAATTGTACGTATCAAATGTGTACCTAACTCGGTGCTCTCTGTGGGCTCCATGCGAAAATAAATTAAATCTCTCCTAAAAAAACTCTATCGAGAAAATGAACGGTTGTACCGTAAATGAAAACGTATGGGAGGAGAAGATGAAAGACAGGGCAAAACGATTTAAGGATACCTTGGAACGTTATATCAACTACCGCGGAATAGATATCATTCTCACTCTAAAAGACGGAACCGTGATCGAGCTGGATAAAAATAGAAAAATGAACGGTGACGTGGTGATCAAAAACGGCGACTTCGGAATAGAAGCAGAAATCGAGATTTCTTCCATCCAAAAAGCGGATTTTTTTGCAGCGTAAATCATTCTTTAGTTCTTGTCCGACCTAATTTTATAGACTACAATTTTTCCCTTCGAGCGGGAGGAATTATGGAAGCGATAGGATTGATCTTCTTGGCCGGCTTTGTCGGAACCGTTTGTATGTCTCTTTCGATGTGGTCCATTCACTATGCAGGCTCCGTCAACGCGGATATGATCCGAGCCGTAGGAAGTTTTTTCACAAAGGATATGAATAGGGCCTTAGTCCCTGGGATAGTGACTCATATTCTCGTCGGGATCATATTTGCATTTCCCTATGCTTTCTTGATCAATCTAGCCCCTCATATTTTAATCGCTTCTATTGTAACAGGAGGGGCAGTGGGATTCTTCCATGGATATTTGGTAGGATTTCTTTTGGTGGTATTAGTCGCGAGAAATCACCCATTAGAACAATTTAGAGAAGCAGGGATCAGTGTAGCTGCAGCTCACGTTTTCGGCCATTTGATTTATGGAGTTGGGCTTGGAGTCATACTTGGTTTATACGGATACGGTTGGACCTCCATTTTGGCCATATAAGGTCATTTCGTGGATTTCTAAGTTTCGGACCTGAAAATCGGCCAAATGGCCTTGACTTCCCACCTAGTCAACAGAAATTAGTAAATACGGGGACTTTTGTCCTCAGACTCCGGACCTCTGTTCTTGCAGTGGGTCGGTATCGTTTTTTTTGCGATATTGTTTATCCGGTCCTAAAACAATCCAAACAGGAGAAATCCACCGAATGGTAGGAATCATTGTAAAGGAAGGCGAGTCCATCGAATCCGCTCTCAAACGTTTTAAGAGAGATTGTGCTAACGCCGGAATCATGAGCGAGATCAAAAGACGTGAATTCTACGAAAAGCCTAGTATCAAAAAGAAAAAGGCTTTAGAATCCGCAAAACGCAAATTAGAAAAGAAAAAACGTCTCTTCTCCCGCAAAGACCGCGGTTAATCCTCGGTCTTAGGTTCCTAAGAGATAGGGGAACGGGCATGTCCCTGCAATTAAAAATAAATACCGACCTGAAAGAGGCTATGAAAGCAAAACAAGAGCCTCTTCTCTCCACCTTACGCCTACTCAAGGCCGATATTCAATACGAGCTTACGAAAAACGGAGCCCAGGAATTAAGCGATGAGCAGATCATCGTCCTGATCAAACGTGGGTATGCAAAACGTACTGATGCAATCCAAATGTACGAAAAAGCGAATCGTACCGATCTTGCAGAAAAAGAAAAGGGTGAAGCTGAAATCTTAAAATCATATCTTCCGCCAGACGTACCCGAAGATCAAATCATCGCCGCCGTAGAAAAATTTGTTATAGAACTCGGAGCATCCGGACCCAAAGACATAGGAAAGGTTATGGGAAAAGTAATGGCTGAGTTTAAAGGCGCGAACATAGACGGATCAAAGGTTTCTGCGATCGTAAAATCTAAACTTTCCTAAGCTGGTATACTTTGCAGTTCCAAAGGGAATTTATCGACCGTATTCGTAGGGAAGTTCCCATCGAAAGTTATATCAGTCGATTTGTACCCTTACAAAAAAGAGGGAGAAACATGGTGGGTCTTTGTCCATTCCACCAAGAAAAATCTCCGTCTTTTAACGTTTCCGTAGATAAACAATTCTATCATTGTTTCGGATGTAAGGCCTCCGGAGATCTATTCCAATTCGTGATGAGTTACGAAAGAGTGGATTTCCAAAGAGCGAAAGAAATCCTTTCCGAGTATGCAGGTATCCCGATCCAGGAAAAAGCGAAAGAAGAAGTAGAAAGAACCGAACTCCTTTATAAAGTAAATAAGAAGGCTCTACTTTTTTTTCAAGAAAATCTGCGGGGACCTCAAGGTCTTGCAGCAAGAGAATATTTAAATTCCAGAGGTCTCGGAGAAGAGATCCAAAAATCATTTCAACTCGGTTATGCTCCCGGCGGGTTTAATCATTTAACCGGAAAAGTTTTTAATTCAAAAGAAGAGATCAAGGCAGCTTTGGAAGTGGGCCTCATCCGCGAATCCGAAAAGGGAAAAGAACCTTATGATTTTTTTAGAGATCGGATCATGTTCCCTGTTTTCGATCTTTCCGGGAGAGTCATCGCATTTTCCGGACGAATTTTAGGCCCAGGAAAAGAGTCTAAATATGTGAACAGTCCTGCTTCTTCCATATTCGATAAAGGAAGAACGTTTTATCACCTTCACCAAGCGAAAGAATCCATCCAAAAGTCCAGGACTTCGATTTTAGTGGAGGGATATTTGGATGTGATCGGTCTCGTTGATAAGGGGCTAGAAAATACGGTCGCTTGTATGGGAACCGCTGTGACTGAAAATCATATCCGGACCATGAAAAAGTTCTCCGACAAATTCCTTCTCGTTTTGGATGGGGATTCGGCAGGCAGAAAGGGTGCGTTACATGCTGCGGAACTTTGCCTCAAGGAAGGCCTGGATTGTTTTGTTATATTATTACCGGAAGGAAAGGATCCTTTCGATATTTCCAAGGAATTGAATCGCCAAGAATTGCATAAACTATTGGAAAACCAGATCCCAGCTTCCTCTTTTGTAGTGGAAGAACTTTTGGATAAGGCGGATTCCCGCGCTCTTCCGGAAAAGAAAAGAAGGGCATTGGACAATCTTTACCAATTTTTGAAAGGATTCAATCGGGACTCCGATAGGGAGTTTTTTTTAGGGTTAGGGGCAAGAAGGCTCGGGATCAGCATGGATGCAGTTTTACGGGATTATAAGGGTGGAGGAGCCAAGTTTGCCTCTCCAGGGTCCGATAATAATAAGGATAAATCCGCCAAACGAGTATCAGGCCCGAACCCCGCCGAAAAATGCGAAAGAGAGATCATTGCCTTACTTGTGAAGGCGAATCATTTATTTCGTTTTTCCGAAGAATTATCCGGACTGGAATTCTTAGACTCTAAAAGTGCGTTTTTATGGGACTTTATATATACGAGATACGCAAGCGAAGAAGAAGTTTCTCCCGCTTCCGTGATTTCTTCCGAGATCCCGAACGAATTTAAGGAATCTATAGCACCGTTCCTGATATCGGAAGCGGATATGAGTCCGGAAGATTCCGTGAAGGTATTTAAAGGATTATTAAATCAACAGAAACTTTTCGTGATCGATAAGAGAATGGAAGAGTTGGACTCGGGCTCACCTTTGGATGATCCCGAACATTTTACAAAACTGGCATATTATAAGACCGAGAAAGCAAAATTATTGGAATTTATCCGTAGTGAAAACTCGGGCGTAAGATAGGGGACCGCAGAATGGAAAATCTACAAAGCATGCCGGAAGTGCAGAAGATCATCGCGATAGGAAAGGCGAATAGCGAAATTTCCTACGACGAGATCAACGAAATTCTTCCGGATAAGATCTTAAACTCGGAGAAGATTGACGATGTATTCACGCTTCTTCACGAGATGGGAATAGAGATCGTAGAAGAATATACTAGAAAATCTTTGGAGCCGGCTTCTTCTATCCTGCCTAAAGACGATCCAGCTCTTCCGGTAAAACCTGCCCGCAAAAAGAAAGAAACGGCATCTTCAGCCGGCGGCTCGGAAGATCCGATCCGTTTGTATTTGAAAGAGATCGGAAAGGTAAATTTGATCTCCGGAGAAACGGAAGTATTTCTCGCTAAAAAAATTGAAAAGGGCGAGAAGATCATAGAGGAAACTATTTTAGGTTCTTCTATTTTAAGAGCGAACTTCATCAAACTTCTTCCTAAGATCCGTAGTAAAAAGACAAAAGTATATGATCTTGTTCGAGTAGACAAGATGTACGCGATGAACGCGGAAGAAGCGAAGAAGTTGGAAGAACTTTTCTTCAAAAACATCTCCGTCATCCAAGAACAGGAAAAAGTTTTACAAGAAGCTCAGTCTAGGATCCGCAAATATTCCGAAAACTCCAAAAAGTATAAAGAGTTCAAAGAGAAAATCGATATCTCGAAAGGTATCATCGACACTGCTGTTAGGGAACTTGGAGTTTCTCAAAAAGAGATTCAAAAAATTTCCCAAAAGATCAAATCCATGGTCTTCCGAATCAAGGAGATAGATCGTCATTTCTTAAAGATCAAAGCCCAATACGGTTACGACGTTAAAGATATCAAAGCGTTCAACCGTTTTATCGAGAAAAATGAAAAGTTAGAAGATATCGAAAAGATGATGGGAGTCTCTATCGACGAGGTTCGCGAGGTCATTAAGGATATCCGAAACAATGAGCGTAAACTTCGCCGTATGGAACAGGAAGCGGGTTCTTCCGTCCAAGAGATCAAGGACTGGGGCGAAAAGATCATCAAAGGTGAAAGAGAGATCGCTCAGGCCAAAAAAGAACTCGTTAAAGCAAACCTTAGACTTGTGGTTTCCATCGCAAAACGTTATGCAAACCGAGGAATGCATTTTTTCGACCTGATCCAAGAGGGAAATATCGGTCTCATCAAAGCTGTGGACAAATTCGAGTATAAGAAAGGATATAAATTTTCCACGTATGCTACTTGGTGGATCCGTCAGGCAATCACCCGTGCGATTTCCGACCAGGCGAGAACGATCCGTGTTCCGGTTCACATGATCGAACAAGTGAATAAAGTCATCCGTGAGACTCGTTTGTTCGTGCAGGAATTCGGTCGCGATCCGTCCAATGAAGAAATTGCGGAACGTTTAGGCTGGCCTGTCCAAAAAGTAAAAGCGGTTAAGAACGTAGCAAGAGAACCTATCTCTCTCGAGATCCCGGTCGGTTCCGAAGAAGATTCGGAATTAGGAGACTTTATCGAGGACAAAGATGTGGAATCTCCGGTGAATTCCGCAGCTTCCAGTATCTTAGCGGAACAAATCCGACAAGTCCTTCATACTCTTCCTGCAAGGGAACAGAAAGTGATCCGTATGCGTTTCGGTCTGGACGACGGTTATCCTCAAACCTTGGAAGAGGTCGGTTACCAGTTCAAGGTAACCAGGGAAAGGATCCGTCAGATCGAAGCAAAAGCTCTTCGAAGACTACGTCACCCATCTCGTTCTAAAAAATTAAGAGACTATATCGATTAAGATAGTTTCGCACGGAGTTCACTGAGGGTTTGTTTTAATTGAAACTCAGTGTTCTTTGTGGGCTCCGTGCGAAATGATATCTTCTTTTCTTTGCGCCTTCGCGTGAGACTTTATTACTTACCTTTACCGTCGTAGGTAGATCTCAAAGACTCAATGAGTGCGATTGCCTCTGATTCTTTTTCTTTTCTCTGCGCTTCTTTCCAACCAAGTTGTTTCGCCAAGATCTGGGAAACAGGTGTTGCGAGTTTTGCCGCAAATTTTAGATCTAAGAACTGGACTCTGAATCTTCTTGCAAGAACGTCCGTCACTGTAAGTGCAAATTCTTCTTTTACGAACCACTCCACTTCTTCTTGGAAATATTCCACACCTTTTAAAAGGGGAGTCGGCTTTTTACCGAGTATGATGAACACTTCTCCGCCATAAAAATTTTGGAGACGTTTAGCGGATACTTCACTTACCTTATACATTTTTTGGATCTCTTTGTAAAGATCTTCGGAATATCCAACTTTTCCTGGGAAGGCGTATTTTGCGGTTCTGCTCGAGCCGAATTCTTCTAAGGAAGCTTCTTTCAAAACTCGATCGATGAGATCCTCGGCCATCTTTCTATACGTAGACCATTTTCCTCCTCCCATTGTGATGAGTCCGGAAGGAGAAACAAGGATCACTTCTTCTCTGGAAATACTTTTTGTGTCTTGGTTTCCTTCCGGAGAGATGAGAGGTCGGATACCTGAGAAGGCGGAGATAATATCTTTTCTTTGAAGGGGTGTGGCTAAATATTCGGAACCTGTCTGCAATAGGAACTCCACTTCAGACTCCAAAGGTAGAGGATCTTGGCTAACTTCATGAATCGGTGTGTCTGTGGTTCCCAAAATTACATGGTCTTCCCAAGGAATGATAAATACGACTCGCCCGTCTTTCGTTTTAGGAATGATGAGCGCTGTATTACAAGGGATGATTTCTTTTTTGAAAACCAGATGGATACCTTGGCTAGGAGAAAGCACACGATAGGTTCTTGGATCGTCCTTTAGGCGCACATCATCCACCCAAGGACCTGTTGCGTTTACCACCACTTTTGCTTTTACGTTATAGGTTTCCCCGCCGATCAGATCTTTTACTTTTCCTCCCACAATTTTGCCGTCCTTCTTCTGGAAGGATAGAAGTTCCGTTTGGTTGAGTACCAGAGCGCCTTCTTTAGAAGCTGCGCGTGCCAGATTTACGTTCAATCTCGCATCGTTGAACTGAGAGTCGTAGTATAAGATCCCTCCGGTTAAACCCTTTGTTTGGAGAGCCGGAAAATCTTTTTCTACTTCTTCTTTCGAAACTCTTTTGTGAGACGGTAGATTTCCTTTCCAAGCCAGGATATCGTACATAGTCATTCCGATACTGTAATACGGTTTTTCATACAGTTTGTATGTGGGAAGAATGAACGGAAGAGGTTTGACTAGGTGAGGTGCATTTTCCAAAAGTCTTTGTCTTTCCGTGAGTGCCTCATGTATCAATTTAAAATGGAATTGTGCGAGATACCGCACACCTCCGTGAATGAGTTTCGTGGAACGCGAAGATGTCCCGGCGGAAAAATCCGATTTTTCTAAAAGTGCTACTTTCAGTCCTCGAAGGCTTGCATCCAGCGCAGCCCCGGCTCCGGTGGCTCCCCCCCCTAAAATCAGGAGGTCAAATTGTTCTTCCTTTAATTTTTCAAAGCGGCTTTTGCGATCGTGTTTTTGCATCTACAAGGTCTTCCTGCTTTACAGGCTGATTTCGCCGGGTGAAATTGCAATAAAAGAGCCAAATGGAACCTAAAAAACAAATCGAATTGATACGACGCGGGACGGTCGACCTAATTAGCGAGGAGGAACTTACCTCCAAACTTACCAAAAAAAAGTCCTTAAAAATCAAAGCCGGTTTCGATCCGACAGCCCCAGACCTTCATTTGGGGCATTTCGTTTTGCTTAGAAAATTAAAACATTTCCAGGATCTGGGTCACGAGGTGAATTTTCTACTCGGGGATTTTACCGCGATGATCGGAGATCCTACAGGCAAATCCGAAACCAGAAAAAGACTCTCTAAAGAAGAAGTCCAAAAAAATTCAGAAACCTACCAAAGCCAAGTTTTTAAGGTTTTGGATAAGGAGAAGACCAAGATTGTCTATAATTCCCGTTGGTGTTCCGGGATGAATTTTGAAGATGTTCTCGTCCTGACCTCAAAATACAGCGTTGCCCAGATTTTGGAAAGGGACGATTTTAGCAAAAGGTATAAGGGGGGACAACCTATCTCTCTTATCGAATTCCTATATCCTTTAGTCCAAGGTTACGACTCCGTAGAAATGGAAGCCGACGTGGAATTGGGAGGGACGGACCAAAAATTCAATCTGCTTGTTGGTCGGGAATTACAAAGAGAATACGGAAAAGAAGCACAATGTGTGATCACTCTTCCGCTTCTTGTCGGTCTGGACGGGGTTAAAAAAATGTCCAAGTCTCTCGGTAATTACGTTGGGATTACTGAGGAACCGATAGATATGTTCGGAAAACTCATGTCCATTTCGGACGATTTGATGTGGAATTATTTCGAATTGTTAACGGATCTTCCTCTAGAATCCGTTACGGAACGTAAAAAAGGGATCCAATCCGGAGAACTTCACCCGAAAGAAGTCAAAACGGAACTTGCAAAATTAATAATGGACCAGTTCTCTTCCCCGGAGGCAAATTCCGAAGCGATCGAAGAATGGAATAAGGTCCATAATCCGAAAGCAAGAGCTATCCCGGAAAATATTCCGGAAACAAAACTTGGTCCCGAATTTTTCCAAGAATCCGAGACTCCACAGTTGATCTGGGTCCTCGCCAAACTAGGATTTGTTCCATCAACCTCGGAAGCGAGACGGCTCATCAAGTCCGGGGGGATTTATGTCGACGAAGAGAAACTTTCGGATGAAAAATTTACCGTTAGCAAAAACGCAGAATACTTGATTCGCCAAGGCAAAAAAGGAAAATTCATCCGTCTGGTCAGTTGACCGAAATCAGAACATGCTCAGCGAAGAAGAATCCACAGTACTTTCCAAGACGATCAAAGAGATCCAGGACAACGAAGTAGAGTCGGAAGTCCTGGAAAAAAAGTTTCGTCAAATTCGGATCGGCTCCTCCGTATTCTTCTTCCTAACCTTAAGTATCACCACCGTTTTTGCTTTGGCAAGAAGGTTGGATTCTCTCCAAAACACGGTTCAAAAACAAAACGAAGTTATCTCCGTTCTCTCGGAAGATATTACAAGTTTACGATTGGAAGAACAACAAAGGGAAGAAGAGGTGCTTCGTTTTAAGTCCTCCATTCTGGACGATGTTCCTGACGGGGATTTAAGTGAAGAAGTTAATAAAAACCTGAATTCTTTACAAGCAGTCATTCCGAAACCCGGGACGGGAAAAAATATCAGCAGAGGAAATCCGAATTTTAAGGAAATTTCCCTTACATTCGATTTGGGTACCGGCGAGGATCTGCAAATACTTTATGAATTTATGATGAGGTTCCCGATCAAGGTGACCTTATTCGTTTCCAACGAGAATCCCGCTAAAAAAGGAGGATCTTTATTCTCCAAAACTAATATAGTATATCTGAAAAAATTAGCAGCCTTAGACGGAAGAGTGGTCTTCGGAAATCATACCTGGAGCCATTTTAATTTACCTAGAAGTTTAAAAGAATCCTCTCTTAGAAAAAGAGCACTACTAAGCTATGTGGCTGACGAGATCCCTGATTTCAACCTTCTTTTGGAAGAACTTACGTCCGTAGAGGATAAATTCAGGACCATTACCGGACTTACACTTACCAAGTATTACAGGTTACCGTATGGTGCGGTTGATCAGATCATCTTGGATGTATACGCCACCCAAGGTTACGAAAATCATATTTTCTGGAGTAATAATACGGTAGGTTCCTTGGATGTTCCCGACTTCGTATATAAAAAATATATTACTAAAAAAGATACCGCTACCGGAAAAACAAAACTAGTACAAAATCCTCATTATAAAACCAAAGAGGAGATGTTGGATTTTTTATATCGCTGGGAAACTTCGGACAAAAATGGAATGAACGGTGCGATCATTTTGATGCACTTGGGTTCGCCTAGACAATCCGAAAAATTGATCTATATACTTCCCGATTTTATCCAGGCGATGTTAAACAAGGGTTATAAATTCGTAACCGTTCCGGAAGTATTGAACGAAAAGCAGGATTAAAACGCCACTTTTCGTTTTTAATTTACTTCTTTCTTTTGCCTCTTGTATTCGTTACGATCTTCTCAGGCTCGCTTGCAAATTCCGGGCTTGGGAAATATACCGTTCCCCGTTGAGAACTTTTTTTACCTGCAAAAATCCGATCCAACCAGGCTCTTAAATTTTCCATTCTTTTGGAAAACCAACTCTGGAAATTATACAGGTGAAGATAAAAGACGGGAACCATGATCAATGTGATGATACTTGCGAAAGCAAGTCCCCAGCCGAAAGCCAAAGCCATTGGAACTAGGAATGGATCGTAACCTCCGATTCCGTACGCGGTAGGCAAAAGTCCAAGAACTGTAGTTACAGTAGTTAAGGTAACTGCTCTTAGTCTTAAATTACCCGTATCTACTAGGATTTCCTTAATGTCCTTATTCGGATTTTCTTTTCGAAGAGTGTTTGCAAAGTCCACAAGAACGATGGAATCATTAACCACAACTCCCGCAAGTCCCACAATTCCGAGCATCGCTAAGAATCCGAAAGATTCTCCGTGGCTTACAAATGCTAAGATCACTCCGATAAAGGAGAAGGGGATGGCGCTTCCTATCACGAGCGGTTGCATCAAAGATCCGAATTGAGACGCAATGATGATGTACATGATTAGTAAAGCCATGAAGAATAAAAATCCTAAGGAACCCATGGATTCTTCCGTGTCTTTATTCTCTCCGCCGAAACGGACCATATAACCCGGGTATTTTTCGATAATCTTTTCTTGGTCCGCTAATTTTTTAGCGGAAGCATTTGCCTCGCTGGAATTCGCCTGTTTTCCACCAGCTAAGTTTGCGGTGACTGTGACTAAACGTTTTCCATCCAAGTGATTGATATTGGAAACCCCGGGAAGTCTTTGCATCGTGACGAGTCGGGATACCGGGATCATTTTGCCGATGGAATTCGAAACATATACATGATTTAAACTATCCACTGACTTCCGGTAAGATTCGGGAAAACGTACCTTTACTTCTACTTCTTCGTCCGTTCTTTTGATCTTAGTGGCGACAGTCCCTTGGAATGCGGTATTGATCGCTTGCGCGACCCTGGCTACCGAAACTCCAGCGGTGGAAGCAAGCGATTCGCTCACCCGGATACGGACTTCGTCCTTACCCTCGTTGAAGTCGTCTGCAATATCTGTGACTCCTTTTACTTTTCCGAGTACACCTTTGTATTCGGATGCGATTTTCAGAAGAGTATCGTAACTATCTCCCCTGATCTCGATCGCAACAGGCTTTCCGACCGGAGGGCCTCCGGACACTTTTTCATATTCTAAGGCGACCAATTTCCCTCTAAGAGATTCAAACTCTTCGGGAATAACAACAGGTTCAGGAACATCGCAAGGATTCTTGGTCTCTGCCGCTTCTTTTTGGATCTTCTCTTCTTCAATTTTGCGAGAAGTTTCGTTGAGTAACCAGAGAGTTTTTCTTCTAATTTTCTGGATGATATCGTCCGTTTTGTGACATTTTTTACGGTTTTCTTCCGCAGTTAAATATGCCATTACCATTCCGTAATGTTTTCCTCTTTTGGTAAAAGGATCATTCGGATTAGCTTGGATGATCCCTACACGAGTCGCATAATTTTCCAGATCTTCCTGAGGGACTTTTGCGATCTCTTTTTCGATCACTTCTAAATAACGATACGTCTCATTTAGACTTGCACCGGTTTTTGCGGTGACCTTTACGTAGAACTGATCCACGGAACCGGGGAATAATTTAAACTTAGAGAATAATATCTGGATGATAAAACTAACGATCAACAAGAAAACAATCCCTATCGTCATTTTCCAAGGATTGTTCAATGCGAAACGAAGTGCAGGAACATATTTCGTATTTCTAAACTTAGAGAACCATCCGGATTCTTCCTTAATTTCTCCAGCTTTTACTCCGCCTTTATTGATATCGTATAAGTGATTCGGCAGAATGAAGAACGCCTCCGCAAGCGAGGCACAAAGTGCAATGATTACAACAAGCGGAATACTGAATACGAACTTACCGAAAATACCAGGCATGAATAGAAGTGGGGCAAATGCAGCGATAGTCGTAGTAACGGTTGCTGTTACCGGAGAAACCACTTCCAAGGTTCCCTTTAGAGTGGCTTCATAAGGAGGAAGACCTTCTTCTATATATCGATATACGTTTTCACAGATGATGATCGCATCATCCACCAGGATCCCGACTACAAGGACCAAACCGAACATCGAGATTAAATTTAGGGTGAGCCCGAATTGGTCCATGATGAAGAATGTAGCGCCGAATGATACCGGGATCCCAAGAGCGGTCATCAAAGCCACTCTCCAGCCTAAAAAGAAGAATAAAGATCCTGTAACTAAGATCATCCCGAATGTAGCATTGGAAATAAGAACGTTCAACCTGCGTCGAATGTATTTAGAAAGGTCGTTTACGAATGCGTATTGGAATTCAGGAGAACCTTGGCGAAATTTTTCTACGGTGGCTTTTACATTGTCTACTACCTTGATCGCATCCGCACTTTGTCTTTTTAAGACTGTAAGAGCTACGGTTTTGGTTCCGTTTACATTTTCAATATAATCCGCCTCCCGCAAACCTTCCGTTACTCGGGCAACATCCTGGACTTGGATCGCATTACCGATCTCGTTTCCTCGAACATGTACTCTGGAAATTTCATCCGGAGTATCGAATTCGCCGATCGTCCTAAGAATGATCTCCTTATCCAGACCGGTCACATTTCCGCCAGGAACGTTAACGTTACGATTTCTTAATGCGTTAATTACGTCTTGGCCTGTAAGATAAAATCCGGACAAACGATTCGGAAGAATATCCACTTGCATTTCGGTCTCTCTCCAACCCCTACGAGAAACCTTTGCTACGCCCGAAATATCCAAAAGCGCCTGCTCTACGATCTTTGCCTGGGCACGTAATTTTTTCTCAGCCTCGACAGATCCATCATCTTCTTTTAATGTGATAGAAACCTCGATCACCGGGGTCCTTGCGGTCGTGATCTCCGTTACAATTGGATCTTCGGCTTCTTCCGGAAGGTCTTCTACCCGGTCAATGGCGGATTTGATATCATCCACCACCTTTTGGGTATCTTTTGTATCAGGATCCAAAGTAATCACGATACCGGATCTACCTTCGATAGAAGCGGATCTATATTCTTTGATCCCATCCACTTCTTTGATCGCTTTTTCCAGAGGATTTGTGACTAGTTTTTCTACCTCTTGGGGAGAGGCTCCCAGATACAATGTGGAGATGGAAACTATGTCGAAGTTGATATTCGGGAATGCTTCTCTATTCATCTTAACGGCCAGGAAACTTCCGGAAAGAATAATGAGTACTGTGAGTAAATTTACGAAGATACTTTTCGAGAGGAAATATTCGATGATACTTTTCATAGGGGCTTCCGCTTGAGGATTTAGGGGAGAAGTTATTTTAGTCCAGGATAGGACCGCTTAATTCCATGGAGTCGTTGAATCCGAACATTTTTGTACTTTTTAATCTATCTACGTACAAAACTCCGTTTAGATGATCGCATTCATGTTGGTATACGATCGCGGAATATCCTTCGATCGTTTCTTCGTGGGAGTTTCCTTTTTCATCCATCCATTTCATTTGGATCTTATTAGGTCTTTCTACAAAACCCCTCATTCCGGGAACGGAAAGACAACCTTCCCAATTACCGTCTACCGAATCCGTGATCGGTTTGATCTCCGGATTGATGATAATCCTTTCCGGCACCCTAGATGGACTATCATCTTCAGGATCGGAACCCACAACCACGATCTTTTTCATGATACCGATTTGAGGAGCAGCCAAGCCCACACCGTCCGCATGTCTCATCGTATCGAACATGTCTCGGATCAACTTTTTGAACTCTTTGGTTCCCAGTTCGTCGGGATGGACATCTTCGCTTGTCTTTCTGAGGAGGGGATCGCCGATTTTGAGAATTTTACGTACTGACATTTTCAGAACCTTGTCCTAGAGCTATCCTTCACCGGTTTTTGCCCACCAGATTTTAAGAACTGTTCTAGGATTTTAGACAGCATTCCAGCGGTCGGTTCCGAAAATTTGGGATTTTGAGCTTCCCATCTGAACACCGAGGTTGCCACAGAAAGGTTTTGTAAAATTTCGGCTTGGTCAGCTAAGGGTCCTACGGTTCTGGGAAGAAGTAATCCTACAGGACATTTTGCTTTTTGGGAATAGAGATCTTCCTTCTCCAAACCGTTCCAGAGTTTTTCCAATCCAAAAGGATCCCAAAAGAACTTAGGGATCTGGGTTAAATTCCGCAGAAACCAATCCGTTTTTTCCAAAAGGGACGTGGAGTATCCGGACACCGGCATAGGATTCGGGAAGATCAGAAATGTAGAAAATATTTTATCATTCGGCTGGGTGAGAAGGGGCCATACCAGTCTCGTAGAAAATCCTTCTGCAATGAGAATCTGTTTCTTCTTTCGTTTTTTCAGAAAATCCAGAATATCGTCGTTGGTAAATCCGGAGAATTTTTCCGGACCCTCCGCCACAGTAAGATAATATTCGGAGGAAAGTTCCGGGCTAAAAGAACGATCGAAAGAATGTAAGGGGTCCCGAAGCCAAAGCACCTCGTCTTTTTTGGGATTTCCCCGGCTGGTAAAAGTCCAATGATTCTCTCGCATTAGTCTTGACAGTGATTAGGAATGGAAACTATCTATTAGGTTCGGCTTGAGGTGGTGGAGACGAGGGGAATCGAACCCCCGACCTTTTGAATGCCATTCAAATGCTCTCCCAACTGAGCTACGTCCCCTTTGATTCCAGCTTGGTGTCCTTGGGCATGCTGTCAATATATATTATTTTAGGAGCAATCGGATGAGCGATTCCGTCGATGAGCTACAAAAAAAAATAAAAATCCAAAACGATATCATCAAAGGTTATGAAAAAGTTTTAAGATTGAACGAGCAAGAATTGGAAAATGCGGACGAGATCATTCGTATGTACGAGACTATTATCCAGTATTCCGGACAAGAATTGAAGGATGTTAAAGAAGCTTTCGATGCGACTTCAATCGTGACTAACTTATCCCGGGATGAATTAATATCCGCAATGAATCGGATCAAAGAACTTGAACACGCTAATAAAAAATTAAGGGAAGAATCCCTTAAATTCCAATCCTAATTTTTTAGACCTTGACCCAGATCAAAAAACAGGAGACCCTTCTCAGAAGTCGAAGTGACGGTTCCTTCTTTTTAGAAGAAGGTTTAGGGGTCTCCTCTATCTTTGATAGTTTTTTGAGAGAGGCAATTGCCCTCACTCATGCAGAATTAGGCGGTATATTTTCGACAACAGAGTCTGCCAATATTCGACAAATTTCGGGTCGTAACGAAAAGGAGCTGGTAGAAGCCGCACATTGGGCATTCTCTCAATCCGGAAAAGACCTACTTTTAGAAAGAGGTAAAACACCACCTTGGGCTAAAGTACCAAGCAGCTTTCCACTTTTAGTGGTCCGATTGAAAGTAGATGACCTCGATTCCAGTCTTAAAACAAATCGTGCCAGTTACGCAGTCTTAGTCTTACAAGGAAAAACGACAGCGGATCGTTTTTCGAAGACCGATTTTGAACTTCTCCGTACTACTTGTAAAACGGTAGGAAGACTATTAAAGGAATCTCATGTATCCGGGGACGCTTCCTTAGTCACTCTTTCCTTACTTGCGACCACTCAGTTGGTATTGGAAGCGGCACAGGCGAAAAGACAGTCGGAACGTTTCGACTTCCTACTTACCGAAGTGATCCGTGTTTCCGGACTGATCAATTCTTCTTTAGATCTTTCCCAATTATTAGAAGCGATTATGCTTTCTTCAAAGACGGTGTTTAGGACCGAAGCTTGTAGCGTTCTTCTTCTGGATGAATCCAAGGAATATCTCTACTTCCACACTGTGCTTGGAGAAAAAAGTGAAGCTGTCACAAAGATGCAAGTTCCTGTAGGAAAGGGCGTGGCAGGTTTAGTCGTTCGAGAACGTAAACCGATGATCATTAACGACGCTCAAAATGATGATCGAGTTTATAAAGAAGTGGATAAAGCGTCACAATTCACTACTCGCAATATCATGGCAGCACCCTTAGTCGCCAACGACGAAGTTATCGGTGTGATCGAAGCGATCAATACCGTGGACAGAGAAACGTTTACAGGAGAAGATCTGGAACTTTTTTTAAGTTTTTCCGGGACTTCCGCACTTGCCATTCAGAAGACGGGACTCTTACAGAACTTAGAGAATGCAAATAAGGACCTTCGCAAAAAAGTCTCCGAATTGGAATCCTTATTCGAACTCTCCCAAGCAGTCAGTCTTTCTACAAATCGTTTAGGTCTAGTTCGAAAATCCATCCGGTTGATCATCCGAGAGCTGGATGCGAGTGTTGCGGGTATCTTCTTATACAGTCTTACTAAAGAAAATTTTATCAACTGTGCCTATTACGACGGGGAAACGGAAAAAATAGACAGGGTACAGGAAGAAGAAATTTCCGGTACCCAAGTTTTATCCAGCATCAAGGAAGGTCTTCCTGTTTTAAAAAGGGATATTTTGGACCAACCTTTCCCTCATGAGTTGGACAGAAGATATTTAAAAGGTTCTTATATTATCGTGCCCTTATTCCTTTCCAGTGGAGAACCTTACGGGGCCTTGACTGTTGCAGATAGAAAGGATAAACTTTCTTATCAGGATTCGGACTTCCGATTATTACAAACCATGGCTTCCCAGTTTACCAAGGGATTCGAAGCATTCCGTCTCAGAACGGAGATGTTGGAGAAAAAAGCGATCCAACAAGAAATGGAAATTACCCGGAAGATCCAGCAGAATATTCTTCCCTCCGAAAAAGTATTTTATTCCAACTTTGACCTAGGTATTTTTTCCGTTCCGGCAAAAGATGTTTCCGGGGACTTTTACGATTATTACCAGTACAGCGACGGGCAATATTCCTTTCTGATCGCTGATGTTTCCGGGAAAAGTCTTCCGGCAGCACTTTTTATGGCGATGAGTTCTTCTATCATCCGAACCCTTGCGAGAAATCACGATCTCAGTCCCGAAGAAATTTTAAGACAGGGAAATGAACTTATCTTCGAAGATTCCCATTTTGGAATGTTCGTCACCGCATTCTTCATTCATTATAATCCTTCCTTGTTTACGATTGAATACGCCTCCGCAGGTCATAACGATCAGGTCTGGATCAAGGAAGACGGCTCTTACGAGTTACTAAAAGGACAGGGGCCTCCGCTCGGTGTGATCCCGACCGCTAAATACAAGGGCGGAAATTTTACGGTCAAACCGGGAGATATTTTCGTTCTTTATACGGACGGTGCGGTAGAGGAAAAAGACGCCCAGGGAAATGAGTTCGGTCTGGAAAGAATGATAGAAGAGATCAAATCCAGAAGACATCTTCCCGCCCAGAAAATTGTGGAAGAATTGTACGCTACCATTCGAAAATTTTCCGCCGGAAAAGAACCTTTCGACGATTTCACCGTGCTTCTATTGAAGTACAATAACGATTTCCAATTTTTCAGGACATTCGATGCAAATACCGCGCAAATTCCGATCTTTAGAGAATTTATATACGATGCGATCAAGGTCAGAAATTTACCTGATTTTTTAAGAGACGATATTCTTTTAGCGGGGGACGAGGCAGCCACAAATATTGTGATCCACGGATATAAAGATACTCTGCTCAGAAATCCGAAATTCGATTGTAAAATTCGGTTCACTGAAGATTCTATCACGATCGTGCTGACCGATTCCGGAAAAGGATTCGACAGAACGAACGTGAAAGACCCGTCCATCGAGGAGAACCTCTCCGGAAAAAGAAAAGGCGGATTCGGTGTGTATCTGATAGAGACATTGATGGACGTGGTGGATTATAAAATGGAAGAGGGAAGAAACATACTCACTCTCCAAAAATTTTTCCGCTAACGATGGGGGCAAAATGGAACTGACGGTAGAAATCAAAGGAAACTCAAGAGTGATCCATCTAATTGGAAATATGGACGTTCACAATACCCATAAGGTGGAACAGGCGTTCATGGATCATATCCGAAAAGCCACTGAGTCCAATATCGTCCTGGATATGTCCAATGTAGAGTTTGTTTCCTCCGCCGGTTTAAGAGTTATCGTAGGTTCCTTAAGAGTTTGTAAGGAAAGGGAGATACAACTTAAGCTAGCGGCATTGCGTCCCGCAGTTCGTAAGGTTTTTGAGATCATAGATATGGATTCCCTTTTTCGGATCTATGATACTGTGGATTCTAGCCTCCAATAAATCGGTCTACCGAACCGCGGTTTTTAGCTTTCCTCCCTGGCCTTTCTCTAAAAACTGTGTACCGTATGTCGGAACAAGCGTACTCTTTAGATAATCCGTTTCACACTTCTGAATCATCGGAATCCCAACCCGTCTCCAGTATTTACGACGATGCCAATGCAATGGGCAAAGAATTATTGGAAAAACCTCTGCAAGGAGGAGGAACGGATAGGATCCTAGTACAACATTCCAAAGGAAGAATGACCGTTTGGGAAAGGATCAAGGTGCTTACCAATTCGGAACCCAATATTCTCTACCAAAACTGGGGAAAAAATTTAGACGGGGCTTCCTTAATCACAGGTATTTTAAATATTAACGGAAGGGACGTAGCAATTTACGGACATGACTTCACTCTTAGAGCTGGGTCCATGGATGCTACGAACGGAAATAAACTCGCAAGACTTATCTACATGGCAGGGGAACATGGAATTCCCCTGATCGGAATGAACGATTCGGCAGGTGCATATGTTCCTGCAGGAGTAGGTGGTCTGGACGGATATTCGGAAGCATTTACCGCACTCCGAAAGATCAGCGGTGTGGTTCCTAGCTTAATGCTTATGTTCGGATTTAACGCGGGTGGTGGAGCTTATCTTCCAAGACAAGGTTCCTTTATGATCCAACCGGAGAATACATTCTTCGGATTGACCGGTCCTGGAGTCGTTAAATCGGTTTTAGGTGAGGACATCAGCGCGGACGATTTGGGAGGACCAAAAGTCCATGGACAAAGCGGGGTAGTAGACCTAGTTACGAACGACGAATTAGGAGCATTGAGGACAGCACTTAGACTTCTATCATATATTCCCGATAATAGCTCTAGTGCAGCACCTTTCCATCCTACTTCCGATCCTACGGACCGATTTATCTACGAAGAAGAAATATTATTCAAAAAGACATTCAATTCTCCGACCGGGATGAACACTCCTTTCGATATCACATTGTATATTCAGAATATTTGTGACCATGGACAATACTTCGAGATCCAGCCTCAAAGATCCAGAAACCTGGTCACCGCATTCGGTAGATTGGGTGGGCATGTAGTAGGATTCGTAGCGAATAATTCCGCCGTTTCTTCCGGTCAGATCGATATCGGTGCGGCAAGAAAAGGTACAAGATTTATCCGCTTTTGCAATGTATATAATATTCCTTTAATATTCTTAGAGGACACCACCGGATTTTTGCCCGGAAAAGAGCAAGAGCAGAACGGTATCGTTTTGGAAGGAAGAAAACTTTTGGATTCGATCATTGATATTCGTACTCCAAGATTGACTCTGATCATCCGAAATGCCTTCGGTGGAGCTTACGCAAGTTTTAACTCTTATCATACGGGCGCAGACATGGTGTTTGCACTTCCGACCGCAAGGATTGCGGTAATGGGACCTGCAGGTAAGGATTACGTCTATAAGGACGAGATTACCGCGATCCAAAAAGAATATAAGGAAAATCTGAAGAATGGCGTTTCTGAAAAGGATGCCGCAGCGACCAGGGATAAAAAACTGCAAATTCTCTCTCTAAAATATGAGAAAGATCTCATGAACCCTAAGGAAGCTTTATCTTTAGGCTCCGTTTCTAGGATCGTTCTTCCGGGAACCACGAGAAACATCCTATTCCAAAATCTAGATTATTTAATCCGACACTATAAACCCGGACCAATGTCCGGACCTCAAAGGGAATTCGAGTAAACAAAGATGATCGACTACCAAAATCGGCGCATTACATTTCGCGAATCTACTTCTCCTTGGATCCATTCATTCTCATTGCAAACGATCAAATGTTTGATCGTTTGCCGAGGCCCAGTCCGAAAAGAGGCAATGGAAATTTTCGACCAAATAGGGATCAGAGAATACGGTATCTTGCTTTCCGAAAAAGACTCAGTCGTCTATCCGATGGCACTTGCTCCGGAGCTGAGGGACTTCAGATTTCCTTCCAATATTCACAGAGTTCCAGATTATATGGGAGCCGGTGCGGAAGAAAAAGCAGCTAGGATCAAACAAATCATCCAGATCGCAAAAGAGAACGATTACACTCATATTTTTGCCGGTTACGGATTTATGGCGGAAGATTCCGAGTTCATAGAGGCGATCGAGGAGAGCGGAATTACATTCATGGGACCTTCTTCCCATGTTGCCCACCAGGCGGGTTCAAAGGACGAGGCAAAAAAGCTCGCTCGTAAGCTGAATGTTTCCGTGACTCCGGGTGTTGATACGATCTCCGCTACTTGTCTTCTCAAAAAAGCAAAAGATGAAAAGGCGTTAACCGCTCTTGCGAAAGAAAAAGGATTGGACTTTACTTATAATCCTTCCGTCTCCTTAGAAGAAAATGCGGAAACCTTATTATACGCCGGATACGAAAAGATCGTAGAATTAGTTACCATTCCCGAATTACAGGCTCAGGCTGAAATTGAAGCTTCGGAGATCTGGAAAAAATATCCAAGTAACCGAATTCGTTTTAAATACGTGGGCGGCGGCGGCGGAAAGGGCCAAAGGGTAGTTTCCAAACCGGAAGAAGTAAAAACGGCAGTACAGGAAATTTTATCGGAATCTAAAGTAACCGCTCCCGGTTCCAATCGGAACTTTTTGATAGAATTAAATATCGAAAAGACCAGACACAACGAGATACAGTTGATCGGTAACGGAGAGTGGTGTCTTGCTCTCGGAGGAAGGGACTGTTCCGTTCAAATGCATGAGCAGAAACTTTTGGAGATATCTCTTACCCAGGAACTTCTGCAAAACGAGATCGCAGTACTTGAAAAAACATCTCCTAAAAAAGCCGAGATCATAAAAGCCGATCTTCAAGTCCTGAAAGAAATGGAAGAACAATCCGAGAGGTTTGGACAAGCTGTGGCTTTAAATAGTGTGTCCACCTTCGAGTTGATCGTAGAAGGAACAAACCACTTCTTCATGGAAATGAACACCAGGATCCAGGTAGAGCACAGGGTCACAGAGATGGTGTATTCATTAAAGTTCACAAATCCTGAAAACAAATCCGAATTTTTTATCGTAGATAGTTTGATCGAAGCAATGGCACTTATTTCGCTTCACGGGAAAAGACTTCCGAAACCGGAACGTATCGTAAGAAATATTTCCGGCGCGGAAGTTCGTATCAATGCTACTAATAAGGCGATCCAGCCGCACGCTGGTGGAGTTATTTTAGGTTGGTCTAAACCTCTACCGGAAGAGATCAGGGACGACCAAGGCATCTCCGTTAGAAACCCCGATACAGGCTTATTCGTACACTATAAAGTGGCCGGAGCTTACGATTCCAACATAGCACTTTTGATAACTTATGGTACAAGTAGGGAAGATAACCTTCGCAGACTTGGTAATATTCTCAGAAAGACGGAACTTAGAGGCCAAGATCTACAGACTAACTTACTTGTTCATTATGGTTTGATCCATTGGATCTTAGGAAAAGACCCTTTATTCAAACCTTCTACAGCATTTATGATCTCTTATCTGGCGGCAGTCGGTGCATTAGAGAGCCTAGGCAAAGATGTGGATCTGGAAGTAGCTTGGACAAAAATCCTTTCGAATGCTCCCGCGGAAGGAAAGAAGGTTCTTTCCCGTAAGCTCACCTTGATCACAAGGCCGATCAGTGAGTTGCTTGCAGATGCGCATGTATTAGCCGGATTCTTAGGATATCATGAGAATACTTCCTGGAAGATCGAAAAAGACCAAGTAGTTTGGCTTAGAAACCCGGTCCATATTCTTTCCGATCTATACTATTATCTGCACATGGAAGGAGAATTACACCAATCACCTTCCGAACAGATTTGGGATCATGACCAGAAAGTTTTGCAATCTGCATTATCTTTTTATAAAGAACTAGAAAAACTGACCGGTAAGCAAGCCGATTCTCCGGATTGGGATTCTATCCTAGGAGGAAAGGCTCCGGCCGGAGTGGATGCATCCGTTTGGACAAAAGCAATTTCCTCTCATAAAGGTTTCCAGATCGGATTGGAATTGTTGAAACTTATTCCGAATCTTGGAAACAAATCCGGTTTCTATAAACTGGGAGTGGATGAGAACTTAGAGCCTGTGATCCCTGAGGAATTTAGAAAAGCGGAAACAAGAGACGCATATATTAAATTTTTGGCGCCTGCTCCGAAAGCAAGTTCCGACGAGATCGTTTCACCAATGGGTGGAATGTTCTATTCGAAAGAAGCTCCGGATCTACCTCCTATGGTTAAAGAAGGCGAGCATTTTAAAGCTGGCCAACCTTTATTTATCGTAGAAGTTATGAAAATGTTCAATAAGATCACCGCTCCATTCTCTGGGACCATTAAAGAAGTGATCCTGAAGGATAGCGACGGAAAGATCATACAAAAAGGACAGACCATCTTCAAGATCGTTCCGGACGAGGTCTTAAAGGTAGAAACTCCGGAAGAGATCCAAGACAGAAAGAATAAAGTGACTTTCTCCCTTCTTTAAGTTACTAATATCCGAGATTCTTGCGGGAATTTTAACCTGTGAGAATCTCGGCAGGTATATCTTTTAAGGAAAGTATCTTTTCCGCAGCCCCTCTTTCTATCGCTTCCTTTGGCATACCGAATACGACAGAACTTGTTTCGTCTTGAGCAATCGTTCTTCCTCCGGCTTTTCTGATCTCTAAGAGACCTGCAGCACCGTCGGCTCCCATACCGGTAAGTAGAAATGCCTTTGCGTTTCTCCCCACATTTTTTGCAACAGAATGGAATAATACATCCACGGAAGGTCTATGACGATTTACTAATGGACCATCCGAAATCCTTACGATAAATTGCGCTCCACTTCCAATAACTTCCATATGTTTGTTCCCCGGTGCAATGAGTGCGACTCCTTCTTGGACCCTGTCCCTGTCCCGTGCTTCTTTTACCGTAATTTTACACATCTTATCTAACCGATTCGCAAATGCCTCCGTAAATTTTTCAGGCATATGTTGTACAATGACTATTCCGGGACTATTAGCAGGAAGGGAAGTGAGAATTTCCTCTAAAGCGATCGTTCCGCCCGTGGAAGTTCCTATTGCCACTATCTTGTCGGTAGTTGCAATTTTCGTAAAATCAAGTCCATCCGTTCTGGCAGGAGGAGAAAAAATTTGATGTTTCAGCTTGGAAATGGAAGCAGAGCGTACACATTCTCCCAGATAGATCGCAGAATCTTCTAAAAAATCTTTAAGACCAATTTTCGGTTTCGTAACAATTCCTACAGCTCCTTCTTTTAACGCGATCCAAGCCGTTTCGGAAGCTTCTTCCGCAAGAGAAGAGCAGATCAATACGGGAGTAGGGTGGGTATGCATGATCTTTTTTAAAAAACTGATCCCATCCATTCTTGGCATTTCGATATCCAAAACAATTACGTCCGGCCATCTCTCCGACTTTCCGAGTTTTTCCAAAGCAAATACCGGATCGGGAGAAGATCCGATCACTTTTATATCCGAATTCATTTCCAGAACCTGTTTGAGTACGGATCGGACCACTGCGGAATCGTCGATAATATATACGTATATCATGTTTTACTAACTTTTTGGATTTTCCATGTATACTTCTCCGTCCCAAAGGGAGAAATATATTTTTCGGTGAGATTTACCTCCGATATTGGAAGCTGTTAGATCTATATTCGCTTTGCGGACTAAATCCAATACGGATTCCACATTCTTTTCGCCGATTTCCACGATCCTCTTTACTTCCTCAATTTTATCTTCTTCGGGGGAGAACATGGACGCACCGCCGAAAACTTTGCAAACGAATCTGCCGGGTCTTTCTCCTAATTTTTGGAATTGTTTTAGGAAAGTTTCCAGCGCATCGTCCGCATATTTCGGATGGGGCTCCGTAATATGGGAGGGTCTTTTCGGCAACATGATATGAGCCATTCCGCCCACTTTGGAATAAGGATGCCAAAAACATAATGCTACGCAGGAACCTAAAAGTGTGCGGATCCTTGTACCATTTTCCCCCCAATAGAAACCTCCCGGTTGTAGGAAAATATCCCGTACGATCTCAGGTTCCATTTTTTAGCCGGCAGATACTACGTTAGCCGCTTCTTCCCTTGTCTCTTCTAATGCGGTCAGTTCTTCTACGGTCAATAAGCGGAGAAGGTTCAATAAAAGAATAAATCCGGTTGGCTGCCTCGCCATTCCGGATAGAAAATCAACACGTATCCTGGAGCCGAACGTGGGAGGCGGTTCGATTTCGTTGGAAGGTATCCCCAATACTTCGTAAACGGATTCGACGATTAGACCTATATCCATACCGGCTCCGTTTATCGATTCAGGAACTTCCACGATCACGATACAGGTCCTTTTGTCCGGAGAATGTTTTTTCCTGAAAAACTTATCGCATACATCCAAAACAGGGACCACATTTCCTCTTAGATTGATTACCCCCGGTATAAAAGTAGGCATCATAGGAACGGTGGTCACATGAGTGTATTCTAGGATCTCTTTTACGTTCAAAAGCCCTATTCCGAAAGTTTCTTCTCCGATCTTAAAGGTCAAATACTGGTTATCTTCGAAAGTGCTCAAGCGTTACTACCTCAATATTTCTCAAACTTAGGCTTATCAGGGATACTTACAGTCCTCACGGCCGCAATACTCTTGGCACCGTTTCCAGCAGTCTCCTTTCCTAACGATTCCTTGTTCAATCGGAAGAATAATACGGATTCCCTCAAGGATTCCGCCTGACTATTCATTTCTTCCGCAATGGCGGCTAACTCTTCCGATGCGGATGCATTTTGTTGAGAAACTTGATCCAATTGACCCATTGCTTTATTGATCTCGACCACTCCGGAAGCCTGTTCTTCGCTGGAAGCCGTGATCTCTTGCACCAAGTCTGCCGTTTTCCTAATATTCGGAACAATCTCACTTATGAGTTTTCCCGCTTTTTCGGCGATTGCTACCGACGATACCGCAAGACTAGAGATCTCATTTGCCGATTTTTGGCTTCTTTCCGCTAATTTTCTAACTTCCGAAGCAACGACTGCAAATCCTCGTCCGTGTTCCCCCGCTCTCGCAGCTTCGATAGCGGCGTTCAACGCGAGTAGATTTGTCTGGTACGCAATATCCTCAATGATGGAAATTTTCTCAGCGATCTGTTTCATTGCAGTCACAGTTTCCGTTACTGATTTTCCACCTTCTTCCGCATCCTTGGAGGATTGACTAGCAATCTGTTCCGTTTGTTTGGAATTGCTCGCATTTTGGTCGATAGAAGCTGTCATTTCTTCCAACGAAGATGTTGTTTCTTCGACGGAGGCGGCTTGTTCGGAAGCTCCTTGGCTAAGAGAATTCGCTGTGGATGAAACCTCCGTAGCAGAACCGACTAAACTTCCGGCTTTCATAACGATATCGCCCATGATCTCGTTCAATTTATCCACGGTAGTATTTCCGTATTCTTTTAGTTTGCCGAACGTTCCGTAGTATTCGTTCTCTATTTTGGAAGTCAGATCTCCGTTAGCCAATCTTCCCAAAGCTTCTACCACTTCATTAAGTCCGGTCTCGCTGACCTGTAAGAATGAATTAATCCCTTCCCCCAAGGTCCTAAAGAATCCTTCTTTACCTTCTAATTTTACTCTAGTTTTAAAATCTCCTTTTGCGGCGGCACCTACGATCTCCTCTATTTCTTTTTGGACCGCAAGCTCCGCAGTGACATCGTACCATTCCACCACAGCTCCCAATCTTTGCCCTTCGGAACTTAAAATAGGATTTGCGATCAGATTGAATGACCTTCCTCCGATGGTTATGGAAGACTCATACGTGCTATTCAAATTCGCGAGCAGGTTTCTTTGATGAGCAGGGTTTTTATGGAAAGTATCGATATTAGTTCCAAGCAAACTTTGCAAGTTAAATGCGCTTAATTGTTTTCTAATATCCCCCTCGCTATTTTGGAACATCTTATATACTGCCTTATTCATATACTTGATGTTAAATTCGTTATCCGCGATCATCACATTCGTGGAAGCGTTGTCCAATGCTACCTTGATCCGAGTAAGCTCGTCATTTTCTAGTTTCCTAGCTGCGGTCAACTTTTTCTGCTCGGTTACATCCGACCATTCCACCACGGCTCCTAATCTATCTCCGTTTTCAGTAAGAATAGGGTTTGCAATGAGATCGAATGTCCTTCCTCCAATTTCTATGCTGGATTTGAAAGTATTCGTAAAGGAAGCAAGTATTCCTCTTTGATGCGATGGATTTTTGTGATAAGAATCTATATTCGATCCGAGAAGTTTATTCAGATGGAAATTGTTGAGTTGTTTTCTAATATCGGTTTCACCTATTTCAAACATTTTCATTATCGCTTTATTCATATATTTTATATTCAGATGGGTATCCGCGATCATGATGTTCGTACTGGTATTATCTAATGCCACTTTGATACGGGTCAGTTCTTCATTTTCCTGGCGTCGGACTTCCAACAATTTTTTCTGTTCCGTTACGTCCGCCCATTCCACAACCGCTCCCAGTCTATCCCCGGATTCGGTCAGGATCGGATTTGCTATAAGATCAAAACTTCTCCCTCCGATCTCGATACTGGAACGGAATGTTTGGTTCAGATCCTTTAAGATGTTTCTTTGGTGAGCGGGGTTTTTATGGTAGCTATCAATATTAGAACCCATCAAAGATTCCAATCGGAACTGGCTAAGTTGTTTTTTGATATCATCTTCCGCATTTCCGAACATCTTTCGTATGGACTTATTCATGTATGTGACCTTTAAGTTTTGGTCGGCCATCATGATATTTGTAGTCACATTGTCCAAAGCGGTCCTGATTCGAATGAATTCTTCCGAGTCGGACTTACCGTTGGAAATAATAGTTCCGGAAGAGAAAGGTTTTAGGTAAATCACCAATGCAGGTAGCAGAAGGGTCCCGAATATTGCGAACAGGAAATGAAAATAGAAGGGGTCTTCTTGCCGAACAGGGGTAGGAACGGAGACTGAAAATTTTTCCCAATCGGATTTCAACTTTTCGAATTTAGGCAGGGAATTATCCGTAATCTGGTTTAAAAACATCTCTTTAGTATCCTTTGCCTGGATCCCTAAAACCCCTTTTGCAGTTAGGATACTTTCCTGAAGGGACTCGAGATCCTTCTGGAATTGTTGCAGGTCTTTCGGATCCGTAGTACCCGATGAATATTCATTTATATCCGACAAGATCGTTGCTTGGATCGATTTCAGATTTTCTAATTTAGAAAAAAGGGATTCTCTACTTTGGTCGGGGAGAAATAGAGAATACAGACCTGATTGATAATCCTTTAATTCCGAGTGTATTGTTTCGGAAGATACCGAAATTTTATTCGAAGATCCCGTTTCAAAACCGTGATCATATAAATAACTCCAACCGGATGATCCGAATGTGAGAAATATTCCCAACAGCAAAGACCAAACAAGCACACTTAGTTTTAATTTACCCTGTTCCATACGATTTACCCACGCTATAAATTAATTATTTCCTTATCGATCGCAGTTTTTTCAACGTGCGAATGTTCTATCTCTTAGATTAGTTCTTTGGATTTTTAAAAGGGAATGAAGACCAGGTACGTCCAGAATGAACGCGATCTTTCCGGTCCCTAAAACGGATGTTCCGCTGATACATTGGATCCCTTTGAAAATTTCATTCAAAGGTTTGATTACGGATTGAATTTCACCAAGTAAGTCATTGACTAATATCCCGAAATTCCTGCCGTCATGTTCGAGAATGAGTACGTTTTTTCTTCCTTCATCCGGATCGGGGAGTCCTAAAAATCTTCCCAAATGTAGAATAGGGAGAACTTCCCCTCTTAAATTAATAGAACCTGAAATCTCGTCAGGAAGAAGTAGGAGCTCCGACTCCATGGTCTCTCTTACCCAATCCATCGGTACTACAAAATATGAATCACAAGATCTGACTAAGAACCCATCGATGATCGCAAGTGTAAGCGGAAGACGAATGGAGAATACACAACCTTTTCCGAATTCCGATTGTACGTTCACGGATCCTCTTAAGGATTCGATATTTCTAAGTACCACATCCATTCCAACACCTCTGCCTGAAAGGCTAGTAACGGATTCCGCCGTTGAAAATCCGGGCTGGAAGATTAGATTAAAAATTTCTTGTTCGTTTAATACTTGGGTTGATTCTATTAAACCTTTTTCGATCGCTTTTTCTCTGATTTTTTCATGGTTGATCCCTTTTCCGTCATCCGAGATCTCTATCGAAATACTTCCTGTCGAGTGGGAGGCTTGTATCTTTAATTTTCCTCTTTTTGACTTTCCTAGATTCGTTCTCTCTTGGCTGGGTTCTATTCCATGGTCCAATGCGTTCCTCAATATATGAACGATCGGATCGTTTATTTTTTCGATCACGGACCTGTCGAGTTCCGTTTCTCCGCCTAAAATTTCGAAGTCGACTTCCTTTCCGAGCTCCAAAGAAATATCTCTAACGGTCCTTCGATATTTTTCAAAAAGTTCGCCGATAGGAACCATCCGAAGTGCCATCGCTGTTTCTCGGATCTCTCCCACAAGCCTGGATAATAATTCAGCCGATTCGTTTAAGTCTGAGTCTTCTTTTTCAGCAAGTAAACGACCAAGGCTTGCCTCGGAGATGATCAATTCTCCGACAAGGTTTACTAATTGGTCCACTTTCGCGGAGTCGATACGGATCAGCTTAGGAACGATCTGCGTAGTTTGTGATTTTTCACCTTCCGACTTTTTGGAAGAAGTTTGTTCTTTCGGAATTTCCGAAGAATGTACGGAAATTGGCGCTTGGATGTGAAGCCCTTGTAATTCCAATGCCTTAAAATATTCTTCTTTTTTGCAAGGTATCTCGTTTGCGATCGAATAAAATATCTCTTCCGAAGAATGCGGAGATACAATCTTTAAAAAGGAAGAATCCTTTACGAAAGAAAAAACCGATTCCAGATCCTTCCGCTCTGAGTTAGAATCAAGCTGAACCTCGTAACCTATGTAACAATTTTCAGGATCCCAGCTATTCCAATCCGGCAGTTTTGTCTTATAAACGTATAAGTTTTTGATCTCACCGATCTTTCTCAGGTATTTCAAAAAAGAGAACGGATCCATTCCATCTTTGAAGATATTTGCACCTGGAAAAAATGTGACTTGCCAGTAAGAGTTAACCGCTCCTTTTTTCTCCGAATTCTCTCCAGTTGGATGTTCTACCGGATCGTTTGTTTTCTTTTTGTCTGAGTTTTTTCCCGTAAATCCTTGAGCTTCTCTTAGAATTTTTATCTGTTCCGCATCCAATTCAGGAGGTAAATTATTACCCGGGGTTGGATCTCCTACAATTCGTTTTAAATGATCTATTGCCCTTAACAAAAAATCTATCTTAGTCGGGTCTAATTCGGTTTTTCCCGACCTGGCAAGATCTAATAGAGTTTCCAACTCATGAGAACATTCTTCTATGGATTCATATCCGAACATTCCAGCGGTTCCTTTTACGGTATGGACAGACCGGAACATGGAATGAATTGCTTCTTCGTCGAAATCTCCTTTTTCCATACGCAAAAGAAACAATTCGGCTCCGGATAATAATTCGAGAGATTCCTGTATAAATGCTTCTTTGATTTCGGAAAGGTCCATCACACTTTCTCCAATCCGTAAGAGAACTTAAATTCAGAAGAATCTTTTTTGGATATTCTTATACGATCCTGAAAGAAGCCGATCAAACCGTATAGATCATAAAATTCTAATAGACACTTCGGATGATTTAATATGGCGAGATCCCAAGATCTATCCAGGGAATCCTTTTTTAGCAAAATTAAAGATTGAACAAAACTGGAGTCTACCTTTTCCAAAGAAGAAGTATCGATCTCGATCCGGATCGGATTTTTATCCAAAAGAGATTGTATTTTGGATTTCCAATCTAATACAAAATAAATAGAAGCCTCTCCTGAAAGTTCCAGATGAAAGATCGGTCTGGAGTTTTTTTGGCCGAGTTCTGATACTTTTATTTCCAAAGACATAACATTTTCCCGTGATTATACGAGTAAAACCTGTATGGTTTTTAAAAGTTCTTCGGGAGAAAAAGGTTTAGTAAGCCAAGCTTTTGCACCGGCTTTTAAACCTTCATTTTTCAGCTCATCTTGTGATTCGGTGGTCAGCATGATGATCGGAACAAATTTATGGTTCGAGTCTTCCTTGATCGCCTTTACAAACGATATACCGTTCATATTAGGCATATTCATATCGCTAACTACGAGATCCACTTTGCCTTCTTTCAACTTTTCAAGACCTTGTAATCCGTCTTCCGCTTCAATAACGGAAAAGGAAGCCTGAGAAAGATGGAGGGTAAGTATCTTTCGGAATACGGCCGAATCATCAACGATTAAGATTTTTTTCATATTCTCCTTCTTATCATTTTCATTGAATGGGTAATAATAGTTCACTCATTACACATAACCTTACCTGTTCTCCGGTGTGGTCTTTTGCGTTATGAATAAAAAATAGACCGTTATGTTTTCTGAGGATTTGATCTACCGCAGTTAGCCCCAGACCTAGACCGAACCTTTCCAAATGGGAAACACTTTCTACGGGAGGATGAATTCGGAAGAACGGTTGTAAAACCAGGTTCTCATATTTTTCGTCCACACCTCCGTAAGGTTTTTCATCCACTATATTCTTTACAACGACGCAGAAATATCCTTGATTGATGCTCGTAAACACCTCTAAAGAAGTTTTTGGAGCACAATACTTATAAGCGTTTAAGATCACTTCCTCTAAGGCTAATAGGAATAGATCGATCTCTATTTCCAACTCGACTTCCTTTTTTAAAATGGGTAGAGCAAGTCTGAGTCCTTTTTTTTCCAAATAAGGTTGGATGAACTCGCCGGAATGTTTTATTCTATCCACTAGTTCGGATGCCTTGATCTTTTTCTTATCAAGATTCCGATTGATAATTTCTAATAACTGAGTGAGTCCTTTTAATAAATTTTTGGTGATTTCCTGATTTTCCATCACCATATTCATCATATTTTTATTAATTAGATAATTTTCACCTTCCTCTTTCATTTCGGTCTTGATCATATCCAATAAACTAATAATCGCTCCGATCCCGGAACCTTGGGATAGGGATGTCTGCAAGGAATGAATGGAGGATTTTTCCCAGGATTCGTCTCCGGCTTTTCTTCTAGTTTCCTTATAAGTCAACCATTCCAACTGGTTCCTAAGTTTCAGACTTTCCGCTTCTATGATCGCGGCTTCGCTAGCCTTCAGAAAACGATAGTCTACTGCCTTATTTAAAGCCTTATGAAATTGATCTGGAAGGATAGGTTTGATTATATAATCGAATACTCCGAGTTTCATCACTTCGATCACCGTATCCGTTGAATCGAGTGCTGTTTGTACCAGTACAGTGGCATCGGGTTGGAATTCCTTTAGTCTTTGGATGAAAGTGGGCCCATCCATCACAGGCATCATAAGGTCCACTATATAAAAAGAATATTTATTGGCCTTGGCCATCTCCAAGGCCTCTTCTCCGTTGGTAGCGGAGTGATACTGGATCCCGAACTCATCGCAAAGAGCTTCAAGCATGAGAGTATTCTCTAACTTGTCCTCAACTAGAAGTATAGGATCTCGTACTACACTCTTTCTCTCCTGCTTACTTTTAATTACGGAACTTGTTGCGTTAGTCATTGATCTGCTCCGCCAATTCTTCTAATACTAATTTTAATTCATCCAAGGAAATCGGTTGGGAGAGAACGAAGTCGTAATTCTCCTTGGAAAATTTTTTTTCAAAATCCTGCATTTCTTCGGGGAGAATAAAAACTGTTTTCCAAATTTCCGATATTCTATCCTTTACGGAAGAATTAGAATCTTGGAATAAAACGATTTTTTTGTCCTTTCTAAGTTCCCGGAGTAACGGTTGGTTTTGTTTCTTAAAAAAATGAGTGAGTAGTTCTGCGTTCTTCTGATTGGATAATTCCAATTGGATAAAGCAGAAATTTTTTAATTTATCAGGATAGGCTCCCGCAAAATTTTTTCTCGGCTTAGATTCTTTAGCAGTTTGTTCCAGCCTGGGAAGGTTTAGATAAAAAGTGGTCCCGGTCCCATGCTGGCTTTTTACCCGAATACTTCCCCCGTGCGCCTCTACTAATTTTTGAACGATAGAAAGGCCAAGCCCTGTTCCTTCCGTCTCCCTGGATCCGGAATTTCGAACCTGGTAGAACGTATCGAAAATTTTTTTCTGTTCCGATTCCGGAATTCCGATCCCCGTATCCGTAATCTCCACTACCCAATCTTTTCCTTCCGTATGTGTAGAAAGATAGATTGAACCTTGCTCAGCGGTAAATTTGACAGCGTTCCCAACTAGGTTCAAAAATATCTGACGGATCCGCTTGGGATCTCCCCAGATCATAAAAGAAATATCTTCCGGATCATTCCAGACTAGGTGGATATGCTTTCTTAGAAGTTCCGGCTCTAAAAATTCTACGACTTGTTCCAATTCCTTTCTAAAATCCAATTCTGAAAAATAGAATGAGGACTTTCCTGCATTCAGTTTTGAAAGTTCAAGAATATCATTAATTAAACCTAATAAATGTAATCCTGATTTATGGATGAGATCCAAGTATCTTTTATCGTTGGAATTTTCGTCCTGTATCTTGATCAGCTTAGAAAGCCCGATGATCGCGTTCAAAGGAGTACGGAGTTCGTGGCTCATGTTCGCAAGAAAATCGCTTTTAGCCGTGCTTGCCGCTTCCGCCTTTTCCTTTTGGACGGAAAGTTCTTTGGTTCTTTTGATAACAGTTTCTTCTAAATTTTCCTTATGGAGCTTCAATTCCTCTAATATGGATTTTCTTTCTAAATAAAATCCGATCAGATCTGCGAAAGTGCGAAATGTAAATTGTTCTTCCGGACCGGATTCATGTTGGAAGAATTCCATTCCCAAAAATCCGAACCAGTCTCCGGACATTCGTATCGGAAAGAGAAAAATTGTATCCGTTCTCCTTCCCTGACAAAAGGCCATTTCCGATCCGGAAAGATCTGAAGTCCGAAACTCCACTATATCATTTTTAAGTAGGTATTGTTTCCATCCGGCAAATTTGGTGGAGAGTGAAATTTCGGGATGAGTTTCAGCAAGAGTCGCGCTGGAGTAGGGGCTTTTGATCTCCGCTTGTAATGCTAACACGTCCGGATTAGCTGTTTTTTTATATAAGTAGATCCTTTCGGCTTCCACCAATACCAAAAAATGTTCGATCGCTCTTTCTATCGTAAAACTTTCATGGGTCGTATTCAGTAAGATCTGAGAAGCCGCCGTAAGGCCCATTTCGGATCTTAGTCTTTTGGCCGCGAATTCCTCTCGGATGATTTTTTCACTGCTATCTCGCTGAATAGATAATAAATTTGTAATATTACCGTTCTGATCTTTTACGGGAGAAACTTTCCATTCGGAATAATATTTAGTGCCGTCCTTTTTGTAGTTAATTGTAGAGGAAGAATAGGAATCTCCCCGCAATAAGCAATCTTTAAGATTTTGTAATATTCTTTTGTCCGTTTCTTTACCGAACAAAATTTTTGGAGATCTGCCAATCAGCTCTTCCGGGTTATATCCGGTTAATTCACAGAATGCGGGATTTGCAAAAACGATAGAAGGTCCGTTCTCATTTAGAACGGCGTCTGTAACAAGAATTGCGTCGGAAGTTTGGGAAACAATAATTTGAAATAGTTCGGTTTCTATATCGAACTGCAGCTCTTCCCCAACCATATAGGCCAGAAAATTTACGCGAAAATAAACTTAATTCAACCATTTTAGGAGAAAATTCCACAAAAATGACTTACTCTGAAGTAAATCGTTCATTTTTGCGAGATCCGAGACATAACTTAAATGTCGAAGTGACTACATGAGGAGATTTGCAGGCAATTTAAAGCTCATGGAGTCCTCCCTCGAACCGGGGAAAAGATCCAGAACAGCTTCCGGATAGAATTGTATGAGCTTGGAAATGATCTCATCCACTAAGATCTGGGGAGTAGAAGCTCCCGCTGTGATCCCCAGGATCTTGATCCCGGAGTCGGCTATATAATCCTTATTTAATTCTTCTAAAGAACTGACCTTGAAAGAGGAAGGTTTGGATTTTTTGGCCAATTGTAGGAGCCTAAGTGAGTTGGAACTATTATCGGCCCCGATCACCATCATTGCGTCTATCGTTTCCATCATAGAAGAAACAGCTTCTTGCCTTTCCGTAGTAGCGTAACAGATATCGTCTTTCGCTGGATGCTCAACACTTGGGAATAATTCCGCAATCTTTTCCACTACCAATTTTGTATCCGCTACGGACAAAGTAGTCTGCATCAGATACGTAATCGGTTTGCTTGTGTCCAATTTTCCGACTAGTTTTTGGACATCTTCCGGGGATTCCACTAAGAACATCCTGGCTTCTCCCATAGTTCCTATTGCTTCGTCATGACCCTGGTGGCCTATATAAATGATCTGGTGAGAATCCTTATATCTACGTGCTTTTCTGTGAACTCTAGTCACCAGGGGGCAGGTAGCGTCCCCAATCTTCATTCCCCTACGCTTCGCTTCTTCTACCACTTCGGGAGAAACTCCATGAGCGGAGAAAACCACTGTGGAGCCGTCCGGTGCTTCCCCCAGTTCGTTAATAAATTTGATCCCTCTTTTTTTCATATCTTCCACGACTCTTCGGTTATGGACGATCTCTTTGCGGACATAGATCTGTTCCTTGGAATTGGATTGGACCTGTTCCACATAAGAAATTGCGTATTTAACTCCGGCACAGAAACCGCGGGGATTCGCGAGATAGATTTTTTCGAGCATCTACTTTCAGGCTGTTGCCTGGTCCCGTCGGAGGCAAGCATTTTCGTGCCGGAATCCGCACCAGAGATCCAAAAGGCGACATATACACTTACAAAAGGAAGGTATCTTTTATCCAACTTTGGCAGAAAAAAGTATCTCTTCCAATTCCCAAATCTTCCCGATTTTCAAGGGGAAGAGGTCAAGGAAGACCTCTAGGAAAATCAAATTCTCTTTTCGGAGAGATTCGGATTCAAGGAGGAACCGAATGATTATTAACCACAATATCAGTGCCATCTTCGCTCATAGAACTTTGAAGTTCAATAGCGAAAGCATGAACAAAGACATCGAAAAGTTGTCTTCCGGTATGAGAATCAACCGTGCAGGTGATGATGCATCCGGTTTGGCTGTGTCTGAAAAAATGAGAACACAGGTCGGAGGTTTACGCAGGGCGGAACAAAACACTGAAGACGGTATGTCTTTGATTCAAACAGCGGAAGGGTATCTGCAAGAAACCCATGAAGTTGTTCAAAGGATCCGCGTGCTTGCAGTACAAGCAGCGAACGGTATCTACACCGAAGAAGACCGTCAACAAATACAAGTAGAGGTATCTCAGTTGGTCGACGAGATCGACAGGATTGCTTCTCAGGCCGAGTTCAACAAAATGAAACTCCTTACGGGAGCTTTCGCTCGTTTGAACCCGACCGCAAGTATGTGGTTCCACATGGGTGCTAACATGCACCAAAGAGAAAGAGTGTATATCGAAACGATGAACACTGCGGCTCTGGGATTAAGAAACCCGACCGTTCTGACTTTCATCTCTCTTTCTACGGCGGGAAAAGCGAACTCCGTAATCGGTCTTGCTGACGACGCTCTTAGATTAATTTCTAAACAAAGAGCCGACTTGGGAGCTTATTACAACCGTCTGGAACATGCTGCTAAGGGTTTAATGAACGCTTACGAGAATATCCAAGCGGCTGAATCAAGAATTCGTGATACTGATATGGCTGAGCAAATGACCAGCTTTACCAGATATCAAATTCTGACTCAAGCTGCCACTGCGATGCTCGCTCAGGCGAACATGAAACCGCAAACCGTGCTCCAGCTACTGAAGTAATTCAGGTAGCTAACTTGCCGGTTTGACTTAAGTAGTATTCCGGCAGGGGAGCTGGCTCTAAGCTAATGTTGGTTCTTTCGACGGGACCACGGATTTATATTTATTATAAATCGCCGTACGACTCTGAAGCCTAACTTCTCGTAAGCGAAAGTTAGGCTTTTTTTTGTCTTCATCCTTTTTTTATAAATAAAGATCGTTAGATCATTTACCGGAGTTACAAGTAAAACGCAAAATTCATATCGTTCTCGCGAAACATATAGATTGAAATGTAATTTTAACCCGCAAGCTTTGTACCAAATCCTAATTTTTATCCGATTTGTAACCGAACACCAATTCTAAATTTTAGTTTTAGAATGCAGAGCTGTATTTGTTTCTTTTTTTGGAATTGGAAAGTGATTCTTTCCAAGGAAGATTCGTTTGTTGCTGCGAAATTGGTTTTTACCTCTGACAATTCCTGTGTATCTGGGCTTATTACTTTTCGGTTTAGGAAGTTTCTCTCTCATCGATTGGGACGAGAATATTTACGGCGCGGCTTCCAAATCCATGTTGGAAACCGGAGAATATTTTAGGATCCAAATCAACGGGCAACCGTTCAGTGAAAAACCTCCATTTTACTTTTGGTTCGCAAATCTATTTTACAAAGTTTTCGGACTCTCCGAATTTTCCGCAAGGCTTCCGTCCGTTTTTAGCGGGATCTTATCCTTTTGGATCTTAGTTCGATTCGGAACAATCTTACATTCTAAAAAATTCGGTTTCCTGTGGGCGTTTTTATATTCCGCTTCTTTTTTACCACTTTTACTTTCCAGAACCGCATATATAGACCATCTATTCAATACATTCATCTTCGCATCCGTCCTTTCTTTGTATTTATATGAAACAAAGGAGAAGGGAGACTTTCGTTCCAGGACGATCTGGATCTTATCAGCGGCTTTCTTTGGTGGAATTGCCGTTTTAACAAAGGGTCCTTTAGGTTTAGCTATCCCGCTTTTTATTTTTGGGGTAAATAGGGTTTTTGAAAGAAACTTTAGGATCAGGATCTTGGATTTGATCCTATTTGCGATCGTTTCGATTTTCGTATTAAGTATCTATTATCTCACAAATTTTATACTGTATGGAAACGAGTTCTTAACGCAGTTCTTCGATTTTCAGAAAAAACTTTTGACTAAATCCTTAGAATCACATACTGGACCTTGGTTCTATCATTTTATCGTAATGTTTCTCGGATTCTTTCCGTGGACAGCGCTTCTATTTCCGATTATTCAGAACTGGAGAAGGTTTACTGCTCCTAAAATTTCCAGGATCTCCCGCTACTTTCTGCTTTGGTTGGGGATTGTTCTACTCATCTTTTCTATCGTTCAAACCAAATTGCCTCATTATTCTTCTTCTATCTATTTCCCGTTATCCTTTTTTGGGTCCTACTTACTCTTAGAAAAGCCGGAAGTGTTAAAATCCAATATATTCTCATCTTCTTTTTTAGGATTAGGTTTTGTCATTGGAGCGATCTTCCTGCTTTTGCCGTTTATTTTAGAATATTCCATTCATTCACTAGGACTTGGGAAGGAGCAATTGCCATCCTTCTCCCTCTCGGATTCGTTATCTGGGATACTTCTTCTTTTAGGAATTTTGGTCGGATTTATAAGTTTGCAATTTTTCAAAAAGGGGACCGAAGAAGGAAAAGATTTTTTCCTAGTTTCAACCTGGGCATCCATGTTGATCTTTGTAGGAGTTCTATCATTTACGATCACTCCTAAGATCATTTCTTTTTTGCAAGATGGAAATCTTCGTCTTTTCGATAAGGCCGCAAAGTTTGAAAATAAAATCGTATATTATAAATATCTATCCTTCTATCCAATGTTCTATCGAGACAAGAAGATCCATATAATCGGAAGTTATAAATTTAAAGACGAAACATCCCTTTTACAGTCTAAAGAAAGACTTTCCGTCATATCCAATAAAAACAGCTTATTGGAGTTAGTCTTAACCTATCCGCAAAGAACGTTTCAGGTAGTTTCTTCTGAAAACGGGGTAATTCTTCTGGATACTTCTCCGAAGTAGAGGAAATAGGAAAACAAGAAGGAAACGATAGATTCAGAACTTAAAAGTGGAATCCGGAATCTCCATTCCATTTTTATAAAGCAGAATTTGGATTGAAAGAATACCTTTTTTGTGATTTATGAATGCCGACTCTCGCCCACGGGCCACACCCCTCCACCCAAAATTCGGGTGGGGGCGAACAATTGCTGTAGGAATTCCAACAAGAGTGACTGATTTGGGCGGCTCACTCGCTATCGCTCGGATCGCGCTGCTTCGATTTCGCGCATTCGCGCTCATCCGGGCTCTGCCCGGACTAAAGATCTACGCATCGCTGCCGCGGGAGTAGTCGGAGTTATTTGCTTCCAGATCGGAATTTCCATTCCGTATTGAATTAATCTTAATTCAAAATTGGTTCTTTGGATTTTAGAAACCGTATGCAGAATAAGTCCGATCGAAATTTGGATCCAGGAAAACAGCATCAATCCAGTGGCTAAAATTGCTAAAGGAACATGATATACATATTTATATTCGATATAATCTATTACGGGCGGAATACCGGCAGCTATAGACAAAGCCGCTGAAAGGACGGAAAAAAATCCGAAAAAATGCATCGGTTTATAATCTTTAAAGATCCATAATATGTTTTGAACGACTTTGTAACCGTCTCGGATAGTATTCAATTTTGAAAAACTTCCGGCTGGTCTATCTTTGTAAGGAACAGAGATCTCTTCCAATCTGAATCTTTTATCCAAAGCATGTAAGGTCATTTCGATCTCTATCTCAAAGCCGGACGTAAGCACCGGATAGTTTTTTATGAACTTTCGAGAAAATACTCTATATCCGCTCATCGGATCTTTTAGCTTGGTGGCGAATAGAAAATTGATCAAAGTAAGAACAAGTTTATTCCCTGTGGAATGGAATCTTCTTTTATTCTCCCTTCCATAATCTCCCTCGCTCAAACGATCCCCCACCACCATATCTAAATCTTTTTCCTTTAGAGCTTGGATCATAGTGTGTATCTTGAAAGCGGGGTAGGTCAGATCCGCATCGCACATGATATATATTTCCGCATCTATTTTAGTAAATGCAGATCGGATCGCATTTGCTTTTCCTTGCCTCGGTTCAAAGATCACCTCTCCGGAGATCGTATGTTCTGCTAGGACGTTTTTCGAGATCTCAGAAGTTCTGTCCTTGGAATTGTTATCAACGATCACAAAATATGCGTTTGGGATCTCTTTATAAAATTCCAAGATTGTTTTTTCAATCGTTAACTCTTCGTTATATGCCGGGAGAACCAAAACAAGCGGGATCGGTTTCATTCTAAATTAGAGTTCGTCCAAGAAGGGCCGAAGAATCATCCAGAATTCGGATCTTCTCTGTTACAGATCAGTGAATCTACAAGATCCCTCATTCGAAATCGTATACAAGTTGTAACATTCTAAACAACGAATTCTAGTTTTCGGTTAAACCCCGAAATTTTGTACTAGCGATAGAATGAAAAGAAGTACACTATTCTTCTTAGTTTCTATCTTTTTAGGAATACTTTTACTCGGAAATCTGTTCACTTGGGCGATTTTTAGAGCGGATACTTTTAGGTCATCGATTGATTGGGAAAAATATTCCAATCCTTATAAAAGAAACACCACACTCAAACTCCAAAAGACGGGGATTCATTTACATACCAACCGTACTTGGTTTACTCCCGGTAGGAACACCCCGGAAGAGATTGAGACTATTTATGCGGCAAACGGATATAAAATTTTAGGCTTCACCGATTACGAAAGGATCACTAGTCCGGATTCTCCGAAACTTGCTCAGATCAAAGGATTCGAATGGGGAACGAATCTTAGAAAAAGACATATGAGCGTTTTAGGTTTGGAAGAAGCGAGTTACGATCTATTTCCTCTCTATGCGGATCCTGAAAATTTACAGTGGGTGATCGATAAATTACGATCCAAAGACGGTTTCGTAGTGATCAATCATCCACTTTTGAATGAATCTTTTCCCTTACGACTACTTTCCCAGCTGAAAGAATACGATGCATTAGAAGTAATGAGCCCATTCGGTGATATTCCTAAATTTTGGGACAAACTATTAAGCGAGAAACGTCCTTCTTTCTGTATGGCATCCGATGATCTACATTACCTTCCCAGAGAAGAATATTTAAGAGTCAGGACTTCCGGGATCCCGAATTGGAGAGACCTAAGTTCCGAAATTTACAAACAGGAAGGAGAATCTTTGATGAGATATCTTCTTGTGAATACCGACAGTCTAGATGAAAGGGAAGTCCTTAGATCCTTGAAAGAAGGAAACTATCTTTGTGTTCGCAAAATGGAAAGAAGTTTAGAAGAACCTAAATTAGGACCCATAGGATTAAATTCGGAAAATGAGATCCATTTCGATTTCGAGGATACTCCGATCAGCGTTGACTTTATCGGCCAAAATTCTGAAATTCTATCTCATACTTCCTATCAGAACAAAGGTTCTTATAGATTAAAACCTACGGATCTATATGTAAGAGTCCAGGTGGTTTATCCAACCGCGGTCATTTTGAGTAATCCTTTTTTCCAGAAGCCGTAAATTTGTTTTTTGGGAATTCCAATAATAATCTTATACAATCGCCTGTATCCGTCGGTTCTATGAAGAAATATATCCTCTTTCTTTTTTTCTTGACTTTTCTTGAAAATCTAGAGTCAGATAGAAAAAGCTTATGAGTTTGGGATCTAAAAAGGCGATCGGCTCTATACTCGCGCTTGGATTTTTTCTCCAAATCGCCTGCGTATCCATTTATAGCCTGACCGGAAATTGTCCGGTGAGCATGTCCAATCTTGCAGAACAAAAGCAGACTTCTCAAACTCCTCCCTGCCATCGATCAGAAAAGCCGGAAAAAAAGAGCGAATCCTCCGCCAACGAATGTTGTCCTAAAGAGAGTAGCCTCGTATCTCTGGATCTTTCCAAACTTTTGGATTGGGAAAAGTTGGGATTACATAAGGTTCTGATCTTTTTGTTTATTTCAGAACTGAATTCTCCTCAGATCGTATTAGAAAACGTCATTTTAAACGATTCTTATATTTCGATCCCGTCCTCAAATTCTCTTAGTTTAAGCTCTCTCCAAGTTTTCCTGATCTGATCCATATTTTCTCCGTTTGCAACTTTAGGAGGAAATATGAACGCAAGAATTATTGTCTTAATATTAATTTATACATTATTTTCATCCGCATTATACGCGGAAAAAAAGAACTTAGAAGAGATCTTGGATGTTTTAGTAAAGGAACATCCTGAATCCAAGTCTTTGGCCGGACTTTCGCAGGCCCACAAATCCCATTCGGAAGGAACAGGTATATTACCGGATCCTAAAATAGGAGTTGCTTTCCGAAATTATCCCACCCGAGGAGGATACTCTACCTCCGATCGGGCATTGGACACTCCTACAATGACAGGGATAGAATTGTCCGTGTCCCAAGAGTTTCCTTTCCCGGGAAAATTGAGCACCGAAAAAAAGATCTCCAAACTCATGCAAACCGAGTCCAACTTTGCTTATATAGCTGGTGTAAATAGGATCTTAGGGGATTTTTTTGTTCGATTAAACAAATACAAATATTCTGAAAAGAAGAAGGCGATCAATGAGAGAATATTAACTCTCCTTGGCGCTCAAAAGTCCATTAGTGAAAGTTCATATTCATACGGTGAGAACACTTTATCCGGCGTATTAAAGGCGACGGTTGCAAAAACGGAAGCGATCGAAAAAGAAACGGAATACTCGACTCAATTGAAAGATCTGAAGTCTCAACTCGAGTATTATCAGATCTCCAACAAGATTACCTTCTCCGATCTATATTCAATAGATCTGGATTCTTTTTTAGAAAAGAAAAATGAGGAGCTCTTAGCCTTAGTCGCTGCACAAACTTCATTGATCGAGGATTCGCCGGAATATAAAATACAAATGGAAGAAGAAAAACGATTAAAGGAGCAGGCAAAACTAACCAAGTATTCTCTGGCACCTCAAACCGAAGTCTTTTTTTCCTATATGAAACGTAGATCCCAAACTTTCGCTTTGGACCAAGGTCCCTTAAATTATGGGCTTATGGACACCACGGAATATAGGGGAGATCTTTTCAGTTTTGGAGTGAATATGAGAGTTCCGGTTTGGTCGGCTCTCAAATGGAATTCCATAACGGGAGAGACGGAACATCTTGCAGAAGTAGGAAAAGACTCCGTCGAAAAAACAAGGGTCCAAATGATGTCGGAATTAAATCGGAATCTCGCCTATATCAAAGGTGTTTCCGACCAAATACGGTTGGTAGAAAAAAGACTCATCCCTGAATTGGAAAAATCCGCAAGGGCCGGCTCCTTCCAATATACTTCCGGAAAAGTCAACTTGCAGGACACCCTTCTTGCCCAAACGGAAATACTAAATGCAAAAATACGTTTAGAAGATCTGAAAGAACGTAAAAACGAATCCATTCTCAATACTTTAAAACTCTTAAGTTTTATCTATAAAGACAATAAAACTCCGGAACATGACAAACATAACTGAGGACAACCCAATGAATAAATTACATTATATATTTTTAATATCACTCCTGATCGCAGGTAATCTTTTCGCTCATGAAGGAAAAGAAACTTTCGTCCTAAGAGAAGTCGCCAAGATCCATTCTTCCATCTATTCGGAAACGGCAGGAAATTTGGATGTGCGAACATTAGTTGAACTTTTGAAGGAGGATGCAGACCATAAGAAGGATTCTGAAAAATTCAGAAAGGCGTTACCGATTGCCGAAGAACTCGGAAAAACAACCGATCTATCCAAAAAAAGAGATTTATTCGAACGTTTATCCAAAGAGTTGGAATCCGTCGTGGGACATCACGATAAATCCGGCGTTTCCGTTTTCTATTGTCCAATGCTTAAGAAAAAATGGTTGGCATCCGGAAAAGAGATCAAAAATCCATACGACTCTAAGATGAAAAAATGCGGAGAGATTATCTATGAAGCCAAATGATCTTCTCGCAAAACATTCTTTTTGGTTGGGACGGATCGGAATACTTCTAGCCGTTCTGATGATAGCAGCTTTGGTAGCAAACTGTTCTTCTAAAAAAGACATCTATTATTGTCCGATGCATCCTCACTATACTTCGGATCGTCCAGGAACCTGTCCTATCTGCAATATGGATCTGGTCAAAAAGGAAGATCCATCCGAGCATAAGGATCATTCGAATTCGAACATTTCTTCGGAGGTAGTAGCCGGATCTAAAGAAGAAGATCATACTTCTCATCTGCCCGAAACTTCTTCCGATAAAAATTCAAAAGATTTAATTCTTTCTTTCGAAAAACAACAATCGATCGGGATCAAAACCGAATTAGCGAGTAGAAGGAACCTGATCAAAAAGATCAGCGCTTATTCTAGCGTTGCGTATGATCCGGAATTGTATTCTGCGCTGAGCGAATACAAAGAGGCGGTTCGTTCTTCCGAATTTCTTTCTCCTGAGATCATTCGAAATCTACAGCTAAGACTCAAACAATTGGGCTTAAGTCAGGATCAGATCCGAGTTTGGACATCCGGAGCTAGAGATCCGTCCGAGTTGATCTTGGGAGGAAAATCGGGTAGGGCACATATCTATTCTCAGATCTATGAATCCGATTTCACCACTGCCAAAGTCGGACTCCCTATCAAATTTAAAACGGATGTATATCCTGAGAAAGAATTTATAGGAAAGATCAAAAGTATAGATGTAATCTTGGATAAAAACAATCGCACTCTTAGGCTTCGTAGTGAGGTTTCGGATCCAAGCCAACTTTTAAAACCGCAGATGTTCGGAGATGCAATGATAGAAGTTTCACTTCCGAAAGTTTTATCCGTTCCGACTTCTGCGATTTTGGATACCGGGAAACAAAAGATCGCTTATGTGCAAACTGCTCCAGATAAATTCCAAGCGGTTTCCGTCCAAACAGGTAAAAATATAGAACCCTGGGTGGAAATTTTATCCGGCGTCCAAGAAGGCCAAAGAGTGGTGACTGAGTCTACCTTCCTAATCGATTCGGAAGCGAAAATCAGATTCGGCTCCGAATCTCACGCTCATTAAGGAAAGCTCTATATGATCCAATCTATCATTCGATTTTCCGCAGAAAATAAGTTTTTAGTTCTTCTGGTCACCCTTGCGATACTCATCGCATCTTATGTGTCTATGAAAACCATTCCTTTGGATGCGATCCCGGATCTATCCGATACCCAAGTGATCGTATATTCTCGTTGGGACAGAAGTCCGGATATCATGGAGGACCAGGTCACTTATCCGATCATCACGTCACTCTTAGGCGCTCCTAAGATCAAAGTGGTTCGTGGATTTTCGGATTTCGGTTTTTCCTATGTTTATGTGATTTTCCAGGATGGCACGGATATCTATTGGGCCAGATCCAGGGTTTTGGAATACCTTTCACGAATACAACCTTTACTTCCTTCAGGCGTAAAAACGGAATTGGGTCCGGACGCAAGCGCAGTAGGATGGGTGTACCAATATGCATTGATAGACCAAACGGGAAACAATTCCTTGGTCGATTTAAGGACGTATCAGGATTTTCATCTGCGATATTTATTAAATTCGGTTCCTGGAGTTTCGGAAGTAGCAGGGATCGGAGGTTTCAAAAAACAATACCAAATCACGATCCATCCAAACGCTTTAAGATCATATAATGTGGATTTTGAAACGGTTATACAAAAGGTCCGAGAAAGTAACCAGGAAACCGGAGGACGCCTACTGGAAATCTCCGGCGCAGAGTATATGGTGAGAGGGAGAGGTTATCTTTCTTCTTTGACTGATATAGAAAATATTCCTCTTTCCACGGACATAAACGGAACTCCGGTGCTTCTAAAAAACGTGGCTTCCGTCCAATTCGGACCTGATATTCGTAGAGGGATTGTGGATCTAAACGGAGAAGGGGATGTAGTCGCAGGCACTATCGTCATGCGTCATGGAGAAAACGCATTATCGGTTATCGAAAGGGTCAAAATAAAGTTAGAAGAAATTAAAAAAAATCTACCGAAAGGTGCGGAGCTAATCACCACTTATGATCGATCCGAACTGATTGAACACGCAATCAGTAATTTGAAATTCAAATTGGTCGAAGAGATGATCATTGTCTCGATCGTGATCCTCATTTTTTTATGGCATTTCCCTTCTGCCATTATTCCGATCCTAACCATACCGATCTCGGTCATCATCGCGTTTATTCCGATGAATCTACTGGATATAAACGCCAATATAATGTCTTTAGCCGGTATGGCAATTTCTATCGGGGTATTAGTGGATGGGGCGATCGTAGAAGTAGAAAACGCATACAAAAAATTGGAAGAATGGGAATCAGGCGGGAGAATAGGAGATTATCACAAAGTCAGATTGGAAGCACTACTCGAAGTGGGACCTTCCGTATTCTTCTCATTACTGGTGATTGCTGTCGCCTTCTTCCCGATCTTCACACTTGTAGACCAAGAAGGAAGATTGTTTCGTCCGTTAGCTTATTCTAAAAATATTGCGATGGCTGTTGCTGCATTCTTGGCAATCACGTTGGATCCCGCAGTTAGAATGTTATTCACGAGAATGGAGCCTTTCCAATTTAAGAATGCACTTCTTTCTAAGATTGCGACTACTATGTTTGTCGGAAAATATTATCCGGAAGAAAAACATCCGGTTAGTAAGATCCTATTCAGATTTTACGAACCAGCTTGCCGTTATGTTCTTCACCGACCTAAAACGATCATAGCTTCCGCGTTCACTTTAGTGATCCTGACCATTCCTGTATATTTTAGTTTGGGCTCGGAATTTATGCCCCAGCTGTATGAGGAATCCTTTCTATACATGCCGACTACCTTGCCAGGGATATCGGTAGCGGAAGCGGAAAAACTCATGATCGCTATGGATAAAAAACTGAAAAGTTTTCCGGAAGTGAAACGAGTTTTTGGAAAAGCGGGACGTTCCGATACAGCTACAGATCCCGCACCATTCTCCATGATGGAAACTGTGATCCTTTTGAAACCGCAAGATGAATGGAGAAAGGCAGACAGATTCTATTCCAATTGGCCAAGGATCTTCCAATATCCGTTTCTTCCTTTTGTATCGGAAAGACTGACCAAGGATGAGTTAGTAGAGAAGATGAACAAGGAAATGCAATTTCCGGGGGCCACAAATGCCTGGACCATGCCGATCAAAACTCGGATCGATATGCTCAGTACCGGAATGAGGACACCGATCGGAATTAAGATTTTAGGTTCTTCTCTGGAGGAAATAGAATCCATAGGGATCAAAATAGAAGCACTTCTAAAAACGGATAAAAACGTCAGAAGCGTATTTGCGGAAAGAACCGCTGGCGGTTATTTCCTAGATCTAAATTTAAGAAGAGAAAAATTAGCAAGATATAATATTTCCGTAGAGACCGCTCAACAGATCATTGTGGCAGCCATCGGAGGAGAACAGATCACTCAAACGGTCGAAGGACGAGAACGTTTTTCCGTAAATGTTCGCTATCCACGGGAGTTACGAGATTCTTTGGATAAGATCAAAACTATCCTAGTTCCCACAAAAGAATTCGGCCATATTCCGATCTCTGAAATTGCAAGTATTGGAGCAAAAACCGGTCCTTCCATGATCCGGGATGAGAACGGGTTTTTGGCAGGTTACGTGTATGTGGATCCTTCAACTTCCGATATAGGCGGTTTTGTGGATCAAGCAAAAAAGAAAGTTTCAGATTCGATCATTCTTCCTCCCGGATATTCCATAGTTTGGAGTGGTCAATATGAGAATATGATACGGGTTAGAGAACGAATGATGTATATTCTTCCCTTAACGATCTTTATTATATTTTTATTATTGTACTTCAATACAAAATCCTATATAAAAACGCTGATCGTACTGCTTGCAGTCCCTTTTTCTTTGATAGGTGCTATAGGACTTTTGTATATACTGGATTACCAGATCTCGGTTGCAGTTTGGGTAGGAATGATAGCGCTCATGGGGCTGGATGCGGAGACAGGTGTGTTTATGCTCTTATATCTGGATCTTTCCTACGAGGACGCTAAGAAAAAAGGAAAACTTAGGACCAAAGAAGATCTGATAGAAGCGATCATCCATGGAGCGGTTCATAGGATTCGTCCTAAGATCATGACTGTACTCGCAGCTATGATGGGACTTCTCCCGATCATGTGGTCTATGAGCACAGGTTCCGACGTAATGAAAAGGATTGCGGCTCCCATGGTGGGGGGACTTGTGACCAGTTTTATTCTGGAACTTTTAGTATATCCTCCTATATACATGCTCTGGAAAGAGGGAAAACTGGAAAATATCCTTCCGAGCTTTCCTTTAGTTAAGAAAAGAAGAACGAAATCAATTTAAATAATAAGGAATACAATATGAACAACACTACAAAAAAACTGATCATCGGAGCGGCAATCTCCGGACTATTTCTATCGGGAGAAGTATTTTCCGAAAAACAGGAGGGCGGTACGGATAACACAAAAGGAGAATGTCACGGGGTCAATTCCTGCAAAGGAAAAAGCGACTGCCATACAAACGGGAACTCTTGCTCAGGACAAAACTCCTGCAAAGGGAAGGGCTGGATCTCCTTAACGAAAAAGGAATGCGATGCAAAAAAGGGGACCTTCAAAAAGTCTTAATCCTTTGATAAAAATCACTTCGCATTTCATAAGATGTTAAGACAATTCAATCAATTTAATATTGACTATAGGACACAGTGCCCGTAAACTTAGCGGGCGCACATTAGGAGTTTGTATGAAAAAAACTTTAGCAACCATTTTATTTTCCCTTATCCTGGCAGGTAATGCTTATGCATTCACCGAACTGGACAACCTACTCATCGCGGAAGCAACCACTCCGGATCTAAAAAAGATCGCCAAAGAATATTTTAGTAAAAAAGCCAAAGACCATAAGGACTTGGCGGATAAATATAAATCCTTGGCTGGCCAATCTCACGGCGGAAAGGCAACCGCTGATGCAGCTGAGAAGGAAAAATATAAAAAATTAGCCGATCATTGTGAAAAAGAAGCAGCTGCTTACAAAGCACAAGCGGATAAATTCTAAACTTAACAGTTTACACTTTTATAATAAAAAACCCGTCCTCTCGGACGGGTCTCTTCGAATTTTCAGAAAATCTATTTTCTCATCCGAATCTTTCACTCAGAAGTTTTACCACTTGTTCCGGTCTCATGTTTGCCTGAGCAAGCATTGCAACCCCACTTTTGGTCAAGATCTGATTTTTGGTGTAGTCCACGATATGTTCTGCCATATCCGCGTCCCTTACTCGGCTTTCCGCAGACACCATATTAATATAGTTTGCTTGTAGGCCTTCTGCCGTGATTTCCAAACGGTTATAATAAGCTCCTAAGTCGGACCTTTGTTTATTCACCTTTTGGATCGCGTTATCCAGAATACCGATCATCGTGTTGGAAGAAGCGGGAGTAGACAAAGTCTGCTTTTTCCCGTTGGTCTCCAATTGAAGAGCACCGGCATTCATGGCATCCACGAAAATTTCCAGCTTCTCGTTTTGATTCGGTCCCACATGCAACTGGATCGGATTTTTAGAATCCTTAGAGTAGGCTCCACTCAAAGGTCGAATTTTGTTGAACTCGGCGGTTTTACCTAAGCGGTCCACTTCTTCGATGAGTTGATCTACTTCCAGTTGAACGAGTTTACGATCATCGTCCGAGTAAATCCCGTTGGAAGTTTGGATGGATAATTCTCGGAGTCTTTGGAGAATATTATTCACTTGCTCCAGATTCCCTTCGGTAACCTGAATGAATGAAACTCCATCCATTACGTTTCTTTCTGCTTGAGCAAGACCACGGATCTGGGTGCGCATCCTTTCGGAAACGGCAAATCCCAATGCATCATCTCCGGCACGATTGATCCTCATACCGGTGGATAGTTTTTCTGTGGTTTTGTCCAGCTCGTGATTGACTGTCTTCAGTACGTTATTCGTACGAAGAGCGCTGATGTTGTGATTGATAATCATCAACAACCTCCCTGTAGCTAGAGTTCGGATCCGTCCGAACTATTAGGCCGGGCTTTTAGGAGGAGAGAGCCTCCCGGGCAACCCGGATATCCACTGCGAATTTCACTCCCTTATTTTTATGGGGAGATTTTTTTTACGATTTTTCCTAAAGACTAAAGTCGCAAACGACGATAATCCAAAAGAGGGAAAATCTGCCCTTATTCTATCATCCACGTTGACCATTTCGCAACTTTTTTTCCGTTAAAACCGCTTTTCTTGCGGGAATTTTCCGAAGTTTTTCGAATTCTGTCCCCTAAATTCAGGCTGAATCATGAAAATTTACACCAAAAAGGGCGACTCCGGCACCACATCCTTGGCTTCCGGAACCAGGGTTTCTAAAGCTGATCCTAGGGTAGAGTTGTATGGGACCGCAGACGAATTGAATTCCGCAATCGGAGTCTCAATTTCTTTCCTAACAAAAAATTCCAAACTAAAGGACTCACTCGAAAGGATCCAAAATTTACTGTTTGAATTGGGTTCAGAACTCGCAGGTTATAAGAAGAAGGACGATTCTTCCTGTATCTTAGAAGAGGATATTTCCCAACTAGAAAAAGAAATAGATCTCTGGCAAGATTCACTTCTTCCTTTGAAAAATTTTATCCTACCTGGCGGATCCTCCGCTTCTTCTTTTTTGCATGTGGCCAGAACACTGGCAAGAAGGTTAGAAAGAGAAATGGTCCGTTATAAGGAAGAAGGCCACGAAATCTTTGCAGAAAATCTTACATTTATGAATAGACTTTCTGACCATCTATTCGTTGCCGCAAGATACGCTAATTTTGAATCCAAGATCCCGGAACCGGAATGGAAATCCAGAGCCAAAGGCAAATAACTCATCCTAAAGGTTTGTACGTTCTCTTCTTCGTGGAAATGTGGGAGAGATTTTCTTTTTACGGAATGAGAGCGCTTCTTGTTCTATTTCTTACAAAAGAACTTTTGATGCAAGACGCTCAGGCGGGGAGAATATACGGATTTTATAATGGATTCGTGTATCTGACCCCCATTTTGGGAGGTTTACTAGCGGACCGAGTTTTAGGATACAAACGTTCCATCTTTTTGGGCGGAATCCTTATGATGTTCGGCCATCTTTCCTTGGCGTTCAACGGTCTTTGGACTTTTTACTTGGGACTTGGACTTTTGATCGCAGGAAACGGTTTTTTCAAACCTTGTATTTCCACCGTCGTAGGAAGAATTTACGAATTAGAAGGGAAACCGGAGTTAAAAGATTCCGGTTTTACGATATTCTATTTTGGGATCAATTTAGGAGCGATCCTGGGAACCTGGGCCTGCGCCAATCTTGCGGAATACAAAGGTTGGCATTACGGTTTCGGGATCGCAGCAGCAGGAATGCTCATTGGTCTTATTATCTTCGGAGTTTTAGGAAGAAGAGTCAATCCGGACGCATTCCTAGCGAATGGAAATCAGTCGATTTCCGATCCGAAAGAAGAAGATCCAAAACAAAACAGAGAAAGGATTTTTGCGATCCTGGTTTTTTCCGCGGTCACGATTACATTCTGGGCTTCTTATGAGCAGATCGGTTCTTCCTTAAGCCTGATCATAGATAGATATGTGGATAGAAATATTTTAGGCTGGGAAGTCCCTGCTGCAAATTACCAATCTCTCAACCCACTTTTTGTGGTGAGTTTAGCTTTGGTCATTTCTTGGATCTGGAAAAAATTCGAGGAATCGGGCAGGCATATTTCGACAGTGACCAAGTTTTGTTTAGGACTAATCGTTTTAGGATTCGGTTACCTTCTTCTTTCTTTGGTAACTTTCGGATCGACTGAAAAATTTTCTTCCATTTGGATCATTCTTTCGATTCTACTTTTAACGATCGGAGAATTATTCCTCTCGCCTGTAGGTCTTTCTTTGGTTACAAAATTAGCTCCGGTGAAAGTCGCTTCAATGATGATGGGATTTTGGTTCTTGGCAAACTTCTTCGCCCATGTTCTTGCGGGTGAATTGACTCGTTATATGGGAGGAAGGGAATCCTTATCCGGTTTTTTTCTGATCTTTTTCTTTCTTCCGATGATCACAGCGATCGGTTTATTTTTATTCCGTAAAAAATTAGAATCTTGGATGCATGGTGTAAAATGAGAGTTCGGATCTTTGTAGTTACTATTCTTCTTTTTTTCTCCTGTTCCGTATTTGCAGATCCTTTCGAGGATCTATTAAAAGCGGATTGGGATCGTTCTCAGACACTTCTTATCAAAAACTCCGTTTTTCAAAAATTAGGACAAAGAGCCGGAAGTAAGGCAGTGCTGAAGATCACGAAAAATGTGATCCCTTGGGCGATCTTAGAAGGTGTAAGTCCGGAAAAAACGGCGGAACTGATAGTGAACCTGGACTACGCGGTCAAAGAAGGACTCACTTTTGAGGAAGCGGAAGACGCAATTCCTGTCGTTTCCAAAAGGGAAATCTCCAAAGAAGATTTCAGCTATATAGGTTTATATTTTAAAGAAACCAAAAAAGCAGGGATTAGAGAAGAAGTCAGAAACCGTTTTGTAGAAGCCGCCATGGAAAAAAAATGGGACGGTTTTTCAGTACTTGCAGGTGGAAGGGCACTTATCGCAGGAAAGTTAGTGGATTTTCCGGAAAACCGTTTGGCATCCAAAATCCTAACCCAATTCCCCGCTAAAGGGAGAAGTATCCCTTTTGCAAAAACGGAAAACTCTTTCAAATCCGTGCTGGATTCAAAATTGGATGGTGCCTCTTATATCCTTCTTTCTAATTTAAAAAAATTGCATGAAGGAGAGAAGGTCGCTTCTCCTCAAAAATTCGCTTCCGCTCGTGCGGTAGAAACTTCGTTAGAGGAAGTGGGTGGGATCGTAATCGGGGACAGACCAAGAATCGAACCGTTGCCGGATCCGCCCTTGGTCCCAAATTTACCGGAACCGGGAGAACCGACAGAACCTGATAAGCCAAGCAAAGAAGGTTGGGAGACTTTATCTTCCAACGCGCTACAAAAGGTTGCGAAAGAATGGATCGGGACTCCTTATAAATGGGCGAATGCGGCTAAAACTGGAACCGACTGTTCCGGTTTTACGTATAGAGTTTTAACGGATGGTCGTATCGGCGTTCCAGAAAAAATGGTATCTCGCGCTTCTAGTGCACAAACCAAAATGGGTATCGGAGTTTCTCATAATGAAATGAGATCAGGAGACCTCATTTTCTTTTCCGCTTCTCCCAATCAGTCCAAAGTGACTCATGTAGGTATGGTCTTAAACGGAGAGGAATTTGCGCATGCTTCTTCCACTCGTGGAGTGGTAATCGACAAGATCCGGATGAAATGGTGGCTCGATCGTTTTGTTCTATCTAGAAGAGTATTTAAGAAAGTTGTGAATTAGTTTTTTATTTCGCACAGAGCCCACGGAGATCACAGAGATGGGGCTCACGCGAAGCCGTGAAGTTTAGAAGAGATTTTTAGAATTTCGAAACCTATCTTTTTATCTTTGCGCCGTGGCGTGAAAAACTCTGTGTTCTCTGTGAACTCAGTGCGAAAATACCTGCGAAACTATTCCCCTAAATTCATCTCTTCTACAATGCCGACAAGTAGTTGTGCTTTCAGGATTTGATCCGTGCTGGAGAGGATCTCCTGCTTCTTCTTAAAATTGAAATTTAAAATCGAAGAAATAAAATCCACAGGGAAAGGATGAGACCAGAGATCGTTCATTCGGAGGATCAGTTCTTCCTTAGCGCCTTCTGAAAGTAGAATTCGTTTAGTAAGATACAGGATCCGATCGAAAATCTCTACAAAAAGTTTGTCTTCGATGTATTTGGAATCAGCTTCTATCTTTTCTACTAGGCCGATCCGGAAAGGCTCCATGGTATCGTAAGATTCTAATTTTGCGATCCCTTTGCCTTCAAGTAGAATATTGGATCTTCCGTCGGGAAGTGGGTCTCTTCTGACAATCGTACCCCAACCGAAAATAGTTTCTATTTCCGGCTGAGGATTTTTTAAATTATCGGGATCCATTTTGATCGGCGCGATCGCCATTTCTTCGCCGGACTCGGAACAATAGTCCAACATCATCCTGTATCGAGGCTCGAAAATATGAAGGGGAAGAAATGTGCCTGGAAATAAGATGACTTCGGGAAGAGGAAAGATCGGAATTGTAGTTCTTGACACCTAGGATTTATCCTAACCTGTTGAAGTGAAAACGCAAATCAAATTGTAAGACCGGTTTAAAATTGTATTACTTAGATAAAAAGCGATATTTGGAAGCGGCTTCTAAATTAAAAACCACTAAAATAATCGTGATCGGAGATCTCATCCTGGACGAGTATCTGATCGGAGAAGTGAACCGAATTTCTCCGGAGGCTCCCGTTCCGGTGGTCTGGGTTCGTAATGAAAAAACCACTTTGGGTGGTGCAGGGAATGTGGTAAAAAATCTTTCCAGTTTAGGCGTTCAATCTTTTGTATTGGGCAGAGCGGGTAACGACCCTGCCGCAAAAACTTTGGATGATCTTCTTTCCACCGAAAACACAAACTCTTCCAAGAACACAATTATTCGTTCCGAAATCGTACCTACCATTCTAAAAACTAGAGTGATCGCAGGTCACCAGCAAGTTTGTCGTATCGATAGGGAAGAAACATTTCCACTCAGTGATTCGGAAGAAAAACAATTACTGGAAAGTTTTTCCAAGATCATCCAAGAAGCGGATGCAGTTATTCTTTCCGATTATGATAAAGGAACTCTGACTGCAAGTCTCATCCGCAAAACAATCGATCTGGCCGTCCAACATAAAAAGATCGTAACAGTGGATCCGCAAGTGTCTCATTTTTTCCAATATGAAAAAGCTACCGTCATGACCCCGAACCACCACGAAGCAGGAAAGGCTCTCGGGAAAAAATTAGAGACGAATGCGGAAGTGGAAGAAGCAGCGGGGAAGATCGCGGAAAATCTACATTCACCTTCTATGATGATTACTCGGGGAGAAAAGGGAATGAGCCTTTACATTTCTTCCGAATCCAAGACCTATCATATTCCTACAGTTGCGAAAGAAGTATTCGACGTAACCGGAGCAGGGGATACTGTGATCTCGGTTTATACTTCCTTTTTAGCGGCAGGTTTAGGAGAATTAGAAGCGGCAATCGTTTCGAACGCAGCAGCAGGTGTGGTTGTCGGAAAATTGGGTGCGGAAACCGTTTCTTTAGAAGAACTTTTGGAAGCTTTAGAGAAAAGAGGAAGTTTTCAGTGAAGTCTTCTTTCTCTTCCTGTATCGAGAAAATTATTCCTTTTACGGAAGTGAAGAATGTTTCGGAGAAGATTCGCTCTCACCAAAAAATCGTTTTTACAAACGGTGTATTCGATCTAGTTCATAAAGGCCATTTAACGTATCTTTCGCAAGCAAAAGATTTGGGAGACGTTCTTTGGGTAGGGATCAATTCCGATTCTTCTGTCAAAAGACTGAAAGGACCGGAACGTCCTGTCAATCCGGAAGAGGACCGGGCACTTCTTCTTTCCTGTCTTTCTTTTGTGGACTATATTAGTGTGTTTTCCGAAGACACTCCCTTAGAGCTGATCTCAGAGGTAGCACCTCATATTCACGTAAAAGGGGGAGATTATGATCTGGAAGCGCTTCCGGAAACTCCCCTTGTTCGCAAATTAGGCGGAGAAGTGAAAATTCTGCCTTTTGTTCCTGGATTTTCCAGCACGGATCTGATCCGGCGCATTCGACAAAAACCCTAGAATTCCTTCTCAATTCCGCGAAATTCCGAGTTGGATTTTCCGAGACTGAAGAAAACTCTGTTCAGCAGGTAGGAGATCGGTTTGTCCAAAACTAAATTTATTTTCGTGACCGGAGGTGTTTGTTCCTCCCTTGGAAAGGGTGTATCCGCAGCAGCCCTTGGATGCCTTCTGGAAAGTAGGGGTTATTCCGTTTCCCTGCAAAAAATGGATCCTTATATCAATATAGATCCTGGAACCATGAGTCCGTACCAGCATGGAGAAGTGTATGTGACCGAAGATGGAGCAGAAACCGATTTGGATCTCGGGTATTACGAAAGATTTACCAAATCCAAATTTACTCGTAAAAATTCCGTCTCCACCGGACAAATTTATAATACTGTAATCCAAAGAGAAAGAAAAGGGGATTATCTGGGTAGAACAGTTCAGGTAGTTCCTCATATCACGAACGAGATCCGAAATAGGATCTATACTCTTGCCAGAGAAAATGCGACCGACTTTGTGATCGTTGAGATCGGCGGAACAGTGGGTGACATCGAGTCTATTCCGTTCTTGGAAGCGATCCGTCAGATGAGATACGAGCATGGACCTTCTCAAGTTTTATTTATCCATGTTACTTTAGTTCCAACCATCACAGTAGCTGGGGAAGCAAAAACAAAACCTACCCAACACTCCGTGAAAGAACTTTTAGCTCTCGGGATCCAACCTGATATTTTGATCTGCCGTGTGAACCAGCCGATGCCAAAGGAGATGAAAGGAAAAATTTCCTCCTTCTGTAACGTAAAAGAAGAAAATGTGATCTCCGCTTCCGATATCAGCACTTCCATTTACGAAATCCCTAAAATGTACAAGGAAGAAAAATTGGACCAAGTAGTTCTAAAAACATTAGGACTTGAACTTGGAAAATCCAATTTTACGGAATGGGAGAAGATCATAAAAAGTCTTCAATCCGCAAAACAAACCGTCCAGATCGCAGTAGTCGGTAAGTACATCTCCCTTCATGATGCGTATCGTTCCGTTTACGAAAGTTTATCTCATGGCGGGATTGCAAACGAAGCAAACGTGGAATTTATCAAAGTAGATCCTGAAAAACTGGATAAAACGAATGTGAAGGATGTTTTAAAATCCGCTCATGGTGTTTTAGTTCCGGGTGGATTCGGGGACAGAGGGATAGAAGGTAAGATCGCCGCAATCCAATACGCAAGAACCAAAGGAATTCCGTTCTTCGGGATCTGTCTTGGAATGCAATGTGCAGTGATTGAATACGCAAGGAATGTGCTCGGTCTTAAAGATGCAAACTCCACTGAATTTAGGCCGGACTCTCCGGACCCGGTGATCTCTCTTATCGAAGAGCAGATGGATATCGATCAGATGGGTGGGACCATGCGTTTAGGATCTTATCCTTGTAAGATCAAAAAGAACACCTTAGCATTTAACGAATATAAACAAGAGCTGATCTATGAGCGACATAGACATAGATTCGAGTTTACCAACAAATACAAACAAAGATTCGAAGAGAAAGGAATGATCCTTTCCGGTATTTCTCCGGATGAAAACCTGATTGAAATCGTAGAAATTCCGGATCATCCTTGGTTTATTGGAGTTCAATTCCATCCTGAATTCACTGGAAAACCTACAAAACCGCATCCATTATTCGCCGGATTCATCCGTGCCGCGGTCAAATTTGCAAGGAAGGCGTAATGAGCGATAAAACTGCCCAAGAAAGGGATTTTTTAACCGGCAAAAAGATCGGAGGAAAAAATCCATTCTTCTTGATCGCCGGTCCTTGCGTCATGGAAAACAGGGACTTACTCGAAAAAGTCTGTGCGGAGATGTTAGAGATCACCTCCGAACTTGGCATCCCTTATGTTTTCAAAAGTAGTTTCGACAAGGCAAATCGTTCCTCCGTTACTTCGTATAGAGGTCCCGGACTTACGGAAGGGATCAAACATTTAGAACATATTAAGACAAAATTTAACGTCCCGGTGTTAACCGATATCCATGAGACTTCTCAAGTTGGTCCGCTGAAAGATGTGATCGATATGTATCAGATCCCGGCATTCTTGAGTAGACAAACGGATCTAATCGCAGAATCCGCTAAAACCGGAAAATGGGTGAATGTCAAAAAAGGACAGTTCTTAGCTCCTTCCGATTGTAGACATATCAAAACAAAAATCCAAGAATCCGGCTCCGAAAAGTATATGGTTACCGAAAGAGGGACCACATTCGGTTACGGGAATTTGGTATTCGACGGAAGAACCGTCCCTATATTACATAGTTATGATATTCCGGTAGTATTCGACGCCACTCACTCCGCACAATTGCCTGGAGCGGCGGGTAATATCACCGGGGGGCAGAGAGAATATATTCCGAGTATGACAAGAAGTGCAGTGGCGCTCGGGATAGAAGGTATCTTTATGGAGGTGCATCCGGACCCTGCCAAAGCGCTTTCCGATGCTACCACTCAATATCCTCTCTCAGAAATTAAATCCTTATTAAAGGAATTGGTCGGTTTAGATCGTTACGTAAAACAGGAAATCCTAAACCGCTAATCGATAGAACCTTGTATTCCCGCATACTCACTCTACTCAAATTAGACCCGGAAACCGTTAGAAAATACGGTCCGGGCCTAGGAGTAGGACTCGGAATTTTATTCTTAGTTCTTTTCTTTTATTCCGGTGGAAAATCGGACGCTAAATACACTCGTGTAGAAGAAGAAAAAGAAAAAGGTTCCACCGTTTCTTTCAAAAATTTTGCAAAGGATCAGTACGACGGAAACGGAACTATATTATGGAAATTGAAAGCGGAAGAGGCTTATCTTTACGCAGACGAAAAAAGATACGTTCTGTATGGGATCAATTTCGACCAATATGAGAACGGAAAGTTTAAGTCCAAACTCACGGGTGATAAGGGAGAGATCAACCAGGTCAAAAAACTGATGAAAATTACCGGGAACATTCTTCTGAAAACGGAAGAAAATCGGACTCTTAAAGCAAGATCATTGGATTACAACGACGAGACTAAGGAATTAACTTCCAACGAGGAAGTGATCATTGACGCAAATGGAACACATATCAGAGGAGTGGGGCTCAGAGCTGACAAGGATCTGAATAAGTTTACTATTTTAAAACCGACTGCTATTACCCAAGGTGGTTCCAATCCACTTTCTTCTTCCCCTAAAGAAAAATGAAACGTATCCTGGTCTCATTCTATCTATTTTTTTTATTTTATTCTCCTGCAGGATCTCACTCCAGGCCTCCGCTTTTATTTTCTGCGGAAACATTGGACCCGAAAAGTTTCCAAGGGATCGGAGAAGTCGATCCGAAACGTAAGGAAAGTTTTCCCACCTATTGGGGAGCAAGTGCGCTTACCCAAGAAGATAGAGAAATCCAGGGATTAAAAGTCACAATATTCAGTTTGGAAGGTGGTGCCTGGATCCAACATAAAAAAGTAAAATTGGGCGCAAACAGGATCGAGGTCTATGGAAAAGAAGCATATAAGGCTTTTTTAAAGAACGGAGTCCATATAGAAGACCAGGAGAACGGGACCGTGATGAGAGCAGGAGTAGGGGAATACGATAAATACTCCGAAATGGTCTATATCAAAGAAAGACCTAGGCTTAGCTTTCGGGATAAAACAGGTAAAACGACGGTCATCTCCGCAAAACAAATAGACCGAGAATTAAGCACGAAAATTACAAAGCTGCATGGAGGAGTGATCGTAAATCATCCGGAAGTTACGATCTTCTGCTCGGAAGCAGTTTTTAAAGAATCGGAACATCTAATCACTACCGATCCGAACCCGATCCTGATCTCCAAGAACAGATATTTGAGCGGCAAAAAATTATCCTTTTACACAAATGAAAGTAGGATACTTTTAGAAGATAACACTGTACTATTTCAATCCTCGGAAGAGACTAAAAAAGATCCGGAAGGAAACGAGAAAAAACAAACAATTCTCACTATCCTAAAAGGGGATAAAATAGAAAGCCGTCCCAATGAAGAGAACGATCGCACTGTACTCATCAGCGGGAATGCAACAGTACTACGAAAAGACCTGAAGATCACATCGGATACTATCGAGTCCGTAGGAAAAGATTCGCGTATCATCAAAGCAAGAAAGAATATTAAGGTACATGATCGAGAAAATCATCTACTTCTTTCGGGTAACGTATTCGATTACTTTCGAAACGAAAACTATCTCCACCTGACGGACGAAGGTAAAATGGAATTTTTAGAAAAAAATTCCGATCGAGTGACAAGCACAATCACCGCACAAGAATTCGAACGTTTTTTGGATCAAAAAGAAACGGTGATCCGAGGAAATATTTGGATCAAATCCAAGTCGACAGAAGCGCAAGGCGAATACGCCACTTATTTTGAAAACGAAGAATCGGTTACTTTAGAAGGAAATCCAAGGATTAACCGAAGCGGTAAGATCCTAAGGGCGGGAAAAATCGTCTTTTATCCAAGAGAAGGAAGATCAATTCTGACAGAAGGAGTCCATTTAGGAAATTAGGCTTGCATAATGGGACAAAGGATCCGGTGCCAAAACTTAATCAAAATATACAATAAGCGTAAGGTTGTAGACGGAGTCAGTTTCGATGTTCGTAAAGGAGAAGTTGTAGGTCTCCTTGGTCCGAACGGAGCCGGAAAAACCACTTCCTTCTATATGTCCGTCGGTTTCGTAAAACCCGATTCAGGTCATGTATTCATAGATGACCAAGACGTAACGGACGCTCCTATGCATACTAGAGCCAAATTAGGAGTAGGATATCTTGCACAAGAAGCTTCCATCTTTAGAAAACTCACCGTTGCTGAAAATCTGGAAGCTATCCTTGAAACTCTAAACATTCCTAGATCCGAAATCATTCGCAGAAGAGACGAACTACTGTTAGAATTGCAGATTATGCGAGTCGCCAACCAAAAAGGTTTTACTCTTTCCGGTGGGGAAAGAAGAAGATGCGAAATTGCTAGAGCATTAGTCACAAATCCGGATTTTATCCTTCTTGACGAGCCCTTCGCAGGGGTCGACCCTATAGCAGTTAAAGATATTCAAACTGTTATAAATAGTTTAAAGAAAAAGGGACTGGGCATATTAATCACCGACCATAATGTTCGAGAAACACTAAAGATCACTGACAGAGCGTATATCATGCATAGCGGTCGGATCTTAATCGCGGGAACTCCGAAAGAACTCGTGAATGATAAAGAAGCTAAGAGAATGTATCTAGGAGAGGACTTCAAGCTGTGAATCTGAACCACCAGTTAGTACAGAAGCAGACACAAAAGCTTGTCATGACGCAGGATTTGCGCCAGTCCATAGAGCTTTTGCCTTTGTCAACTCTGGAATTAGCGGATAGGATCAGCGCAGAACTGGTGGAAAACCCTATGCTGGAAGAAGAGCCAGGCTCGGAACGAAGTAAAAGTCCGGAACTCTATTCGGTAGACGATCTGAAAAGAAAAGAGAAGAACGACTTTCTCAAAAATTCGGATCCGGGTTGGCAGGATTCTTTCAGCTTAGACAAACCTCAGTATCGAGGCACCGATGCTTCCGATAGAAACCAAAAATATATAGAATCCTCTCCCAACACACAATCCCTTTCGGAACATTTACTTTGGCAACTCAGGATCTCTTCCTTAAAGGGAAAAGAAATGGAGATCGCGGAAATTCTGATCTCCATGCTGGACGATAGAGGATTTATTTCGCAAACTCAAAGCGAACTTGCCGCGGAGATAGGAGTTTCTGTCAAAACGATCAAAAAGGTTTTGGAACAAATCCATCAATTGGATCCACTCGGAATAGGTGCCGGAAGCATTCAAGAAACATTATATATCCAGGCAAAGATCCTTAAACCGGAAGATAAAAACCTACATGATCTTATCTTAAATTACCTAAAAGACCTCGAAAAACTGGATTATAAGGGAATTTCCAAAAAAATGGGTCTTCCTGTGGAAGCGATCGAAGCAATGGCGGCTGAGATCAAAAAACTGGAACCTTTCCCCGCAACATTATACACTCCCCAAAAACCGGATTATATAGTTCCCGATGTAATCATCAGAGAAATAGAAGGCGAGTTCAGCATATTGCTGAACGACGAATGGCTTCCTAAATTAAAAATTAATAAAGAATATAAGGGTATGCTCAAAAAAGGGGCCGGGGCTAAGGATTCAGATAAAGAATATATTTCCACAAAGCTGAATTCAGCAGAGTGGCTCATCCGCTCCGTAAACCAACGAAGACAGACCCTCTATAGAGTTGTATCTGCGATCATCGAACTCCAAACAGAATTTTTCCGAAAAGGTGTGAGATTTTTAAAACCTCTCACCTTAAAAGATATCGCAGAAAGATTGGACCTACATGAATCCACAGTCTCGCGGATCACTTCCAATAAGTATGTCCAAACTTCTTGGGGGATTTTAGAATTAAAATGGTTCTTCTCTTCCGGATTAAAATCCAAAAGTTCCGAAGGTGGAATGGAATCTTCAAAAACCATTCATGACATTATACGTATTCTAGTAAAAGAAGAAGATCCGGAAAATCCCCTCTCCGACCAAGATATAGTCGAAAAAATCGAGAGTAAAGGGATAGAGATCGCCAGAAGAACCGTTGCAAAGTACCGTAAAATCCTAAAAATTTTACCATCCAACCAAAGAAAAAAAGTAAAATCTCTGGAAGCAAGGTAACTCATGTCCGTTCCCGGAATTAATGTTTCTAATATTCTAAAAGATCATCCGGAGTTAGGTTTAAAACTCATTGCAGGAGAAAATGGGCTCCAAAACCGGATCCATAGTTCTGAGATCAACCGTCCCGGTCTTTCACTTACTGGTTTTTACGAAAGTTTCGCCCATGATCGTATCCAAATTTTTGGAAAAGGAGAATGGGCCTATATCACTTCTAAAGAAGGTGAGGAAATGGAAAAACTCGCCGCAGACTTTTTCCATTTTCATTTGAACTGTATCATATTCACTCACGGGAATGTTCCTCCTCATATCTTTATAGAATACTGCGATCGTCTGAATATTCCACTATTGGGTTCCGATGTTTCCACTCATAAGTTCATCACACTAATCTCTCAGATTTTGGACAGAAGTCTTGCGCCTAGGACCATGAGACATGGAGTTCTGATCGAGGTATTCGGGATTGGGATACTTCTCTCCGGAAAGAGCGGTGTGGGAAAAAGTGAAACGGCTCTCGAACTCATAGAAAGAGGACACCGTTTGGTTGCGGACGATATGGTGGAGATCAGACGACTTTCCGAAAGTTATTTGATCGGGACTTGTTCGGACCTTCTACGACACCACATGGAGATCAGAGGATTAGGAATTTTGAATATAAAAGATATATTCGGGATCGGATCCGTTAGAGACCATAAACTTATTGAACTTATCATCCATCTGGAAGAATGGACCGAAGAAAAGGAATTCGACAGAACCGGACTTGAAAATAGAACGGAAGAAGTTCTCGGAGTCAATATTCCATTGATCAAACTTCCGGTCCGACCGGGAAGAAATATACCGATCATCGTGGAGACCGCTGCAATGAACCAAAGATTAAAAAAGTTGGGAAAAAATGCGGCGGCGGAATTCAGCCAAAAATTAAATATTTATCTACAGCAAGGAAAAGTTGAAAGAAATCCACCTCAAAATTAACGAAAACGGCGCAGGGATGCATGCTCGTCCCGCCTCTGTCTTTGTGAATTGCGCGGCAAAATACTCCTGCGAAGTTCTAGTCTCAAAAGATGGTGTGGAAGTAAACGGTAAAAGTATCATGGGACTTATGATGTTGGCATTAGCCCCCGGCGCTGAATTTTCCATTAAAACCGAAGGTCCACAGGAAGAAGAAGCAGCGGATGCTTTGGCAAAATTAGTGGAAGGCGATTTTGCTGTATGAAATGGTTTCCATTTCGGATAGAGGAGGAAAATCGATATTATCTTCGAGATCTTCTGATTTTATCCGGAGTGATCTTTATAGCAGTTCTCGCTGCTGAACTCATTCATTTTAGAAATTCGGAAAGTATAGATATAGTAGATCGAATATTGATCTACGTATATTATACGGTTCCATTAGTCGTATTATTCTTGATCCTTTCCTATTTTTATAGGAATCGCAGGAATTTGGAGACTGGAAGGCTCAAAAGTTCCATCCGATACAGACTTTCTCTATCCTTTTTGTTCATCGCGATGCTTCCTTCTTTTCCGGTATTTCTTCTCACTTCTAATGTGATCGGAAGAGTATTCGAAGGATTTTACGGTTTGGATATCGCGCAAGCTCTGGAAGCGGGGGATCACTTCGTTCGAAAGGAACTGGAACCGGAAAAGAATAATCTATTAGAAAAGGCTAAACTATTTAGAAATCTTGTCAAAAGGGAAAATCCAAACCCGAATCTACTCACAAATCGTGCGAACGAATTAGATCTGATCTCGAACCCGAATTATTATGTGGGTTGGTACGATAATAATGTGCCCGCACTCGAAAACAGATCATTAAAACTGACCATCTCTCCGGAAGAATTTACCTCTTTCGGAACGGAAGGAATCTCGGAAAAATTAATATTGAGCCAAAGTTTAAGCTTTTATCTGCTCAAAATAGAATCCTTAAATCCTTCAAAGTTCTTAATATTAGGAAAACGTGTTTTTCACGGAGAAGAATCCAAAGCATATTCTTTTATAAATACCAGAAAAAATTATATCACTGCCGATTTGACAAAAGAAAAACTTCCGTACGAGGTCAGGCTTACTATCACTTTATTGACCGTATTCGCATTTTTACTTTCCATTTTTTTCTCCCTTGTATTCGCACGAAAAATCTCCAGACCGATCATTGATCTTGCCAACGCCACGCAAAAAGTCTCATTAGGAGATACCGACATCAATCTTCCGCTTACGGAAGGAGGAGAGATAGGAGCCTTGGTAGAATCCTTCAACCAGATGGTGAAGGACCTAAAATCCAAGAACGAGGAATTGATGCATTCTCAAAGGATCGCCGCCTGGAAAGAAGTGGCTCAAAGAATGGCGCACGAGATCAAAAATCCTCTGACCCCAATCCAACTTTCGGCGGAAAGAATACGAAGAAAGCTGAACTCTGAAGTTCCGGAAGAATTCCAAGAAATCGTAACAAAAGGTAGTGAAACAATTGTCGGTCAGGTAAAAATTCTGGAACATCTGGTAAATGAATTCTCGGAATTTGCGAGAATGCCCGCACCTAGGCTGATCAACCAACATTTGGAACCGGTCGTGTTAGAAAGTGCAAAACTTTTCGAACATACTCCGGGAATCCAAATAGAACTAAACTTCGCTAAAAATTTACCCGAAATCTTTTTGGACAAAAAACTGTTTTTAGGGATCATGAACAATCTTTTTAAAAATGCTGTGGAAGCCATCGAAAAAAGAAGACAGAGAGGCGATTCCAGTTTTTTCCAAGGAAAAGTCCGTATCTCCACCGTATTAGAAAAAAGGATCATGAGACGTTCAGTGGTTTTACTTGTGGAAGATAACGGGATCGGTATCACTCCAGAATACAGATCCAAAGTTTTTGAACCGTATTATTCCACCAAGGACGAACATGTATCAGGGATAGGACTTGCAATCGTACAAAAAACGGTGATCGATCATAACGGTCATATTTCTGTAGACTCTTCCGAATTAGGCGGATGTAAATTCAGGATAGAACTTCCGGTAGCTTAAGATGAGAATATTTATAGTAGATGATGAACCGGAAATCCGCAAATCCCTCCAAGATATTTTGGAGGACGAAAATTACGAAGCGGAACAATTCTCTTCCGGAAAAAACTTCTTAAAACACCTTAAGATAGAAAGACCAAGTCTTGTTTTGCTGGATGTTTGGCTCGGAAAAGAGGACGGACTAAGCATCCTAGATGAGATCAAAAAAATTTATCCGACTGTCCCAGTGGTCATGATCTCAGGACATGGAACGATAGAACTTGCAGTACAAGCCACCAAAAAGGGTGCATTAAACTTTTTAGAAAAACCATTATCGATAGCAAAAGTTTTAGAAGCGGTAGAAGAGGCTTTAGTATATTCCGGAAAGTCGGAAGTTCCTGAAATTAAACTGGAATCGGATGAAATTTTAGGAAATTCTCCCGCCATCCAAAAAGTTAAATTTTCCATAGCTCAGGCGGCCGCCACAAACGCAAGGGTGTTCATTTACGGGGAGAATGGAACGGGAAAGGAATTGGTCGCCAAAACTATATTCAAAAATTCTAAAAGAAAGGATCAACCCTTCGTAGAGGTCAACTGTGCCGCTCTCCCAGAGGAATTGATAGAGTCGGAATTGTTCGGATATGTAAAAGGTGCATTCACAGGGGCTACGGACACAAGGATCGGAAAATTCGAGGCTGCCAACGGAGGCACATTATTCCTGGACGAGATCTGCGATATGTCCCTATCCACCCAGGCAAAGGTACTTCGTATCCTCCAAGAACAAAGATTCGAAAAGTTGGGAAGTACGGAACAAATATCCGTAGATGTTCGAATTATCGCAGCGACTAATATACCTGTGGAAGAAGCGATCAAAGACGGAAAGTTCAGAGAAGATCTATATTACAGATTGAATGTGATCCCGATTACGATCCCTCCGTTACGCGATCGAAAATCCGATATTCCACTTTTAGTGGATCATTACGTAAGACAAACGATCGCGGAAAATAATCTTTCTCCTAAAATTATAGAGAAAGAAGCGGTCGCCATCTTAGAAAACCATTTTTGGCCTGGAAATATCAGAGAATTAAAGAACGTGATCGAAAGACTTTGTATCATGACCGTAAGCGATATCATCCGCGCCCAAGATGTGAAGGATTCCATGACCGGATTCGTGAAGGCAAACGATCTGGTGGAAAAAGGGGACTTCAAAAAGGCAAAAGAAGAATTTGAAAAACAGTATATTCTAAAAACCTTACAGACGAATGAAGGAAACGTCTCCAAAACCTCCAAGGCGCTCGGAATCGAAAGATCCCATTTATACAGAAAAATGAAATCTTTAGGAATACAGGCGGAGGACATCCATGACTAAGCCTGGAATTTTTACAGAGCTGAAAGGGATCCTGCAGGACTTTAAATTTTTAGTCCAAAACGGAGAATTCCCAATCATAAGAAAACAGGGAGAAAAAGATCCCCAGGATCTGGACTTAGAATGGAAAGATTCCTGGAATTGGTCCTCCATCGGATCGAAAAAAGAAAAAGAGACTACCATTCCCGGGATCCAAATGAGGATCCCTCCGAAAAAAGAGGACAGAAACTTCTCCTGCAAATTATGCCCTGACCGTTTGAGCGCAGTTCGTCATTTTATCATCCGGGGTAGAAAAAAAATATTAGTATTACATTATACTGGCGAAACGATCTCGGGAAAACAATCGTACGTAAAAACATCTCCCTTAAAAATTTTCAGGACCAGCGAAGCGGAGGATGTATTCGATAGAATGATCCAAAAAGTATTCGGATTTACGATGAAGGAGTTCTATTTCCAAGAATTTCCGGGATGTTTATTTTCCCAAGACAGATCGAATGAAGAAGATTGGAAAAGAAGGACCCAGAACTGTAAGGTCCAAGTGCAGGAAACCATCCAAGAAGAAAATATACAAGGAATTATACTGTTAGGCGCCGCAGCCACTCTATATTTCGGAAAAGAAGAGGCCCTCAAACAAATGGGCAAAACTTTAGAGTTCCAACCAGGTATCCCGATGGTGGTGCTTCGTTCTCCGGAAGCGATCTTAGCGGCGGAACAAAAAAGAAAATCCAGTAAAGCCGATTCTATCGAATTCCAAGAAGCCAAGAAGAAGGAAATAGAAGTCAAAGAAAGTATCCTCTCCCAACTCGGGATCTTTCATCAGGAGATTAAAGAGAAAATTTGATCCAATATGCAGAACTAGCCTTCGATCTTCCGATCTTAGAAGATACATTCACCTACGAGGTCCCTTCTGGCACACAAATCGGAATGAGGGTAGAAGCCAAACTCAGAGGAAGAAAAGAAGAAGGGATCGTATTATCCTTACATCATAATGAACCCAGCTACGCAGTCTTACAAGTAGATCGGGTCATAGACAAAATTCCTGTCATCAACGATGAGCAGATCCAACTTGCCTATTGGGTAAAAGAACAATACCTCGCATCTCTCGGGGAATGTATCCACAAGATGATCCCGTCGGGGAGAAGGCATTCCAAAGTAAAACTAACCGAGGGACTCTCGGCTTCGGAACCGTTCCCATTAAACGAAGAACAGGAAGCGGCATACCGAAATATCAAAGCGGATTTTGGAAAAGACTCCATACATCTTCTATTCGGAATAACGGGAAGCGGAAAAACCGAAGTGTATCTGCATTTGATCCGGGACATTCTACAAAACTCAAACAAGGGAGTTTTACTTTTAGTTCCGGAGATAGGTTTGACCTATCATATCATCCGCAAATTAGAAGCGGTATTTCCGGGAGAGATCGCATTATTACATTCCGCATTAAAAGTTTCGGAAAGATTCAAAGCATATACGGACCTACTTCAAGGGAAAAAAAGGATCGCAGTAGGAACAAGATCCGCCGTATTCGCACCCGTTTCAAACTTGGGACTCGTCATCATAGACGAAGAACATGACGGTTCTTTTAAAGAACATTCTACACCTAGATACCATGCAAGACAGGTTGCGCTACAACGTTGCAGAACAAACAAAGCGGTATTGGTCTTAGGATCGGCAACTCCTTCTTTAGAAGTATATCATTTGGCAAAAACGGGAAAAATCGGTCTACAAACTCTGACCAAAAGACCGGGAACCGCAAAACCTCCGACAGTTCGGATCGAAGAAAATAAAAAAGATGCAAGGCTTCTCGGTTCGGAACTTACATTTGCGATCAAGCAGAGGTTGGATAAAAAAGAACAGATCATTCTTCTTTTAAACAGAAGAGGATATAGTCCTTTACTCTATTCCGAAAAGGAAAAAACGTACATCCCTTGCCCGAACTGCACATCTCATCTATGTTATCATAAAAAAGGTACCGTTATCTGTCACCTCTGCGGATTTTCGGATTCTCTCCAAAGATTGGAATCCAAATTGGGAGAAAAACTCGTCATGATGGGAACAGGCACCCAAAAATTGGAAGAGTTCCTTTTAGAAACTTTCCCGGGCGCAAAAGTAGAACGTTTAGACCAGGATTCCATCCAGGACAAAAGTGTTCTCACGGATGTGATCGGAAGATTGGTAGACGGAGAGATCGATATTTTGACCGGAACCCAGATGATCTCTAAGGGTTTGGATGCGGCAAGGGTCACTCTCGTTGGAGTGTTAAATGCAGGGATCGGCCTTGGACTTCCGGATTTTCGAGCAGGGGAAAGAGTATTTTCTCTTTTGACACAAGTTGCGGGAAGAGCAGGACGATCGGATCTTGCCGGAGAGGTTTTGATCGAAACAAACACAGTCGATCATCCGATCATTCGAATGGCATTGGACCAAGACTATATTCGATTTTATGAATCCGAGATCAAAACCAGAGAAGAACTTTTTTACCCGCCATTCTCTCGACTTGTACGTATCTTATCCAGATCCAAGGATGAAAGTCTTTCCCTCAAAACGATTGAAGAAGTTCACCAAGTTTTAAAAAAACATCTGCCCGAACCGAACACAGTCGTACTAGGTCCAGCTCCTTGTCCTTTTTATAAGATAGATGCGAATTTCAGAAATCATATACTCATCAAAACGACTGTGCAGAACAAATGGAGAGAGATCCTAAAAAAAGAAATCCGGCCGCTTAAAATTTCTAAAAACGTTTACCTGGAATTGGATTTTGATCCATTGGATCTTGTCTGATGAAAATCGCATTTTTTGGAACCCCGGAACCTTCTGCCAAACTTTTGCAGGCGTTACTACAAGAGCCTGAGATCCAAGTACAATTCGTGGTCACAAATCCCGATCGTCCCAAAGGAAGAAGTAAAACCCCTGTTCCAAGCCCGGTAAAAGATATTGCGTTATCTGCAAATCTTCCGGTCTTCCAATACGAATCCATAAAGAGGGAAAAAGAAGATGCGCTCCAAAATTTTTCCAAGTTCGATGCGGAACTCTACGTGGTATTCGCTTACGGTTCTATTCTACCGAAAGAAATTTTTTCTCATCCTAAATTTGGTTCCATTAATCTACACGGATCCATTCTGCCTGACTTAAGAGGTGCTTCTCCAGTCCAAACCTCTCTTTGGAAAGGGTATACGAAAACAGGGATCAGTATCCAATACCTGGGAGAAAAAATGGACGAGGGAGATATCATCTCGATCCAAGAAGTGGATGTGGATCTGGAGGACGATACCGGAACCCTGATGGAAAAGATCACCCAAGCTGGGATCCAAAGCCTAATCCCGCTTTTAAAAGGTCCAAGAACTTCTCCCTTTGAAGCTTCTCCGCAAGACCATTCCAAAGCCACTTATTGTACGAAAATCCAGGCCGAGGACAGGGTCCTAGATCTAAAACTTTCCGCCATGGAAGTGCATAATCGAATCCGAGCCTTAAGTCCGGATCTAGGCGGCTACTGCCGTTTTCGAGACAAACGTTTGGTTTTGTGGAAAACAAGACCGGTAGATTTTTCCGAATCGCCGATAGAGCCGGGCAAATTGAAACGAATGGACAAAAAGGCCCTTATTTTCCAGTGTGGAGATGGCCGTTTCTTAGAAATCCTTTCCGTTCAACCGGAAAATAAAAACAGAATGACTGTGGCAGATTTCATGAACGGTTTCCGTATTTCGGACGAGGATCGTTTCGAGTGACCAAGGAAGAACTCCGCTCTAAATATCTCCCTATCGGGGGTTACTTTTTTTTCATCGCATTCGGCTTAGTAGTCTTCTTCATAGCCGCATTCTTAGTAGTATTTGTTCGTACCAAAAGTGCAAGCATGGTGGTCATGCCTGATGTGGTAGGTAAACCGTACAACGAAGTCCATAACGAGTTAATGCGTCTCCAGTTAAAAGTCAGATTGGAGTCCAAACGGTATCCGGATAAAACGGACGGTATCATCATCTACCAATCCATTCGTCCCGGAAGAGAAGTGGAAGCAGGTTCCAAAGTTTCTCTTACGGTCAATATCGGTTTAGACAGGATCGATATGCCCAACCTAAAAGGGCAAAGTTTAGTCTCCGCTAAAAACTCCATGGAAAAAGTCCTCTCCGGAGAGACCTATGTTTCTCTGACCTTAGGCGGGATCACCTACGTCGAAGTGAAAGAAGGAGAACAACCTGATACCGTAGTGGACCAAATCCCGGAAGCAGGTAAAAACATCACCGCGGGCGAAAAAGTATTCTTACTTGTTACAAAACCTTCTACCAAGAAAAAAGAAGGGGAGCCCCAGGCAGGATTAGATTTTAAACCGGGCGATTCTTTCGCTTTCGCGCAAAGAGCGTTGGTAAGAGCAAAAATTTCCTCCAAGGCGGAAGTGGTAGTCACCAAATTTCGACCCGACAACGGAAAGATTGAATCCGTCCAAAAAGTAGGAAACGAATACAAGTTTAAGGTATTTTATTTCGAGCCGGAAGACAGGGTAGAAAGCGGATACGAAAGTTTCGTATACGAGGCTCCTGAAAACGGAACGTATTCCTTAATCGTAAAAGACCAAAAAGACGAAACGAAACAAATCGAGATCAGCGCTCCCACAACCTACCAAGAGGGAGAAAAAATCCAGACCGTCTTTTACAGAACGGGAGACGTGACACTGGTTCTTTTGGACGAGAAAGGTTCGAAAGTAAAATCCAAAGACTACGAGAACGAATTTTGAAAATCTCCGCTTCTATTCTTGCCACCCAACTTACAGCACTCGCGAATACTGTTCCCAACTTTAAAAAGGAAGGAATAGACCTAGTCCATATGGACGTGATGGACGGAAACTTTGTACCTCAGATTAGCTTCGGCGAAGCGGTCAATAAAGAGATCAAGGCAATGACCCAGATCCCTTTAGATGTTCACCTTATGGTGGAGAAGCCTGAAAATCATGTTCACAAATATTATGAACTAAATCCCTACTGCATTACATTTCATGCGGAAACTACCCATTTCCCGATCCGTCTCGCTCAGGAAATTAAGAAGAATGGACCGAAAGTAGGAGTTTCCCTGAATCCCGGAACGCCTGTTTCCGCGTTAGAAACACTTCTACCTTATATTGATCTAGTACTTATCATGACTGTAGAGCCTGGCTTCTATGGACAGAAGTTCGTGGATGGGGGAATGGACAAAATCAGAAAAGTGAAGTCTTTGATTTCTCCATATCCGATCGAGTTGGAAGTAGATGGGGGAGTCAATGATACAAATATCAAAGAACTCGCTCAGGCGGGAGTGGATATCTGTGTTGTAGGAGCCGGTTTATTCAAATCCGGAGACCCAAGCGAGAACGGAATCCGCTTAAAAAGCCTCGTAAAGTAATAATATTATTAAATATTGACAGCCCGGCTTTCCGGCAAATTATGGCGTATTAGGGCAAGCCGTACGGTGAGCCATCCTTATTTATTCGAAGGAATTTTACTTTGGTTAAGATCAGACTACAAAGAACCGGAGCCAAAAACAACCCTCACTATCGGGTCGTGGCTGCAGATGCCCGTTCCCCTAGAGACGGTAAATTTATCGATATTCTCGGACACTATCACCCAGCAGAGGTGAAAAGCCAAACAGTCCTGGATAAAGAGAAAATTTTAGGCTGGCTCAGCAAAGGTGCTCAACCTACCGGAACCGTTCTAAACCTCATTAAACACGAGGGAATCTGGGCGGAATATAAACAATCCCTGAAGAAGTAATGGAAGAGCTGATCCGCTATATCGTTACTTCTCTAGTAGATCATCCGGAGGAGATTTCCGTTAAGGAAATCGAGGGCGACGAACAAACCGTCCTTGAACTCCGGGTTTCCCCGAAGGATGTGGGGAAAGTGATCGGCAAAAACGGAAGGATCGCAAAGTCCTTAAGAGCGATCTTAACCGCAGCATCCATCAAAGCCGGAAAAAATTTCTCCTTAGAAATTATTGACTGAGACTCGTATCCTAACCGGACATTTAGGAAAACCCTTCGGACTGAAGGGTTTTGTCAGACTGGTTGCAGAGGACAGTTCCGTTCCGGAACTAAAATTTCCCATCCAAGCCACCTTAGAATTTCCCTCTCGGGAACCTGTACCCGTTAAGATCCTGAAATCGACTATACAATCGGGTAAGATCCTTTTACAATTGGAAGGGATCAATTCTCCGGAAGAAGCATCTTCCTTAACAGGCGGGAAACTTTATATCGATCGCTCCTATTTTCCCAAATCCAAAAACGAAGAATATTATCTCTTCGAGTTAAAAGGTCTAAAAGCCGTCAGTGAAGACGGAAAAGAACTTGGCTGGGAATTGGTGGACATTCTAGAAAATCCGGCACATTCTATCTTAGTCTTTCAAACCCAAGATTCTGAGATCTTAATTCCCTATGTGGAAAAACATGTAGGCAAAGTATTCTTGGAAGAAGGTAAGATCGTTTTGAAAAGCCCTGAGGATTGGAATGAAATTTAATTTTATTACCTTATTCCCGTCCAAGATCCAAGCGTATTTTTCAGAAGGGCTACAAGAGAAGGCAATCCAAAAGGGAGTATTCTCCGTAAACATTGTACATCTGCGGGACTTCTCCAATAATAAACATCTAAAGGTAGACGACACTCCTTATGGTGGAGGTCCAGGAATGCTCTTAAAAGTAGAGCCGATTGACCTGGCATTAAAATCATTGGGAGAAGATAGAGGACTCGTAATTCTTACCACTCCATCCGGAATTCCATTCGATCAGAACGTTGCGGAGAAATTATCCAAGCTCCAAAAACCGATCACTCTCATATCAGGATACTATGAAGGAGTGGATCATCGGGTTACAGAGCATCTTGTTGACATAGAACTGTCCCTTGGAAATTATGTAATTTCAGCCGGAGATTTGGCTAGCCTCTGCATAACGGATGCTGTGTCCAGGCTTTTGCCCGGCTTTTTAGGCGACCGAGAGAGCCTGGAAGAAGAATCTCATAACGAAAGGGATGTTTTAGAATATCCACAATATACGAAACCTTCCGAGTATAATGGCTGGAAGGTTCCCGAAGTTCTCTTGGGCGGAAACCACGCGGCGATAGAATCTTGGCGAAAAGCCAATCGAAAGAAAGTCGACCCTGATATTACGAGGAATTTATGAAAGAACTTTTAAAAGGCGGACTTCCAACAGAAGCGAATCGTACCCTAAATTTCAATGTTGGGGACACTGTAAAGGTCCATTATAAAATCCAAGAATCCGGTAAGGAAAGGGTCCAGGTGTACGAAGGAGTTGTGATCTCCATCTCTAACGGCGGAAACGGAAAATCCTTCACCGTTCGTAGGATTTCTTACGATGTAGGTGTAGAAAGAGTATTCCCACTGTATTCTCCTCGTATCGCTAAAATTGAACTAGTACGTAAAGGTAAGGTTCGTCGTTCTAAGCTCTTCTTCTTAAGAGAACGTTCCGGAAAATCAGCTCGTATTCGCGAGTTGAAAGGCGGAAAAGTTTTAGTAGCAGAGGACAGAAAACGCCAAACAGCAGAAGAAGCAAAAGCAGCTGCTCCTGCACCTGCTGCCGAATAAGAATCTTTTTCATTGCGGCGGAATTCTCTGCCGCAAGTATCTCTTTCCTTCTTCTCCTTTTTCCCACCTTAAAATCCAATGCCTCTCGCAAATTTCGAACCGGAAGAATTGAAATTTTTTCCAGAACATCTTCCTTGCGGGATAGACGAAGCAGGGCGAGGTCCCTATGCAGGTCCTTTGTCCGTAGCAATGGTCTTATTCACCCCCGAGGTCCTGGAAAAAATCTATTCGGGACAGATCTTAAAAGGACTGAACGATTCTAAAAAACTCTCCGAGTCCAAACGTGAGTCTCTATTCCAAGAAATTATGGAATCCGCCCATAAAACCGCCCACAGTTTCTTATCTCATACCTATATAGATCATTATGGGATCAATAGAGCGGTTCTAGAAGGTATATTGAAATGTTATAGAAAGGGTTCCCAAGGTCCGATAGAAAATACGGGAAGAAAACTTCTGCTCTTAATCGACGGAAACTATAATTTTTCCAAATACAAGGAATCGGAAGAGGTAAAACGCCAGTCTTATTATTATAAAAAAGGAGATTCCAGGATCGCAAGTATCGCGGCCGCATCCATAATCGCAAAAGTAAAACGGGATCGTTTTATGAAAGCAATCGCTTCCAAGTTCCCCGGTTACGGATTCGAAACGCATAAAGGATACGGCAGCGCGGGACATGAACAAGCAATCCGGGATCTGGGACTAGCAAGAATCCACAGAAGATCTTTTACGAAAAAATTCCATGTTTCCCATCCCTCCCCCCAATCCGATTGATAAAAACCAAAATCCTCAGGTCCGTAAAACGGATCGAGTCCCGGAATCCCATAAAATATCCTTTTTTATAGATTCTTCCAACAAGATCCAAAACCCGGAACTATTCGAAGGGGAATCCAAGGATGCTCCATTTTTTAGGGTTTGGGTAAAAGAAGGTACGAGGGATGGAAAGGCAAAACTTGTTTGGAACGGAGAAACATTCGAAGCGGAAACTAAAACCAGCCTTCTCACAGGGGAACAATTACTTTTATCTCGAACCTTATCCGGTACTAACTCCGAGTGGAAAATACAAGAAAGGAAACTAACGTTAGAAGAAGGTGATTCCAAAATATTCTCTCCCTTGGAAAAAGGACTCACAGGGGTTTTGGAGAAAGTACTACATAAAGAAGAAGGTCCCATCTCGGAAGATAGTATTCTGGCTTTCTTGAAGAGTTATTTTCCACATTTCGAATGGAAATCCGAGACTCCTTATTTCGAGTGGGAATGGGAGGGAGGAAATGCGGAAGGGTATTTGGGTGGAACCGATCCGGGGCGAATATTTGTGCTCTTTATGGAGACTAAAGAAGACGGCCCGAGTCTTTACAGATTCCATTGGAAAAAAGAAGACGCGTCGGACCTGATTCTAACCGCTATTTATACTAGTTCTAAATTGTACTTGCATATAGGTCGGAATCGTAAAAAATTTATGCAGTTCTTAGAAGAATCGGGAGTTAGATTCCAAGAACTCAGGATACAATATAAGCCCTCTTTACAGAGAAGGGAATGGACTGCGTGAAATTCGGAATCGCCCTTAAGTTTACACCGGAAGAAAATAAAGGCCCCAAAATCCTAGCCAAAGGAGAAGGTCTTTTAGGTGAAAAGATCAAGGGTGTGGCAAAGAGACACGGGGTTCCTATAGTGGAGGATGCTCCTTTGGCCGAGGCACTTTCTCCGATACCGGTAGGTCATGAAATACCGGAAAATTTATACAGAGCGGTTGCGGGTGTTTTTGCTTTCGTACTAAACCAAAAAGCGGAAGCAACAAGGGAATTTGAAAAATGAAAAAATTGAACGTGTCCGAATTGAAGCCGGGTATGAGATTCACAAAACCCGTTTATCTGGACAAAGAAAATCTGTTCATCACTTCCAATACTCCGATCACTGATTCGGATCTGGAACGTTTGAAAAGATTCGGGATTACCGAGGTATTGACCCACGGAGACATCCTAGTGATAGATGTGGATCCGGAAAGATTGGAAACCCAATTGGAGGATTTTATCATCAGTACCATCGTAGACGAGGATCTTCTTCCTTTAAAAGGGATCTACGATAACCTAAATCGAATTAAGGTACAATTTTCCAACCTATACAAAAACACATTCGCACTTGTTCAGGATGTTTATAGAAAAGTTGCAGACGATAAGGTATTCGATTTCGGTCCTGTGAGAGAACAAGGCGAGACATTGGCGGACTTTGTTAGAACCCATAATAATCTTTCTTACCTGATCCTCGGAATGAATAATCCGGGGTATTATCTATATAACCAGATCACTACATCCACATTCTATGCTTTGATTATAGGAAAACTTCTGGACTTCTCCCGTCCTAAGATGGTGGATCTTGCGATCTCTTGTTTGGTAGCGGATGTGGGAATGACAAAGGTTCCCGCAACCATCTCCGAAAAAACGGACCAACTCACGGACGAAGAATATAAATCCATCTTAAAACATACGATCATAGGGTATCAAGTCCTTACCCAGAGAATCAAAATTAAAAATAGTTTGGCGGTAGTAGCACTCCAACATCACGAACGTTTTGATGGAAAGGGGTATCCTCAAAAGATTGCGGCAACTGCAATTGAGGAAAATGCGAGGATCTATGCGATTGCGGATAATTTTTCCGCTCTTATCACAAACAGACCCCACAGGCAGAGAGTCCTTCCACACGAGGCAATCAAGTCTATGATCAGTATGGATGTGGGTAAGTTCGATCTCAAGATCGTAAGAACATTCTTAAACCAGGTTTCCTTATATCCGGTAGGTTCCTGCGTGGAACTTTCCGACAAAAGAGTAGGGATCGTTCTTGCCGCCAACGCGGACAAACCCTTACGTCCTTCGATCCGTATTATAAAAGACGAATATGGGACTTTCGTGCGAAATCTTATCCTAGTGGATCTGGTAAAAGAAAATCATTTATTTATCGTGAAGGCATTAGATCTCCAGGAAGCTACCTCGAACTCTTAATTTTTTAAGAATAGACTACCTTTAGATCCAAAATATTCTCTCCATTCTTCTTTTTCGAAACATGTCTCCGTATGGGACCCGTCTCCAAATATAAAGTACGAAAAGGAAAAGAAGGAGAGGATCTCGCCGTCGAATTACTTCTTAAGCAAGGTCATAGAATTTTAGAAAGGAATTTCCGGATCAAAAAGGGAGAAATCGACATAATTAGTGAGAAAGAAAACGTCCTATATTTTACGGAAGTGAAGTACTGGGCCAAAATTTCGCCGATTCATCCTTTGGAAATATTCCACCCGGCTAAGATGAAAAAAATGAAAACGGCAGCCGAGTATTATTTGAGTAAAAACGTTTCGTTTAGAGATCATTTTGTCTCCTTCTCCTTGGCCCTTATTACCGAAAAAAGGGAACTGAAATATTATCTTAATCTATTCTAAAACCATCGTTAAGCGATTTCAAAAACGAGTCGATTTTCGAATTGTCTGCGGGTTCTCAAGGATGAGGACCTTAAATCGTTACAAGGAAGTAACTATGAAAAGCATCCAAATTCTCGGCAACTTGGCCGGGTCCGACCCGTTCGGACCGGACCCAGTGATCCTGAGAAAACGAGGAGTTCCGATCAAAAAGCGGAAATTCGAGGACTATAAGAAGAAGATCGAGGACGAAAACTACATTGATTTCGCAATCGATAAGATCGCTATGGAACTCTCGCATTTCCTGTCAAAGTAACCACAAAAATAAAACCGTCGAAAGAACAAGTTAGGTTACGGCCCTGTTTTCCGGAGACCATCCGGAATTCAGGAAAACAAGGGCCTCCTCCAAATTCCTCAAAAGTACTTCTTTAGAACCTTCCAAATCCGCAATCGTCCTTGCCACTTTTCTAAAATGGGCCACCTTACGAATGCTGAATTTATGTATATCGACAGCTTTCCAAAAATAAACTTCGCACTCCCTGGAAAGAGGGATCATTCTTTCTACTTCTTCTCCTCTTAATTTTCCGTTGTAGAGTTTCCCTGTTTCTCTGAATAGTCTACTACGTTGTATGTCCGAAGCGGTTTGGATGGAGTCCCGGATGGATTTTAAATTAATAGAAACCTTCTTCTCATCCGTATGGATCGCAAAACCCAAATGGTAAAATATTTCGATCCGATCCAAAAACGGTCCGTTAAAAGGAGATTGGTAATTTCGAATACTGGAAACACTGCAGTTACATTCCTTTATTAAGCTTTGGTAATATCCGCAAGGACAAGGATTGGTCGCTCCTATAAATAAAAAAGAAGCTGGGTAGGTGATCGATCCTTTTATTCGTGAGATCGTAATTTTACCTTCTTCCATCGGTTCCCGTAACGCCTGTAAGTTTCGAGAATTGAATTCAGAAAGTTCATCTAAGAATAAGATCCCATTTCCAGCTAGGGAAACTTCACCCATTCTCAGGCTGCTTGATCCTCCGACCAAAGCAATATCGGATGTAGTATGATGTGGCGTCCTAAAAGGTCTTTCCACTTCCGTATCGGACAAGTTCTCTTGTAAAGATCGAATGCCTAATAGTTCAATTCCTTCCTTCTCCTGGATCTTGGGAAGAAATCCATACGCCAATTTTGCTAGCATTGTTTTTCCTGCACCCGGAGGGCCTGACAATAAACAATGATGAAATCCGGCGCTTGCAATTTGAATCGCTCGTATGGCAGGCAATTGGCTTTTATGAAATTCTGATTTCCAAGCAAGGACTTCGGATCTGATCTTTATACTTCCTCTTGGTTCCGGCTTGATCTCTCCTTTGGCTAAAGAGACTAAATCTTTCAGATGAGAGATCGTATAGATCGGAAATTTTCCGATTAGGGAAGCTTCCTTTCGATTTTCAAAAGGTACAACTGCCGCGGAAAAACCTAAATTTTCCAATCCGGAAAGTATAGGAAGGATCCCTTTTAGAGGTTTAACGGTTCCATCCAGTCCTAATTCTCCCAAGAAAAGGAATTGTTCTAGTTTTTCGGAAGGTGGCAATTGTTCCGTTAGGTGTAAGATCCCTGCTGCAATCGGAAGATCTAAGTATGTCCCTTCTTTTTTTCTGCCGGCAGGCGCTAAATGAACCAGAATATTCTGTAGAGTGTATTCGAATCCACTATTCTCTATAGCGATCCTGATCCTATCGGTGGATTCTTTGATAGAAGGGCTCGGAAGTCCAGTGATCTGGAACCTGGGTATCCCTCTTTTTATGTTGATCTCAACAGAAACCGGAAAGGGAAGAATTCCCTCAAGGGAAGCTCCCCAAAATTTGGTCAGTTTGTATGTCTCCATAACCTGGACAGGTGCGGAAAAATTCGGGCCTCGCGCTTTTTTTCTAAAAACTAGTTTATCACTTCCGGACCTTCAGTAAGTTATGCATGAAATGGTGCGATTCTTCGCTTTTTTATTGGCTCTATTTACCTTACAGTGCGGGGCCAGACTGATCAAAAAAGAGAAGTTATCCGAGATCAACGAGCATTACCAGGATAAGATATATAGTCTCAAAAAAGACACAAAAGTCTCCGCAACCGAAACTTTTAAGAAGGGAATGTTGGTCCGAATCTACATCGAATCGACTCCGTCCCTAATAAAAGTGAAATGTTTCCCCGCTGACCAAAAAAGGGAACATGCTATCGGCAGGCTGATCGCTTATCAGGTAAACGAAGATCTAGAGAAAAAAACCATCAGTATAGAGGATTTGGATAAGATCGTTGCAAATGAGCTCACGGAATATAAAAAGAAAAAGTAGCCGTCGTTCCCCCCTAGGTTCAAGAAGGCATCCCGATGCGGCCGATATTAAATATGTGAAACGGACGATTCTTTACCTTCCCATTCTATCCGCCATACTTACCTCGTCTTTATCGGCCGATCCGCTCAAGAATTACGAAAACGCGATCAACGATTACGCGAATAAAGACTCCTCCTTCTTTACGGACAAGGAAGAACGTAAGATCAAACAATTATTCTCTCAATCACCTCAAGAATGGGAAGAGGATAAGTATTCTTCGCTTAGTTATCATAAGGACAAATCCAATCTGGAACTTCCTTCTTTTATCAGTATCAATCCTATCGTTTCTTCCAAGATCGTTAGCCAAAGCGGCTTTATTATAAAATCCTATATCGTAAAACCTAAGGATACTTTATTCCGGATCGCTAAATCCTTAAAGACCACTGCGGCTAAAATTTCTGAGGCAAACGGTTTAAATAAGGGTTCCGTTCTAAAAGTAGGACAAAGTTTAAGTGTTCCTGTTAAAGTGGGAAATGCTTCCCGCCAAAAAATAGAATACAAAAGAGTATTCATCACCCCTGTCTTAGGCGCTAGATTTTCGTCCAGATATGGTAAAAGAAAAGATCCATTCCACACAGGAGGAGGCGGTTTCCATACCGGCATAGATATGGCTGGCCCTCAAGGAGCACCCATTTTAGCTTCTGCAGAAGGTGTGGTAAGTTTTGCCGGAGTCAACGGCGGTTACGGGAATTCCGTCATCATAGATCATCCAAACGGTTATAGGACCATGTATGCACATTGTGCTAAAATTACGGTGGAAGAGGGAACGAAAGTGAGAGCAGGGACGGTCATAGGTGCCGTAGGTCGTACAGGCTCTGCCACAGGTTCCCATCTCCATTTTGAGGTGTTCTATAACGGAAAAAGGATCAATCCTGAGGTGGCACTTAGGAAGACCTTAAAAATTGTTACCAACCTGGACCCAGGTAAAGTAGCAAAACTTTAAGCGATCATCTTTCAAAAAGCCGGTCCATTTTTTTTGGATCCGGCTTTTTTAGAATGATTCCGTGAAAATATCCGAAGGGCGCAATGAACGCAATTTTTATCGAATTCAGAAAACATACATTCTATGTTCTGATCCCCGTTGTGATATTTTTTTCCTTCTCTCTGGCATATCTTTGTAGAGGGATACTTCTACTTTTTCTGACCCCGAATGTACAGACAGGTTCCTCCACTGCCGCTCCGAGAAGACCCGTAGCTGAAAATTCTATTACTATTGAAATAGCCAAAGAGATGGTAACAGGTTCCTTGTTTAGGGGAAGTTTAGCACCTCCTCCCGGAGAAGTTGCTGCAGGTGCAGATGGAACTCCTGGCGCTCCTCCAGATACCGGAGAAGGTGAAGAAATGAGAGTCACCGGAACACTAAGCGGCCACTGGAGTTTTGCCCGAGTCACTATTTTAGAAAAAGGGAAACAAAACGCGGAAGAATTCGCAATGGGGGAAGCGGTAGGTGGATACAAAGTAAAATCCATTCTACTGAACCATGTAGTTTTGGAAAAAGGAGGCCAATCTCTCAAAGTGGAGATCGGCCAAACACCGGGAGAAGCCAGAGCCAAACTGGGAGCACAGGCAGATATTCCGGGAGGACCGCCTGCCGCGGATACAGTCCGTAAAATTCTGTCCAGACAGGACGTGAATCGGAAATTAGCGAACGTAGCCGAACTTTATAAGGGAAAATTCGGTCCTTATTTGGAAAATAACACCATCGCCGGTTACAAAATTTACAGTATAGGCAGCGATCATATTTTTTATTCTCTTGGTGCTAGGACCGGAGACGTGGTGCGGCGGGTAAACGGAATGCCTTTAAACGATACGGTAAAAATGATGGAGATATGGAATTCCTTAAAAACGGCCGATAAAGTATCCGTAGACGTAGAGAGAATGGGCAAGATATTGTCCTATGAATTCATCATCCGGAATTAAAGATTAAATGCGCAAAACAGATTTACGATCCAGATATTTGAGAAACGCGGCATTCGCGTTCTTACTTCTTCTTTCGGTGAACGAAGGTTTACTCTCCCAAGCTTCCAAAAAGGGAAGTAAAAGAAATACTGCCCCGGTAGCTGAGGATACAAAGGAAAAGACCTTTTTCGCCAACTGGAGAGATACCGAACTGAATGATTTTCTAAAAGGGATGAGCGCGATCCTTAAGAAAAACATTCTTTTGGATGAAAGTTTAAAAGGTAAGAAGATCACGATCATCTCCCAAAAAGAGATCCCTGTCAAAAACGCATTTCCGTTTATGAAGGCAGTTTTGGAATCTATGGGATTTGCGATCGTAGAAGAAGTGGATCTGATCACAATCGTAAAACTAAAGGATGCACTTGCCAGATCTCCTTACGTTCGTGTGGGTAAGGAACCGATCCCGGAAACGGAAGCTCTGGATAACCGGATCATCACCCAGATCATTCCGGTGGAAAATGTAAAACCGGAAGAATTGGAACCGATCTTAAAAAGATTAACTTCTCCTAATACCGATATTATCGTTTATAGAAATACGAATACAATCGTACTTTCCGGTTCTACTGCCGACATCAATAAACTACTCACTTTAGTAAACGAGTTGGATGTAAGACCGGATGAAACCGCTCCCGGAGCAGTAGCCTCTGCCGGTGATGTTCATATTTATACATTAGAATTCAGTGAAGCGGAGAAAATTGCTGCGACTCTGATCAAGTTGGATAATCCTATGGTAGGAGATCTCCCTGTTGCGAGCGGCGCTCCCGGCGCACCACCTCCTCCTGCTCCGAAGGTGGAAAAGATCAAAGCTGTCGCTCATAAGGAATCCAACTCGGTCATCGTTACTGCAACCGAAGCGGAATGGAATGAGATCCGCAAAATTATCCGAGTTCTGGATTCCGCAAGAAAGCAAGTGTTGTTGGAAGTATTGATCGTGGAACTTTCTTCCACGGATACCAACGACTTCGGTATCGACTGGAGATTCCAGGGACAAGGTCCTTATAGCCAGTTCAACTCCGGACTTGCCAAAGAAGGAAATATCATCAACTCCAGCGGTAGGATCAACCCGAACCTGAACACGTTATCCGGCTTCTCTCTTGGTTTCGTACAAGCGGGAGCACAACAGATCTTAGGTATCTTAAGCGCCAATCAAGGAAACGAGAACTTTAACGTATTATCCGCACCTCAAGTATTGACCTTGGACAACCAAGAAGCGGAGATCAACGTTGGGCAGGACGTTCCGGTCCGAACCCAAAGCCGTAACGCAGGATTGGGTGGAGCAAACGCAGTAACTGTGGACAACTACGAATATCGTCCAACCGGTATTAAGTTAAAGTTCACCCCCCATGTGAATAAGAATAACCGTATCACTTTGGATCTTTTACAAGAGATCAAGAACATTGCCTCCATCGCACTTGCAGGGGGAAACCCTACCTTCAACAGAAGGGAAGTGAAAACAACGATCACTATCGACAATAGACAAACCATCGTGATCGGAGGTTTGATCTCCAATGATAAACAAAAACGTCTGATCAAGATCCCTCTTCTCGGAGATATTCCCTATTTGGGATGGATTTTCCGTAGGACTACCGAACAGTTAAAAAAGACCAATTTGATGGTTTTTATCACTCCACATATCTTGGATAATCGTGAACTTGCTGATAAGATGACAGTTAAGAAAAAACTACAGCAAGAAAGATATGAAATTGAAAGGGAAAGGGTTCTAAACAAGGAAGCCACCATCAAGGAACGCGGAGAATAAACAGTGAAAACTCTAGGTGATATTCTCGTAGAAGACGGGGTCATATCCGCCAAGGATCTGGAAGACTCTCTCAAACTACAAAAAAAGAATCATTTACCCCTAGGACATATTCTTCAGAAAAAAGGGATCGCCGGAGAAGTAGACGTTCTCAAGGCGATGGCTAGGCTTTACAAAATGGAATTCCGGGAAAAACTGGAATTCAAGGGAATGGAGGAAGTTTACGACCGTATTCCTCTTAAGCTCATCCAAAAAAGTAAAATAGTCCCTTTCGAACTAAATAAAAAAAACGTAAAAGTAGCGGTGTCCGATCCTACGGATCTTCACCCAATGGACGACGTACGTACTGCATTAAGAGAATTTAAAGTAGAATTCATACTTGCCCCTGAACCCGAGGTGATGAGACTCATCCACTCTCAGTTCGACAATACCTCCGCAGCCGCGAAAGATATGTTGAATGAAATGGAAGGCAGCTTCTCGGAACTCGCGGAAGGTTTCGATAACGAAACGATAGATCTTTCTGACGATGCGCCTATCATAAAAATGGTGAACGTCATCCTATCCCAAGCGGTAAACGAAAGAGCTTCGGATATTCACGTAGAACCTTATGAAAAAAGTCTAGTAGTTCGATACAGGATAGACGGTATTCTTCATAACGTATTGACCCCTCCGAAGTCTTATCATGCAGGGATCACATCCCGTATTAAGATCATGTCCAACTTGAACATTGCGGAGAACAGATTACCTCAGGACGGTAGGATCAAACTTAGACTTGCGGGAAAGGATGTGGATATCCGGGTTTCCACAATTCCTTGTCAGTTCGGAGAACGTATCGTTATGCGTCTCTTAAATAAAACGGATCAGAAATATTCTTTGGAATCCATGGGTTTTTATCCGGAACTGATCAAAACTCTGCGAACTCTGATTTATGAACCCCACGGTATTATCTTAGTAACGGGTCCTACGGGATCGGGAAAATCCACCACATTATATTCCGCTTTGACCGAGCTGAATACGGAAGAAAGAAACATCATTACTTGTGAAGACCCGGTGGAATACCAGATAGACGGCGTTTCCCAAATGCAAATGCAGGAAAAAATCGGGCTTACATTTGCAACGGGACTTAGAGCAATACTACGTCAGGACCCGGACGTAATTATGGTGGGGGAGATCCGGGACGAAGAAACTGCAAGGATTGCCATCCAAGCCTCCTTAACAGGTCACTTGGTATTCTCTACTTTACACACCAATGATGCGGCATCTGCGGCGACTAGACTAGTGGATATGGGCATCGAGCCTTATCTAATCACATCCACTGTTTTAGGATTTATGGCCCAAAGGCTTGTAAGAACTATATGCAAAGAATGTAAAACTTCCTATAAACCTACTCCTCAAGAATTGGAGTCTATCGGTATTTCCAAAAAGGATCTAAAGGGTGGAGTTTTGTATAAAGGGAAAGGTTGTTCTCATTGTATGAACACCGGATTTAAAGGAAGAACAGGAGTTTACGAACTTCTGATCATAGATAGTAAGATCAAAAATGCTATCTTGGCCGGATCTGATACGAATAGGATCAACGATGTTGCCTTAGAGAGCGGATTCGCTACAATGAGAGATTACGGCATCCGAAAAGTATTGGATGGGATCACCACCCCGGATGAAGTTCTAAGGGTTACTTAAGTTTTCCTTCGATGGCTCTTTATACTTATACCGCATTTAACAAAAAGGGAAAGGAAGAGAAGGGGATTATCGACGCCCCAAGTATCCTTTCGGCGAGAGCTAAACTCAAAAGTAAAGGTTTCTATGTTCGTCAAATTTCCGAGGACGCGGAAAGAAAGGATAGAGAACTTTTTCCATTCTTAGCTAGACTTCTTTATAGAGTCCCGAAAAAGATCATAGGTCTTTTTTCGAGACAGCTCGGAACTCTATTGGGTGCGGGGATTCCTCTAGATAAATCTCTCTCTAGTATCATTGAACAAACTGATCACGAAGTTTTTAGAAAAGTAGTGATCGCAATGCAGGCGGATATCACAGAAGGAAGTTCCTTATCTGATTCGATGAGAAAACATCCGGACGTATTCCCAAATCAGTATCCTTCTCTTGTTTCCGTGGGAGAAAGAACAGGTGATTACGAAACTGCACTCATTCGTCTCGCAGAGATGGAAGACAAAAATCTTCAGTTAAAAGCCAAGGTCACCACTGCGCTCGTTTATCCCGGAATTATTTTCTGCCTTTTACAGATCGTGATCATCTTCCTACTCACCACAGTTGTCCCTCAAATCGAACATCTATTCGTGGAGTTTAACGCAACTCTTCCTATGATCACTCAGATCGTGATCGGAAGTTCCAAGATCCTAACCGGATATTGGTTTCTTATCTTTCCTGCAATCGGTGCTGCAGTAATCGGATTTTTCTTTTATAAATCCACTCCGGAAGGTAAGGAAAAATGGGAGAAATTCGTTCTTAGAATACCCATTATCCGAACCCTGAATAAAAAAGTCCTTATATCCAATTTCGCCAGGAATCTTGGGATCCTTCTCACAAACAGGGTTCCCTTGATCATTTCTCTCCAAATTGTGGAACAAATCGTAAATCATTCCGTTTTCGGACAAGAAATACGGAATGCATGCGAAAGAATCCGAGAAGGAGAGAAACTTTCCGCAGCATTCACAGGGTCAGAGATATTACCACAACTAGTCTTAGGTATGATGTCCGCCGGAGAAGTTTCGGATAGAGTCCCCGAGATGTTGAATAAGCTCGCGGAAATTTATGACCAGGAAGTGGATTCCGCTTTAAAAAATGCAACCCAGGCAATCGAACCTTTGATGCTTGTTTTTATGGGATTTGCGATCGGTATCATTATGGCGGCGATCATCGTTCCGATGTTCAGCTTGACCCAGAACTTACAAGGTATATAACAATAGAAATAGGAGAACCGACTTTGAAAACGGGAAACAAACGGAGAAAAGGATTCACTCTTATCGAATTGGCGATCGTAGTCGCCATCTTAGGTGCTTTGATGACTATCATTCTTGTCAGTGTGGATTTCGGTGGAGTGAGTATCGAAACCGCAAAGATGAAGATCAAAAAAGACAAACAGGAACTTAGACTACATCTAGAAAGATACGCTTCCAAATTCGGAAGTTATCCAACCGAAGAGCAAGGACTAGACGCGTTAGTGGAAAGACCGACTACCGGAGAAATTCCTGAGACCTGGATCCCGATGGTAAGCAGCAAGGATTCCATCAACGATCCATGGAAAAACCCATACAAACTCCGATACGATGGAGCGGGCGAAATCCAGATCATTACGTTTGGTCAGGATAAAGTAGAAGGTGGAGAAGGTTTAAATTCAGACTTCGATATCACTAAAGAAGAGCAATATCCTCCTCAGTTCACTTCCTCATCCGGTTCTAAAAAATAAACTAAGATGGGCCCAAGAGCGAAAGGCCGGATTCGTTCCGGCTTCACATTGATCGAATTGGGAGTCGCAGTATTCCTGATCGGTGTAATGTTCGCTCTTGTGCTTCCTTCCTTAGTCAATTTACTCACGCCAGGTGCCCAAGAAGAAGCGATGTTACTACATGACGTTGTGAACTTCTGCTTTCGTAGGGCAAAAATCAACCAACGGACAGTCTACCTAGAGCTAAACGTGGATACGGAAACGTATACCATCATCGATATAGAAAGGGACGAGACCGGCTTGAAAGAAGTCCCGGTATTCCAGGACAGGGAACTTCCAAGTTCTTCCGCGATCGTGGACGTAATGGATGGACGAGGTTACAGATACAATACCGGAAAGATCCGCATTCCGTTCTCTCCTATGGCGGTGGCGGAAGATTTTTATATCCATTTAGGTCCCGATCCGGAGATCACAAGGACACTGATCGTCAAACGTTACGGCGGGAAATCGGAAATAGAGGACGGGGAAGTCGTAATCTCCAAGGAACAATTGGAAGAATACAAACGTAGTGAACAATATGGCACGAGTAAGTTTTAAAAAAAGGAATCCTCTTAAAAAGAGACAGGGGTTTACTATTTTAGAAATGACCTTGGCGTTTGCACTCGCCGCAGGTTGGCTTCTCTATGTGCTGATGGTGGTTTCGGAAGGTATACGTCTTAAAAAAGTAGCGGCGCTCCAAATGGAAGCCACTCATTTAGCGAAAATTAAAATGGCTCAGATTGATTCTGCCACCATTTTGCAAGCCGACACTAGTTCAGGAGAAATTCCCGGATACCAAGACTGGAAATTTACTACGATCATTAAAGAAGAGAATCTAGATCTTCTAAAAATGGCAGGAAAGGAAAGCGGGAAAAAACCGGAGGATCTATTAGGTGGTGCAAACTCCAGTATGAATCAGCTCATCGCGAAACGTACGGGTAATAACCAGGGATCCGCAACGGGTGGACTCATCGCTGTCTTCCATATATATGTAACGATAGAATACCCCACAGGCGGAAGAGACAACCAGGGAATACCGGTTAAGGAACAGTACACCATCGAGACCTATAAGGCGAGGATGAACTGATTTGGAACATTCTTCTTACCATTCTACTTTTCTTAAGTTTTTTCGAAAAGGAAAAAGGTCCGGATTTACATTAATCGAACTAACCATCGTAGCCGCCTTATTGGGTGTTTTACTCGGAATGGTATTCGGGACTTACGCAACCATTTTAAAAGTCACTCGTCCTTCGTCAGGCTCGGAAGGTGTGGATCGAGAAAAAGCGATCTCGGTCATAGAGAATATTAGAAGCACTTTGACTATGGCATTCTATTTCCAAACGGAAAAAAATCTGGTATTTGTAAGTAGAAGAGGACGCAAATCGGAAGATGGACCAAGACATCCCGGAGAAAGTACTAAAGATCATTTTATCGTATTCGCTGCGGTCCATCCAAACTCGGAAGAAGTCGCTCTTCCGGAAGTAAGAGAAGTGGAATATTATCTAAAACAAAAGGACGGCACAGATTATTATAAATTAATGAGAAGAGAAGATGAGATCGTGGATCGTTATCCTTTCGTAGGCGGACAAGAATACGAATTATTGGATAACGTAAAATCTCTCTCTTTTAAATTTTCCAAAACGGGAAAAGAATGGGAAGAAGAGTGGGATTCTTTCCAAAGAAAAAGTATCCCTCGCCTTATACGAATTGAGATCATCGCGAATATGGGAAATAAGGAAAGACGTTTTGAAACTCTTGCCTTTCCGGGAATGCTTCTGAAATGAACTCAGGACTTGGGTTAAAGGGCAGAAGATTCTCCAGAAGAAGGGGAGCAATAGTCATGCTCCTAGTCGGAGGTATAGGTGTAGCCGCCTTAACTACCACCTTGGACTTTGCGGAAAGATCCATGGCAGAATATAAAATTTCCCAAGGAGAAATGTCGGGTTTCAAGGCTTCTCTTTTAGCTAAAGCCGGGTTCCAAGGAGCTTTGGCAGCACTTAGAAAAATCCCGGAAGAACAATTATACCAATCCGGGATCGGCCTAAATCCACCTCCGGTTCCCATGGGAGGTGGATGGATCTATTATAAGATCCAAGGAGAAGATGGAAAAATTAACCTGAATTCAATCTTCAATGCGGACACAAAAGAATTGAATTTAAGAAACCAAGAAATGGCTCAGAGACTTCTGGAACGTTTAGGAATGAAAAGGGATCTTTTCAATCCAGTCGTAGATTGGCTGGACGACGACAGCCAGGGAAATTTTGAAATTTCCTATTATGAAAAACTGAACCCGCCGAGAAAAATCAAAAATGGGTACATGTACTCTCTTTCCGAGCTTACTTCAGTAAAAGGATTCAATCCTAAAATTGTATATGGATCCCAAAAACCGCCTGACTATGAACAAAAATATTCAAAGGACTTTATGTCCGACGAGGAAAAAAGCCTGATCGGTGAGTCCGATTTCGTTTTGGCAAATAATTTAACCGCATTTGTCCCATTCCAGAGGAACTATGATGATAGAATCAACTTGAACGCCGCACCGTACTTCGTTTTAATGTCTCTATCCGATTTTATGAACCGCCAATCCGTTCTTCAGATCATGAAAATGAAAATCAAAAAGGGCGGTTACTTAAAGGAAATTAAGGACCTGGAGACTATTCCGGAATTCCAGATACCTTCCGTAGGCGGACTTTCCCTTTACAAAGAATTAGCTGGAGAAGGAACCGATGTTTCCGGTGGTAGGATCAAAACAAAGGGTGAAATATTCCGGATCAGCGCCGTCGGGGAAGTAGAAAGAAACTACAATAGTAAAAAAAGTTCCGATGTTATGAAAGGGCCTAAGATCGTTCGTAGGATCACGGGAATTTTCGACCTGACCAATAACCTGATGTTATATTATAGAGAAGATTAATGTTCTTATACGAAAAGTTTTTAACCGTAGATTACGGTACGAATTCCGTTAAAGGTGTACTATTCCAGAGAGTGGCAGGGAACTTGACGATGCTGAGAGCCGAGTCTATGCCTATTTCCAAAATGGAAGAAAAGGAATACGAAACCAATGTACTTCGATTTATAAACACCTATTTTGCGGAAGAACATGCGATCGTACTTTCTCTTTCTTTAGACAGACTTTTTGTGAGAGAGATCTCCATTCCGTTGACCACCGAAAAAGCGGTCCGAGAAGTGATCCCTTTCGAGATAGAAAGTAGGGTCCCTTTTCCAATGGAAACCGTAGAAGTATTAGGTTCCGTATGGAGAATCGACCAGGAAAAGTCGGATGTAATCACTTATACTTCCCATCATTCAGAATTCGACACATTAGCTTCTCCATTTCTAGATTCCAGTCTTGTATTTCGCGGGATCTTTGTGGATTCGGTCTGTTTGGGCTCGATCATCTCAAAACATTTACACAAAGAGATCCAATTTACAAATGTCGCTCAGTTGGATATCGGCGGTAAAAAGTCCATCTTGAATGTGACCAAGGATGGAAAGATCGCACATACCCGTTTTCTTTCCGTGGGCGGAGACACTCTTACGGAAGAAATTTCCAAGGCATTAAAGATCCCTAAAGATAAGGCGGAAGCATTAAAGACTAGTATCCAATTCGAGCCGTTCCATTCTCCGGAGGACGGTTTGAACTTATTCGCAAAAGAATACAAACTCAAAGTTGCGGATATTAAAAAAGCATTCTCTATCTGTCAGGAATTTTTCACTTCTTTAAGCGAAGAAGTTCGCAGAAGTTTTCTCTCATTAGAAGAAACCGAAAGACCGGAAGCTATTTATCTTTCCGGAGAGGGAAGTAAGGTCCGAGACCTGGAATCCTTCCTAGGAGAGAATTTAGGGATCCAAGCTAGAAGGTACGATTTTTTAGGTACTGATCCGGACAGATTTGCCACTTGTTACGGAATGGCCTACCATCTGATCCAATCCAAAAAATCTAAAATAGATTTTTTGGAAACCCCTTATGTAAAAAGGTTAAACAAGAACTTATTCGATATCAGCATATTCAAACCTCATATCATCCTCAGTTCGGTTTCTTTAGTATTATTGATCGGAGTATTTTTTTTAGGGATCATATCCGATAAGAGAACTCTCGCAGCCGCAAACAAAGTTTTGGCGGAAAAAGTAAAATCCAGCACAGGTTCTAGCGTTCCTTCCAACAGGGACCCTTTAGAGTTCGCAAAAAGTTTAAGGGACGGGGCGGAAAGAAAAACCGAACTTTATCGAAAGTATCTTTCTAAACCGAGTGTATTAGACGTACTACATGAGATTTCCTTAAAATTTCCGGACCCTGGAATGCAGCCCTTCCTATTTCAAAGTATCACTTATGACAACGGTTCCGTATCCATCCAAGGTGCGGTAAACGAAATCTCGGAAATAGGAAAAGTGCAGGATTCCTTGGCTCGTTCTCCCATGTTTAAAAACGTAAAATTAGACAGTAACCGTCCGAATTTCGGACTTAAAACATTTAAAGTCTCCTTTGTGATCAAAATGGAGGTGACCTCTAAAATCGAAGAGAGCGATTAAGAGGGATCGTCTATGTGGCAAAAATTACAACCTAGGGAAAAACTTTTATTACTTATAGCCGCCAGTTTGATCCTTTTCTTACTGGTCTTTCTAGTTGTACGTAAAGTCTACAGACTAAGGAAAGATCTTTCTGAGACAGTAAATAATACACCAGGTCTGGCCGTACAATTGGATACATATATCTCCGATTATTTATTCTTCCGATCATTGGAGAATGTGAACACTGGGGAGAACGACCAAAGCGCTTTCGCGGCAAAATTAGAAAGGATCTTTTCCGATAATGGGGTAAAGGACAGAATTTCCACGATGAGGCCTATCCCTGCAAAAGCGATCGATAAAGGAAAATATCAGGTAATCGTTTTCGAAGTGAATTTAAGAGGTGTCCCTCTGGAAGACGTTATGTCCGTATTGTATGATATTGATAAGGGCAATAAGGTGAACGCAAGGGTGGAATATTTCCAGACCAATAAACCCTACCAAGATAAAAATACCTACGACGTGAATCTGAAAATTGCGGCCTATAGTGTCGCTCCCGGAAAATAAGATGGCCCGCCCAAAAAAAATTGAATTAGAAGAAGAGGAAGAACTTATTTCCAACGAGGAAGAAGAATTTCTCACAATGGAATTGGAGGAATTACCTCCTGAAGGATTAGAGGAGGAAGAAACTCCTAGATTTTCCCTCAAACAAAAACTCATCTTGATCGGAAGCGGCACAGTTTCCTTTCTTCTTTTTCTGATCCTATTATTCCCTTACGAAAATATAGTCCGTCAGTTCATGAACTCCTCTTCCGGACAACCGAGCAGCGTATTTTTTAACGAATTATCCGTCTCCGTTCTACTCGGAAAGGTTTCCGTAAAATCCATGGAGATCATGGGCCAATCATTCAAGATCAGATCAAAAGACGCTCAGATCAAGGCGGGACTTTTTTCCCTACTGAGAAAAAGGGTTAACGGTGATTTCGAAATTGAGGAATTGGAACTAGACTACGACGGTCAAACTCTCGGCAACATAGGAGAGTTGGAAGGCCATTTGCGGTTGGATTCACTGAGTGTGCCTGCAAGCAGATTTGCCGGAGCATTCTCGCTCAAAATGCCGGAAGGAAAATTCGGATCCTTTCCCAATCTTCCGGAAATTCCTTTTATCGGAAAAATTGAGAACTTTTTCGTAAATAAGATACTCATCACTTCCAAAATCGACCAAGGAATGGTGGAATTCGAAGAATTTATTATAGATACTTCGGTCGCAAGATTGGATTTACACGGAAATATTCGGCTTTCCGATTCTTTCTCCAATTCCCAATTGAACCTAAGAGCCTGTTTCGAGTTAGAAAGAAATTTTGCCTCAGCGGCAGAAAACCAGATTATAGTGGGTGCATTGGATCTTCTGGAAAAAAGCGGTAATGGAAAATGTATCCCTGTTACCGGATCTTTCCAAAGACCTGAATTTAAGATCCCAGGCCTGAATGCTCCGGCTGGTTTGCCAGGGGCTGGTCCTATTCCGTAATAATGCTAGTTTTTTGAACTTCTCCTGAACAGTTTAGAAGAGATAGAAGAGAATATTCAGTTTTTTTAAAGATATTAAAAAACCTCGGGTGAAATTATTCACTCGAGGTTTTTTAATTTTAGACCTTAAGCAAAGGCCTTCCAGATCGGCTCTTAGATCAAGAACATCCTGTAGTTGCCCCGCAGGACATACATTTCAAACAGGAACCGTTTCTTACCATTTCGAAAGATCCGCATTCTGTGCAAGAATCTCCGGTATAACCTTTGATCCTTGCCATTTTGATCTCTTCCATCAAAGCAATCCCTGAACTTGGTTTTTCCGTCCTCATCATCTGTGAATAGGAAATCGTTTCCGGCTCGGAAGAAGGAACAGTTTCCACTACTGTGGAAGTTGGCGGCTGCTCCGTCTGCTTAGTCTGAATGGACTCGGAAGATTTCCTGGAACCTATCTCGTCTCCTCTTAGGTCTTCCGGAGCAACTTGGCCCAGGTCGTATCTTCCCAAATAAGTGATCGCAAGTTCTCTGAAGATAAAATCGATCACGGAAGTACTCATTTTGATATGTTTGTTTCCGGTCACGATACCGTTCGGCTCGAATTTGAAGAATGTGAATGCATCCACAAACTCTTCTAAAGGGACCCCGTGTTGCAGACCTAAAGATACGGAAATAGCGAATGCATTCATCAAACTTCTGAATGCAGCACCTTCTTTGTGCATATCCACGAAGATCTCTCCGATCTGTCCGTCTTCGTATTCGCCGGTTCTCAAATAAACTTTGTGACCGCCCACAACCGCTTTTTGTGTATAACCCGCACGTCTATTCGGAAGTTTACGTCTATGAGAGATATACTTATAAACGATCTTTTCCGCAAATTGAGAAGGATCTTTAGCAACCGCAGCCTCTGCGATCTCTTCTTGTTCTTCTAACTCGATCCCGTTTAGAAGTTCCAATACAGAGTTCAAAGGCTGAGAAAGTTTAGATCCGTCACGATAAAGAGCATTCGCTTTTACCATCATCTTCCAAGAGATATAGTATGCGTTTTTGATATCTTCGATCGTTGCATCTTCCGGAAGGTTGATGGTTTTCGAGATCGCACCGCTGATAAACGGCTGAGCGGCAGCCATTGTGCGGATATGAGACTCGTAAGAAAGATAACGTTTCCCGTATTTTCCACATTTGTTCGCGCAATCGAATACCGGATAATCTTTCTCTTTTAAATAAGGAGCGTTCTCAATAGTCATTGTCCCGCAAACATAATCGTTCGCTTTATTGATATCGTCCTTAGAGAAACCTAAATACTCGAGCAGATTGAATGTGAAAGAATCGTATGTTTCTTTTGCGATACCAAGATTCTTTTGTAAAAAATTCTCGCCCAAGTTGAACTTGTTGAATGCAAAATTGATATCGAAAGCATAAGGAAGAGAAGATTCTACTTTTTCCAAGATCTCGTTCGTGAAACCTTTCTCTTTTAGGCTTTGGGTATTGATCACAGGAGCTCCGTTTAAGGTAGCATGCCCTTTGCAATAGTTCACGATGGACTCGATTTCGGAAGGGGAGTATCCCAATTTACGAAGAGCCAGAGGAACGGATTGGTTGATAATTTTGAAATAACCGCCACCCGCTAATTTTTTGAATTTTACCAGAGCAAAATCAGGCTCGATCCCTGTAGTATCGCAGTCCATTACAAGACCGATCGTTCCGGTTGGAGCGATCACGGTTACCTGTGCATTTCTGTATCCATGAGCTTCTCCCAAAGAAACCGCATTATCGGAATCTTCTTGAGCCGCTTTCAAAAGGTAAGAAGGGCAGTAGGCAGGATCAATTCCCACAGGAGTGATTGTCAGTCCTTCGTAGTCTTCGGAAGGAACATTATAAGCCGCTCTTTTATGGTTTCTCAGAACTCTAAGCATGTGCTTTTTGTTCTTCTCATAACCAGGGAATGGTCCTAGTTCCTTTGCCATTTCCGCAGAAGTAGCATAAGCGGTCATATGCATGATAGAAGTAATGGCGCCGGTAATTGCCATAGCCTCCTTGGAATCATAAGGAATTCCCATGATCATCAATGCGGAACCAAGATTTGCGTAACCAAGTCCGAGAGTTCTGAACTTATAGGAAAGTTCTGCGATCTCTCTGGAAGGGAACTGAGCCATGGTCACGGAAATCTCGAGGATGATTGTCCAAAGACGGCAAAGATAACGGAAACTTTCTACGTCGAAAACAAGAGTTTCCGGATCGATAAATTTCTGTAAGTTCGCAGAAGCCAGGTTACATGCAGTATTATCCAAGAACATGTATTCTGAACATGGGTTGGAAGCGTTGATATTCCCGTCTTCCGGACAAGTATGCCATTCGTTAATGGTAGTATGGTATTGAGTTCCTGGGTCGGCAGAAGACCAAGCTGCAAAAGAAATTCTATCCCAAAGGTCTCTTGCTCGGATCGTTTTTGCAGGTTTAGCGGCTCTTTTTTCTTTGAGTGCTTTTTCTTTTTCCGTTCTATTATATAAATGCCAAGGAAGGTCTTGCTCTACGGCATTCATGAATTCGTTCGGAAGACGAACAGAGTTATTGCTGTTCTGTCCGGAAACGGTATTGTACGCTTCGGATTGCCAGTCGGTGGTCAACTCTTCGAAAAGGATCTCTTTGTATCCTTGTCTTGCAAGATCGATCACTCTTTTGATATAATTATCCGGAATTAAAACTCTCTTAGCTTCTACAATAGCTTTCTTAAGAGCGGAGTTCTTTTTAGGTTCGAAACGATCCTCTCCCTCCATCTCGTAACAAGCTTTCATGATCGCATTTAGATGTCTGTTGTTCAGAATGGATCCGGTTACAAGAGAAGCTACTTTCTTCTCTTCTTCCACTTTCCAGTCTACGAAACGATCGATATCCGGATGATCTACATCCAAACATACCATCTTAGCAGCACGACGAGTGGTTCCTCCGGACTTGATCGCACCGGCAGCACGGTCTCCGATTTTTAAGAAACTCATCAAACCGGAACTTTTTCCCCCGCCGGAAAGGGATTCATTTTCCGCTCTCAAGTTGGAGAAGTTGGTTCCTGTTCCGGAACCATATTTGAATAAGCGAGCCTCACGGACCCAAAGATCCATGATCCCGCCTTCATTGACTAGATCGTCGTCTACACTTTGGATAAAACATGCATGAGGTTGCGGATGTTCGTAGGCAGAAGAGGATTTTACCAATTTTCCACTGGTAGGATCCACATAGAAATGTCCTTGGGATTTGCCGTCGATCCCGTAAGCCCAATGTAATCCGGTGTTAAACCATTGAGGGGAGTTGGGAGCAGCCATTTGAGAAGCCAGCATGAAAGAGACTTCTTCATAGAAAGTTCTAGCACTTTCTTCGTCGGAAAAATAACCGTATTTGTATCCCCAATAGGTCCAACAACCCGCTAAACGGTGAAAAACTTCCTGCGCTGAACTCTCACCGCCGAAACGATCTTCTGCTTTTAAGGAAGAAAGTTTTTCAGTGTCCGGTTCAGAGCGCTGTAACCATTCCGGAATGCCTTTTTCATCTACTTTTTTTAAGTATTTCGGCACTCCTTTACGTCTGAAATATTTCTGGGCAAGAATATCGACGGCAACTTGAGACCATTGGTCCGGAACAAGTATGTCCTTAGCTTCGAAAACAACGGATCCGTCAGGGTTAGAGATCTTAGAATTCCTCTTAACCCAATTTAGGTCCTTAGAAAATCCCTTCTCAGGTGAAGTGAAATGTTTATTTAGCTTCATAGCATGCTCCTTATGAAACTCCAGCAAAAAATAGTGCGTTTTTGGATTATGTCACGCTACTATAGCTTTCAAATTTCCTGGTAGTACTTTTTCCAAAAGCTGTTCGGTTTTTGCCGGAAAATTGTCCGTAGATCTGATCAGAAAATACCTATGTCTCGAAGATTTTTCATTGCCAGCCTGCCTCATTTCTAAAAACTGGATTCTGCTACCAGACACTCCCCTTTAGCTCAGTCGGTAGAGCAAGTGACTGTTAATCACTGGGTCGCAGGTTCGAGCCCTGCAGGGGGAGCCAATCTTTCCTTTCCTTCCAATCTTAGCAAATTTCGGTTTATTTACGATCTTCTTTATAGACCCTTTAGATCCACATTTGTTTAGTCTTTTTGGTATAATTTACGTTATATTTTAAAAAAATTGATACGAAAAACATAGAGTGGCTGCAATCACACACTCCCGTTAAGTAACATACGATCGATTAGGGCAACGCTCGTATTGTAACGTATTCTTATAGAAAAAATCAATGTGACAAACGAAGGTAAATTTTTTGTAGACGGGGAACTCAAAAAAAATACATATTGATACATTTAGATATGTCAAAATATACACAGATGGATCGGGAACTGCAAATTTTTTTAGATGCCGTTTCCGGTGAGAGTAGACAAAAAATTTTGATGTCCTTCCACAATGGGAAAGAACGCGCAATGAGTGATTTAATCAAGGATTCAGATCTTGGACAATCGACCATTTCCATTCAATTAACCACTCTTTGCCGGGCAGGCCTGCTATTACGTCGAAAACAAGGGAAGGAAGTGTATTATCGTCCCGATAAGGTTCGCATCATTGCCATGATCGACAAGCTCAGTTCGTTCTTGAAAGGATGTTGCTGACAAAGAATGGAGCGTTAACGTTGGCCCAATATATTGATATATTTAAATATATAAAATTATCTAGGAAATAAAGTATGAAATCAAAGAAAAAATATCACAACGAATTCCGGCGGATAATGAGGAAATTTGGCTTCCCGTTTCTTCTGCTCGCTTACTCGATCGGCTTATCGCTTTATCCGTCGGAAGGAACACTCATCCTTCTTGGATTTGCGATCATCGGCATACTAATGGAAAATTGGATGCCTTACCACAAGGATTGGAGAGGAATTAAGAATGATTCAAAATTAGACGGAGTCTTCAGCATTCTTACGATGATCGTTTCTGTGATTGTGAAGGGTGGGCTAACGGTATTGTTCTCGCAATTGAGTTTTGGTTCCCATCTCTGGCCGACGATCCCGTTACCGCTTTCGATTCTTCTTGCGCTCCTGATTTCAGGATTTGGACCGTATATACTTCATCGCGCTGCACATGAATGGAACGATTTTATGTGGCAGATTCACGCGGTACATCATGCGCCAAATAGGGTGTATTCGCTGAATGCAATGCGTGCTCATCCCCTGAATGCAGCCTGGAACGTAGTCACGGGGCTTGGTCCATTACTGCTGCTCGGCGCGGATTCGGAAACAATTCTCATTGCCGGTGGCCTAAACAATTTTTTTTCCATTTTCAATCATATGAACATCGATTTTAAAAACGTTCAGCTATCAATCTTTTTGAATACTGCGGAATTACACCGCTGGCATCACTCAACCAAGAAAGACTTTGGCGATCGAAATTACAGCTCCGGTGCGATTACACTATGGGATCACGTTTTTGGTTCATGGAAACTTCCAAGAACAAAGTTCAACCGGCAGGATGCAGGGTTGTATGCGACGAACGATTTTCCAATCCTCTCCCTCTCAAGGCAGTTAATTGGTCCTCTTTGCCGGTGTTTATAGCCGAGAATCCGCTATTTTTTCCGAAAAATCAGATCTCCGATTTATTTCGCATAACAATAATACTGTTATGCGAAATCGGGACATTTAGCCGAAATCTCTTTATATAACGATCGATTGAAAATAAAGCCGACTTATTTCGTTCCCTTATATAAGGGATTAATAAGAATTTTTCCATTCATCATACTTTGATCCACTTTCACCCCAAACTCATTGCAGAGTAGCTTTAAACCTAGTAATTTCCTATATATGTCTTTTAGGAAAATAACCATCCTTGTTTCATCACTTTTTGTAGGAGGTGTTTTGCTCTTATTGCTTGTACCTTCTTCTTCCAAGAATGCTGCCGTTCCTAATTCCGGAAAAAACGTTTTTTCCGAAGGTTTCTCCGCATTTTCGAATATTTTAAACCTGGGTTCCTTCTCCTCCGCTCAGGAAGAAGAAGGACTTATACCTGCTTCTCTCTTAAGAAACGAAACTCCTGACAATTTATATTGGATAGCGGTGGCAACTCCAAGAGATGCCGCGGAAACGAAGGCCCAAAATGAACTCAGAGAGGACTGGGCGGCTCTTTATGGAAAGATCTACTCGGGAAAAGCCACTCGCGAAGAGATAGTCGAATATTTTACGACACAAATCAAACTACATGAAGATCAATTGGAACTATTGAAGATCATGGAGGATCGGTATCCGGAACGTTTGAACGACGATTCGAGAAGAATGATCCTGGCAGGAAAGGACCTATATGCTAAAAAGCTAAAAAACGTAAAAGATGAATATGAAAAACACATAAACCAAAAATAGATTCGGAGAGAATTATGAATTATCGGTCAATACGAAGGTCCGCATTCGGCTTCGTAGTATGTACGATGTTTTTCGCAGGAAGTGTATCCGTGTTCGCGGATCCTTATTGGGGATCATTCAAGAAGGACAGCTGCACATCGATTTTCCCAGGGAAACGTCAATATTCGGCAATCTTATACGGGATTCCCTCGGGCCAAAGCTGGGAAACTACATGCGCGAATATGGGAGCAACCATTAACGGCCAAGTATTTACGAAACCTAGTCGTTGTAAAAATACGGGTTTTAATATGTGGGGAGAATTCGATCTGATCGACGATTCTTGCGAGGCAAACTGGTCTGCAACTGACGACGGTGGAGGGTATAACTGGACTCATAAGAACGACGGCTGCCAGACTTCCGGAACGTACGCGGGCAAAAGAAAATATTCTTCCCGTATCTGGAACGTGGTAGGTGTCTCCTGGGAAGAAGCATGCGCTAAATTACCTCTTACCATCGCAGGTAAAACGTATACCACTCCTACTCGTTGTGTAAATACCGGAACTACAGGAATGTGGGGTGAATGGTATGTTGCAGATTCCAGTTGTGAGTCATCTCCCCGAGCATATACAAGAGGTGCTCAGGATTCTCTCAAAAGAACAGGAACTCTTTCAGGTTATGTGGATCTTCATACTCACCCTATGGCACATCTAGGTTTTGGAGGTGTGATCTTCCATGGATCTCCATATGGAGAACCGGCAACCGCACTAGCGGATTGTCCAAGTATGTCTAATGAAGGTCATTCTGCAGGACACTCTAGAGTAGAAGCAATCGTAAAAGACGATATTATCGGAGCTCTACTTTCTACGGCAAAACATGATAATCGAGGATATGCAAGTTTCCCATATTGGCCGGCAAACAATAGTTATACTCACCAAACCATGTATTATGAGTGGGTAAAACGTGCCTATGAAGGGGGACTCCGAACTATGGTGGTCCTTGCGGTAAACGGTGATTATATGTTCGGGGCGACGGATAACGGCCTTCCGGATATTATCAAAGGTATCGCAATCGCAACGGATCCTATCTACGACCTAAACGACATGAACACTTTGCGCCGTCAAACCCAAGCGGTATACGATATGCAGACTTGGATCGACCAGAAGAGCGGAGGAGCGGGTCTTGGATGGTTCCGGATCGTTAAAACTCCTGCAGAAGCTCAAACTGTGATCGCAGCAGGCAAGCTTGCGGTCGTATTAGGTGCAGAGATAGATTATCTAGTAGATTGTACTAGTACGACCTGTACTGACGCAATGATCACTCAAGGCGTTCAAGAAATGTATGACGCAGGTTTACGTTATATCTTCCCGATCCACTTGAAAACGAACGGATTCGGCGGAGCAGGTCTTTACAATATCCTGGGAAGCGGGACAAAGTATGACTGTAAACATTACGGACAGGATTGTAACGTCGCAGGTTTAACCTCTTACGGACCTAAGATCATGAAAGCCCTGATGAAAAAAGGAATGATCATAGACGTGGGTCACATGTCCGCAAGATCCTTGGACGGAGCCTTGACTTACGCGGAACAACAGGCTTATCCGGGTATCGTTACCGGTCACACAGGCTTATACGATATGGCGAATAAGGGAAATCGCCATGAGGCAAATCCAACTGGAACAGCTATCAAACGTATTGTCGCGTTAGGTGGAATGATCGGACTGATCGCAGGACAAGGAAATCTAGAGGAAGTAGGGGAATGGAGACAAAACTCCGATGGATCCTATATTCCACATGCCTGCGGAGGAACCACACAGACATTCGCTCAATCCTATCAGTATCTCCGAAATTTGATCGGTGACCAAGCGTATGATGGGAGGATCACTGTCGGAACCGACTTTAACGGATTTGCGCATATGCCTGGACCTCGTTACGGAACCCGCGCATGTCCAGGAGGAGTTTCTACAATCGTTCAACCGGATTCGGCAAAAGTAGGATATCCTTTCTCACCGGATGCTTCCATTAGAAAAGCTGCAACTCTTTCGGCTCTTCCTTCTCTTGGAAAATACTCCTTTGGGAATCGGACTTTCGACTTCAATACGGAAGGTGCATCCCATATCGGGCTTATGCCGGACTTCTTTGAAGATTTACGACAACAAGGTTTAAAACGTTCCGATTTGGAACCTGTGTATCGTTCGGCTGACTACTTCACTACTATGTGGCAGAACGCCGTCACAAGAGGTGCGAGCATCCAATAAAGATATCTAAAACGTAATAGATTTTACCGGCCCGCCAACAACCCTGCGGGCTTTTTTTTTTCTCTTAAGCAGATAAAAAATTCGCTGATTTGAAATAATTTTTAAGTCTTTCAACCCAACATTTCTTTCAAGGTATTATAATTCGATCTGGATAGGGCAACTTCTGCAGATTCGCCTAGAAGGACTTTGAAATGGTTTCCTTTTCCGTGTAATATCTTCTTCACTTCCGAAAGATTGATTATAAAGGATCGATGGGAACGGAAAAAATCGGAATTCAGTTCCGAAAGAACGGACTCCATGGTTCTGCGTATAAGTTCTTTACGTCCCGACTTGAGATGGATCTCGGTAAAATTGCCGGAAGCTTCCAAATATAGAATGTCCTGGAAACGGATTACTTCTATCATTCCGTCTTTCTTCAAGGAAATACTATTTTTTCGCGTAGAATCCGCTTTAGAAGCGGAGGCCGATTTCATACGATCAATCGCCGCTATAAATCTTTCTCTTGTGAACGGTTTTGCTACAAAATCCAAAACGCCAAAATCAAACGCGGTCACCGCATTTTGTTTATCCGATGAGATCACGATCGTATAAAAGGAATCTTTTTCAGGAAGTTTTAGAATCTCGTAGCCGGATTGCCCTTTTAGATTGATATCCAAAAGTAGAAGGTCGATCGGGTTTTCACGAATACTATAAAGAGCAGGAGTTAATTCATCGAAGGTCTTGAGAGAGACTAGATTTTTTCCGAATGCCTCTCTGCAATAGTGCTGGATGGTCCTTGCCATCAGTTTGTCGTCTTCGACTAGAACAGCTCTCACCATGCTTAGCGATTTCTATAAAAAATTGTCAAAAGGTCAATCTGAAATTTTGGTTTTGGCAAATAGAAGTGTAAAGGTCGCACCTTGTCCCGGTTTACTTTCCAAACTGATCTTGGCTCCGAGTAGTTCCACTAGTCTATGAACTGCATAGAGACCTACACCTGTAGAAGGTTCGTTCCCGGTAGGTTTGGCGGAAAGACGAGTGAACCTGGAGAACAAAAGTTTTTTATCCTCGTCCGTGAATCCCTTTCCTTCATCTCTGATTTGGATCTGAACAAAGTCACCATTATCTTTTAACAGTTTAGAATGAATGAATATGGAACCGCCAATGGGAGAATATTTCACAGCATTCGAGACCAAATTATCCAAGATACTCGCGACCGCTTTTCTATCGGAACGGATTTTTAGGTCTTCTTTCTCGAACTGCGTGTGGAACCGGATCCGTTTTAAGGAAGCCTGGTAATCGAAGTTCTGGATCGTAGATCTTATATAAGAATTAATATTCAAAATATTATCATCTATTTTTATATTTTCGAAACCGGAAGCTGCAATCCCGACAAGATCATCGATATGACCTAATATTTTCCGAGAAGAACTTTCTATATCCGTAAGGATCTCTTTTTTTTCCTTCTCCGAAAACGATTTTAGATTTTTGCGCAGGATCGTACTGATGCTCATGATACCGGAAAGTGGACTTTTCAGATCATGGACTGCGATACTGATCATATCACTTTTATTCGTATCTTCTTCCCGTAATCTTTCATTCAAACGAATGATTCTCTGGGTTTTCAAATAGGTATTCGCCAAAGTTAAGAAAGACACACGATCGAAAATAAGGATCAAAAATAGCGTTACCAAAGGGTTTTGCAGAAGTACAGGCTCCCTATTCCCGCTGTAATAGATAAAAATATATAAGATCGCAAAATTGACGGCATACACGAAATACTTTGTTTGGTCCGGGAATCTAAACATGATTGCCACGCTGAACATGGCAGCGGAGAAAAGTGAGATCTCAGGAAGCCTAGGAAAAACCACGACTGTGATACAGGTCCCGGTTAGGGAAAGAAGAAATACTCCAATCCTACAAAGTAGTTTGATCCGATCCAAATCTGCCCTATGCAGACGACCCGAATTTAAAAGGACGTTCATTGTCAGAAACACGAAATAAAATACCAGATCGAATAGAACGAAAGAATTGTCCTTTGCATCCGAAAACGCATCTACCAGATCATACAACGCAAAGGGAAGAATGATGATAGGCAGAATGAGATAAACGTATCTGAGTACGATTAAAATTTCCAGGTATGCGTTTCGGGTAAAGATCGGAGCAAAATTTACGGAAGAAAGTATCTTTGCCTTTCTATACTGTCTGAGTGCAAAACGATAATTGAGCCCGAAAAAAAACCGAAATAGCGCCTGCATAATCCCAGATTGGATCTTTTTCCTTTTTAAAAAACTCCCTTTTTTGCTTGGTCATTCGATTTAAGAAAACAAGTGAAAAAACTTTGTCAAAAAGATGAACAAGAAAAGCCATAAATTCCAGAAAAAAGAATGAACTCTTCTCCAAGAATACAAGCAATTATCATAGTACTGCGTGTTCTAGTTTATAATTTTATGACTTAAGTACCGATTTCTATTCTACTTTTGCTTTGCAAAAAATCCTAGAGCATGTTTCCAATTATTTATAATATTTTTCTAATAAATCATTACAAAGAATTTGCATAACGGAGCGAAATGTAATATACTGTTCGGCCGATGCCATCTAAGAAAAACGCATTACTGATCTCTTCCGCTTTTATTATAGTCGTTCTTATATTTATTTTTACTAAAAGCCAGACCGGAGCGACCCAATCCTCTTCCAAAAATGTTTTCTCGGAAGGGTTCTCTATGTTCTCCGGATTTATCGGTTTGGGAACTTCTTCTTCTCCTTATAACGAAGATAACGCGGTCGTATCTGCTTCTCTATTAAAGAGTGAAACTCCCGATAATCTATATTGGGTGGCCGTTGCTACTCCCCAAGACGCTGGAGAAAAAAAAGCACAGGAAGAACTTTTAGAACATTGGGCCACATTGTACGGAAAAATATACTCCGGAAAAGCGACCCGTAAAGAAATCGATGAATATTATACCTCCCAGATAAAACTCCAGGAGGACCAACTGGAACTATTGCGCTTAATGGAAGAAAGATATCCGGAGCGCCTTGATGATGAAAAACGCAGAATGATCCTTGCCGGTAAAGAACTATACGGCACAAAGCTGAAAAACGTAACCGAAGAATACAAAAGACAAATAAACAAGTAAGTAGGGAGAGATACGTATGAAAAGTCGGTCTTTTTTACGAGGGCCTGCGTTAGGCGTCGTATTCCTGGCTGTTTTTGCTACGAGTACGTCCGTTTTCGGCGATCCATATTGGGGAACATTTAAAAAGGATGGATGCAAATCCATTTTTCCGGGCAAACGCCAGTATTCCGCGATCCTTTACGGGATCCCATCAGGACAGAGTTGGGAAACAACCTGTGCGAATATGGGGGCGACCATTCTTGGCCAAACATTTACCAAACCTTCTCGTTGCGTAAATACGGGATTCAATATGTGGGGAGAATTCGATCTGATCGACGATTCTTGCGAAGCGAACTGGGCTGCACCGGACGAAGGCGGAATCTATAACTATACTCACAAGAATGACGGTTGTCAATCTTCCGGTACTTACGCAGGCAAAAGAAAGTATTCATCACGTTTATGGAATATAGTCGGTGTGAGTTGGGAAGAAGCCTGCTCTAAAATGCCGATTACCATCGCAGGGAAAACTTATACAACTCCTCATCGTTGTGTAAACACCGGGGGTGCCACAGGAATGTGGGGTGAATGGTATGTTGCGGATTCTAGTTGTGAAACTGCTCCACAAGCTTATTCCAGAGGAGCGAACGATTCTCTCAAGAGAACCGGAACTCTGTCGGGCTACGTAGATCTTCATACTCACCCAATGGCACATTTAGGTTTTGGAGGAGTGATCTTCCACGGCTCTCCATTCGGAGCACCTGCAACCGCACTAGCGGATTGCCCAAGCGTTTCCGACGAAGGACATTCGGCCGGACACTCTAGGGTAGAGGCTATCGTAAAAGACGATATTATCGGAGCTTTACTAGGAACGGTTCGTCACGATAACCGAGGTTATAGCAGTTTCCCATATTGGCCGGCTAATAATAGTTACACTCACCAAACCATGTATTATGAATGGATCAAACGCGCTTATGAAGGCGGGATGAGAGCCATGGTAGTACTCGCAGTAAACGGCGACTATATGTTCGGAGCAACGGATAACGGACTCCCGGACATCATCAAAGGGATAGCGATCGCTACCGATCCGGTCTATGACTTGAACGATATGAACACCTTGCGCCGCCAGACCCAAGCTGTGTACGATATGCAAGCTTGGATCGATGAACAAAGTGGTGGTCCAGGACAAGGTTGGTTCCGTATCGTAAAAACCCCAGCGGAAGCGCAAACTGTGATCTCCGGCGGTAAACTCGCCGTGGTCTTAGGTGCAGAAGTAGATTATCTGGTAGATTGTACCGGAAGCAACTGTAACGATTCCATGATCACACAAGGTGTTCAGGAACTTTACGATCTCGGACTACGTTATGTGTTCCCGATCCACTTGAAAACAAACGGATTTGGCGGGGCGGGACTATATAATATCTTGGGAAGCGGGACAAAGTATGACTGTAAACATTACGGTCAAGATTGTAATACTGCTGGTCTAACCACTTACGGACAAAGGATACTCAGAGAGTTGATGAAAAAAGGAATGATCATCGACGTGGGTCATATGTCCGCAAAATCCTTGGATGGAGCTCTTACCTTTGCCGAGCAACAGTCTTATCCCGGTATCGTAACGGGTCACACCGGTGTATACGATATGGCAAATAAGGGAAATCGACATGAGGCCAACCCGACAGGAGCAGCACTCAAACGTATCAGTACCTTGGGTGGTATGATCGGGCTAATTGTAGGACAAGGAAACCTGGAAGAGGTCAGTGAGTGGAGACAGAATAGCGACGGTTCTTATATCGCACACGCTTGCGGGGGAACTAGCCAGACATTCGCTCAGTCCTACCAATATCTCAAAAATCTAATAGGTGATCCTTCTTATGACGGTCGGATCGCTATCGGAACAGATTTTAACGGATTTGCTCATATGCCTGGCCCTCGTTATGGGACCCGTGCTTGCCCTGGCGGAACCTCCGTCATTGCACAACCGGAGGCTTCCAAAGTAGGATATCCATTCTCTCCGGATTCTTCCCTTAGATTAGCGGCAACTCTTGCTGCGAATCCTTCTATGGGAAAATACTCCTTCGGGAATCGTACATTCGACTTCAATACAGAAGGTGCTTCCCATATAGGGCTTATGCCTGACTTCTTTGAAGACTTGAGACAACAGGGCTTAAAACGTTCCGATCTGGAACCTGTCTATAGATCCGCCGACTTCTTCACTACTATGTGGCAGAATGCGGTCAATAGGAGCGGAAGTATCCAGTAATTAAAGAAAGGCCCGCCACCAAAGCGGGCCTTTTTGTATCTCTAGGTCCAAAATAAAAAGTTGGGTCTTTGGAACGAATAAAGAAGAATAGGTTCTAAGATACGAAGAGTTTATTTTTCATGCGGTTATTATTGGGTCCAAAAACTCTATTTTTTTCCTTCTTCCTCGTCTTTATTGTAGCTTGTTCCAATGGAGACACGGATTCCACAGATGATACTGCTGCAAGCCTTTTGTATTCCGCTTATGGAGCCAGTTTTACTCCTGTACCTATCGGCGGTTGTGCGGATTCCGCGGTCCCTTCTATCGTTACGGGAGGGTCGAATACTTTCTCCGGGGCCAGTTATTACTATTATTTCTATTCTTTTACCGGAAACGGCGCAACAAATACCTTCAACGTTAGTTTTACAAGTGGGGAAGCCGATCTATGGATCGGTGCGGAGAATGCTGTACTAATCCCAACGGATTTTAGTCAGGTAGAAGTTAGAAGTGAAAATATCGGAACCGAATCGTATTCCGCATTAAGTACCACAAACGGTTCTACCCGTTGTTTGGTCATTCCAGTCACGGATGCTGGGACAATTACTTTGTCCGTTCAATGAATTTGGGATCACAGTTTAATAAATAATTGACAATCGCTTTTGCAGCCTTATCTTTCCGTTCCCAGATCCATTAAGGAGCAAAACGGATGTCGACAGGCGAACCACTAAGTATAGTAGGTATCATTAAAAACAGCATTGAATTGGGCTTAAAAAACTTCATACCCCTATTTATTGCGTTTATTCTTTGGGTATTAACGGTTTGGATACCGTATTTGAACGTTGGAACATCGATCGGATTATTTGTCCTAATCCCGATCAAAATAGGAAAAGGAGAGTCCTTTTCACCTATGGATATATTTAATAAAGAAAATAGAAAGTATATAGGTGAATTTTTTCTAACCGTGGGTTTTGTGATGCTTGGTTTTTATGCCGGAATACTTTTCTTTATTATTCCTGCATTTGTAATCGGTGTGGCATGGGGACAAGCTACTTTTCTACTTTTCGATAAGGGTCTCGATCCGATCCAAGCGATCAAAAAGAGCAATGAGATCACTTACGGTAAAAAATGGATTATCTTCTTAGGTTCATTAGCATTGGTGATCTGCTTAATTATAGCGGCTTTCATTCTTGGTTTTATCTCTGGACTTATAAGCCAATACTTAACGTATTTAATACTTTTCGTGATCTATGTAACCTTCTTTCCGATCGTTATTGCGTCTCACGGATACATTTATAATACTCTTATCAAAGAAGCAGGATTATAATTCATACAAAAAAGGCGCCGAACTTAGGCGCCTTTTTTTCTTATAAAAAATTCCAAGATCTTAAAACAATTCATCATCGTCCGACGGAGGAGACGCCGCTCTGGAAGAAGATTCCGATTTAGGACTTGCGGTCTTTTTTTGGGTTTCTCCGCTTCCCGATTTGGAAAGATATTCTATTTTTCCTTCCGCTTCCGCGAGAATGGCCTGGCAAAGGATCTTAAGTTCCATTCCTCTTTCATAAGATTTGATGGATTCTTCCAGGGTCAATTGTCCTCTTTCCAAATTCTCCGCAATCTGCTCTAATTCGGTTAGGGCCTGTTCAAAACTGATTTCCGTTTTTTTGCTCATTGTATTTCACCTTGGTAAGAAACCCGAATCCTACCTTCCGCCAATATGACCTCTAGTTCTTCCTCTTTCTCCAATTGAACCGGAGATGTAACGACTTTTTTTCCTTTCTTACGAACCACGGAATATCCTCTTTTTAAGGTTCCCAAAGGAGAAAATCCATCCAGCTTTCCGGATAATAGTTGGAACTCCTTCTTCTTTCTTTCCAACTGGGATTTAAAGGAAGTAAGAAGTCCATTCGATACCGGACTAAATTTATTCTGGGCGCCCATCAAATAGTTTTTTCCCAATAGATGGATCCTGGAATTGATCTCATCCAATTGAAGGATTCGATCGTTCAGCATGGATCTAGGATCTAAAAATGCCTTTTTATTCGTAAGTATTCGAAGCTTTTCTTTCAAATTGCCCGCCTGATTTTTTAAAGCGGTTTTGAGTCGAACTTCGAATTCTGCAAGTCCCGACTCCACTAGTTCCATTTCGGGCACAGCCATTTCTGCAGCCGCTGTAGGGGTAGGTGCAAAATGGTCCGCTGCCAGATCGGAAAGAACGGAATCTATCTGGTGACCCACTGCGGAAATAATAGGAACTCTACTCCCGGCAAATGTAAGTACCACTTTTTCGTCGTTAAACGCCATTAAGTCTTCCGTACTTCCGCCGCCCCGACCTGCAATGATCAAATCCACATCCCACTTAGGATCGTTTAAAAGATTGATCGCGGAAATTATGGACTCAGGTGCTCCGTCTCCTTGCACAAGACAAGGAGAGATTAGAATATCTATATTAGGAAATCTTTGTTTAGATATACGGATAATATCTTCGATTGCCGCCCCAGTCGGGGAGGTAGCCACTCCGATCCTCCAAGGAAATGCGGGAAGTTTTCGTTTTCTTTCCGGATCGAATACACCCTGGGCGGCGAGTTTTCTTTTTAATTCTTCTATCTGGAGGAGAAGATCGCCTTGACCCAATTCTTCTACTTTAGAAATATTTAAATTATACTGACCCCTAGGTTCGTAAACGGAAATCCCTCCGAACGCTTTTATCTCCATTCCGTTCTCTAGAGGTTTCCCTTTATATCTTCCGTTACTATAAGAAAAAAACGTGCAAGCGATCAGGGACTTAGCGTCTTTTAAGTTAAAATAAATATGACCTTGGTGGGACTTAGAATAATTTGAGATCTCTCCTTGGATCCAGATATTTCGGAGAATATCCGGCCCCGTCAGAAGTTGTTTAACGATAGAATTAATCTCTGAAACTGAGTATGTTTTTGTTTCTTCCATCAGAAATTAACTGGCGAAAAAGTCTTTTCTATATAATTTCCAGAAATCCCAAAGGATCACAACCATAGTAACCGCAACCGGTCCAAGAACCAATCCCATGATCCCAAACTCTTGGATCCCTCCAATCAAGGACAAAAATATCAACAAAGGATGTATCCTAAGTTTTTTGTCTAGCATCTTAGGTTTTACAACATTTTCCAGAACGATATACAAGGTTAGACCCATTACCATAAATAAGCTAGCACCTATGATATTATTCTCTATGAACATTAAATAAAGTCCGATCGGCAACCAAACCACCGAAGTTCCGATCACAGGGATCAAAGAGAAAAATGCCGCAAGACTCGCATATAAGAATGGGTTGGAAATTTTTGCGAATAAAAGAAGAATATAAACGCCTGCACCTTGCATAATGGAGACAATTAGATTTCCTTTAAATACGGTCTGTACAGCCGAAGCGACCTTCCTTCCCACTTGTTCTTCCACCTCGGTGGAGAAAGGCAGATTGTCCAAAATGAATCTTTCGATCTTTCTTCCGTCTTGGTAAAAAAAGAACAAAAGTAAAAGTGAGAAGAATAGATTCATGATGATCCCGGCGGGAAGATCGATGGAACCTAGAATAAAAGAAGAAGCGTTACTTAAAACTGCATATAAACTATCCAAGTTTAGGATATCGATATAATTCTTAGCAAACTCTCCGTAAATTTCAGGAAGTTTTACCCAAAAAAAAGGATTATCCGTAAAAAGATCGGTGAGAATATTCAAGCTCATGATCGTATCTATGATCTTATCTTCCGAAAGAGAGATACGGATCTTAAATAGAATGGAGAGAGATTCTTCGATCAGAGTACGGATCATAAAATAAGAAGGTAAAATTACGATCATACAAACCGAGCCGATCATGATCCAAGGAGCCAATGGTTCGAACCTGGGACCTACTAATCTTCTTAATTGTTTGTATTGTTTTCGTGTGGCTAAGTATAAGATCAAAGCGACAAGAGCGGAATAAAAATAGGGCCTTAAAACGACGAAAAGTAACATTCCAGTCCCTATGCAGAATATTCCGAGGACCAGATTAAAAAGTTTTCGGTTGGTTTCCTGTCCTTCTTTCGGGGACATCAAAATCCTCCGTTCGTGGTTTTCTGGAATAATTTTACGATACTTCCTTTTTCGTCCGAATGGATGGTGATCGCTAAAATTTTATGCCGAAGAACATCCACCAAATATAAACTTTTCTCCTCCGATTTTTGACTCTGTAAAATTTTATGACCGAAACTGGAGATCAAATATTCGTAATATCTCTCCATCGTAGTTTTTGGAAGAGTAGTTTTAAAAACTACAACTGCTTCCTTATTTTCCAGGAGACGATCCGCTTTCAATTCGGTAAAAAACAATACTTCCGAATCGTCCGGAACAAAATTGCTCGGAATGGAAGAAGGGGCCTTGTAAGGTTTTTCTACGATAGTGAGTTGATTATGCCTAAAAATTTTAGGTCTGTCCCTGACCTTTTTGACCTTTACCGGGTCAGGACTCATCAAATCGGGTAATTTTGGTTCCTGAGAAAAAAGAGAAACATTCCCGATCAGTAAAAAGATCAGAACCGAACCGAGGACTTGCAAGAAACTACGGCCTTCCACGAAATTTAGTTGAATCTAACGCTTCCCCCTTGACAATCCTTTTCTAGATGCAATTCGCCGGATTCGATTTTTATATCCAAACACTATTGGATTGGGTATCCGGTCTGCCAAGTGCCTTGGTCTGGTTTTTTTTCGCATTTTCCAATTTTACCGAAAACGTTTTCCCTCCTTGGCCGGGAGATACTGTCACTGCATTCGGAGGATTTTTACTCGCGAGAGGTGCCTTAAGTTTTTGGGAGTTGGTTTCAAGCACTTTGGTTGGAAACCTTGCAGGCGCCTGGGTCATGTATGCATTCGGCCACAAACTATTGGAATGGCTGAAGAATAAAAATTTCCCGTTCAAATCGGAACTCTACAACGAAGAATCTATTCAAAAGACCTTGGATTGGTTTTCCAGGAATGGGGTAGTCGTAGTTCTCTTTTCCAGATTCTCCGCAGGAATTCGATTTTTTGTTTCTATCGTAGCAGGGATGGTGGATATGAAACCGATTTGGTTTTTTTCCGCATTTACCTTAGCAGTTACGATATGGTGCGGGATACTGATCTATGGCGGATTTTATTTAGGTTCTCATTGGGAGAAGGTGCTGGAATTTTTAGCTCTCTATAATAAAATTTTTACCACATTCTTCGTAACCGCGGTTCTTGGCTTTATCATCTACAAAAAGGTTTTTGAAAAACGAAAACAAGCCTAGGCTTCCAAAACTTCTTTTAAAGTTTTGACGAACTTTTTATGAATTGGACCCGTTTCCTTAGGAAGTTCCAATTTTTTAGCGAGTTCCAATAGAACATTCGGTTCTATCACTTTTCCTTCGAACCATTGCCCGGCCATATCTCCCGAAATTTTTAGAACGGAAGATAGATCTAAAATTTCCCTTTCCACCATCACAAGTGCAAAACCTAAGGCCCCGTCCGTAGGGATATAAGGTGCAATCCCTTCCATTTTCCAAGGATCTAGTCCTGTTGGAAGAGCGCTTCTCACATTCCATTTCATTTCTTCGGAAGGAGGTCCAAGTTCCGTTTTATTGATCAGTACTAATTGTACAGGATTAATAAATCCATGTATTCTATGATTTTCTTCTGCGAGTTCTCTGATGAGTTTAGCGTTATCTCTTGTAATAGCATCTCTTCCTAAAAAATTCAATTTATAGAGATAATCTTCCAGCTCTTTCCCTTGTAGGGCTCCCGTCAAAATGAACTGATATAAAATAAAGATCAAATAGTCGCTTTCCGTATTGTCCCCAAGTAAGATCTCCTTGGAGTTTGTCGGAAGATAGATCCTGTCTCGAAGAAGGATCGTAAGCTTATACGCCAATTGATCGAATAAACTTTGGAAAGAAGAGCCTGCAAATTTACGGACCCTCTCCAAAGCACCCCAAAGGCCTTCCGTTAAAAATCTAGTAGGATGGGAAAGAGTATCCCAAAATTTATCCACCATTCCTTTCAAAGTACCTTCTAGATACTTTAAGTGAAGCGATTCCGTTTTAACACCTTGTGTCCTGAATGTGGAAAGTAGGGTCCTTCTAAAAAAATGGGGACTCGCAGAAATAAAACAAAGAGGAGAATCCGATGTGGCCTCTCTCAATTCTTTGAATAAGGTAGGCATCCCCGGTAAAGGTAACTTCTGCTCCGGTGTTTCGAATAATGTGGAAATTTTTCCCTTATTGGAATGAATATCCGTAGCCAGATAGGTCTGGTCGATATCGGAAGTCGTTACGATCCCCGTGTATTCTTCCGCTAAAATACGCAATGCTCCCATTCCTATCAGGCTTTGAGAGACTAATTCGTGTTTGCCGGGAGTGTTTAAATAAGCCAGATCTTTTCCGAATTGTCTATAAGAGTCCGGTTTTAAGAAATGAATATGAAAGATATAGTTTCCTGGAGCTAATGGAAACGTAAATTCATGGAAAAAAAATCCACTTTCATCCCCTCTGATCTCAGGAGAACGATGTAAAACTTTACCGGACCCATCCACAATTTCCGCTACAAGGATAGGTTTACGCACTGATTCGAGTCCGTAGTCTAAAAACGGGGTGATCTCTTTTTCTTGTCCTTGGAATAAGCCGGTAAGAAGGTCCCATTTTTTAGGATCCGTCATTTCCTCGCTGATAGCGATATCTACCACTTGGCCTCGGATATAATAACGGTTCTCTCTTCCGAGAGTTCCTCCGCAGATTGCTGCCCTACGTTTTTCCGTATTCTTGGAAATTTTGCGTTCTGTTTCTTCCGTCACAAGCTTTGCAGGATTCCTTTTTTACATTTCGGGAAAGGAAAACTCTACCATGGGGGTTCTAAAGGGAAAGCAAAAATCCAATTTCTTTGTTTTCGAGAGAAAAGGTCCGCCTAGGATGGTCCTCAAGATGTCGAGGGGGAAACATTCGGATCAGAGCCGGAAAGGTCCCAAGTCGATTTATATCCGGAAAATGAGATATGAAGAGGCATATCGGCTCTTGGACCGGGAAATCCAAGCCGCATTCATGAAGGGAGAAACCCTGGTAGAAGTTGTACATGGGATAGGCGAGGGAGTTTTGAAAAAAATGACCGAAGATTATATCCGAGAACATTCTTTTCTAAAAATTTTAGAGGATGGCGGCCTTCACCTGGCAAATAATCCGGGTTCCACACTTGTGGAGATTATGGGTCCATCTTCGGAAGATCTAAAAAAATACTTAAAATAATGGGAACTACAAGACCTAAAGTCCAAATCCTGGATGTGACTCTCAGAGACGGAGAGCAGACCAGAGGTGTAAGTTTCTCAGCTTCCGAAAAACTCAATATCGCAAAATTTCTATTACAAAATCTGAAAGTAGATAGAGTCGAGATCGCATCCGCTCGGGTCTCTCAAGGAGAATTGGAAAGTGTCCGCGGGATCATGTCCTGGGCAGCTTCCGAAGGTTTGGAAAAACGGATCGAAATTCTAGGATTTGTGGATTCCCACAAAAGTGTGGATTGGATCCTGGCTTCCGGGGCCAAAACCTTAAATCTGCTCACAAAAGGTTCTCTAAAACATCTCCAAGGGCAGCTCAAAAAAACTCCCAAAGAACATTTTGAAGAAGTATCCGAAACCATCCAGTACGCCAAGAAGAACGGACTGGAAGTGAATGTTTATTTGGAAGATTGGTCCAACGGATATTTAAATAGTAAAGAATATGTTTTGGATTTTGTTTCTCATCTTTCCAAAGAACCTTTAGGCAAAATTTTCCTGCCGGATACATTGGGAGTTCTTTCGCCGGACGAAACATTCTCCGGTATTTCTCTTCTTACCCAAAAACACCCCGAATTACATTTCGAATTCCACGGACATAACGATTACGATCTTTCCGTAGCAAACTGTTTGTTTGCAGTCAAAGCGGGAGCAAAAGGTGTACACGTTAGCGTAAACGGCTTGGGAGAAAGAGCCGGAAATTCCCCACTCGAGGCGGTAATCACCGCACTCCATGACAAGGCTGGCGTTCTCACAGATGTGGATGAAAAAGCGATCTCCGAAGCAAGCCGCCTTGTGGAAGTATTCAGCGGCAAAAGGATCTCTGCCAATCGCCCGGTAGTGGGAGAAGATGTATTCACCCAAACGGCAGGAGTTCACGCTGACGGTGACAAAAAAGGGAATTTATACGCAAATCCGATTTTGCCGGAACGTTTCGGCAGAAAAAGAAGTTACGCCCTAGGCAAACTCGCAGGAAAAGCAAGCATCTCGGAAAACCTAAAACAACTTGGACTTGTACTTTCTCCCGAGATCGAAAAGAAGGTCCTAGAAAAAGTAATAGAGCTCGGAGACCAAAACAAGAACATCACGCCGGAAGATCTTCCGTTTATTATCGCGGACGTCTCCGGAAATTCCAGCGTGCAAGCGATCAAGATTACGGGATGTAAGATCAATTCCGGTATCGGGATCCGGCCGAAGGCGATCGTAGAATTAGAACTTCATGGTAACAGATATTCGGAAGAAGGAGAAGGCGACGGAGGTTACGACGCTTTCATGTCCGCGCTGACAAGCATCGCTTCCAAAGCAGGACTTTCTATTCCTAGACTTGTCGACTATGAGGTCCGTATTCCTCCCGGAGGAAAAACGGATGCGCTCGTGGAAACAATGATTACCTGGAACAAAACCCAAGAAAATCATGAAGAAGAAAATTTCAAGACTATGGGGATCCATTGCGACCAAACAGTAGCTGCAGTTTTAGCTACAGAAAAAATGCTGAACTTAATTCTTCCTGCATGGCAAACTTAAAACTGATGATCGTCGGCCTGGGCAACCCCGGTCCAAAATACGAAAAAAACCGTCATAATATCGGCTTTCTGGTCTTGGACGATCTTGTCAAAGATTGGGGAGTGGAGTTGAACCATTCTTCCAAAGAAGCAAAAGGGAAATTGGACAGGGACGGAGTCTCTTTCTATTTCCTAAAACCGCTTGAATATATGAATCTTTCCGGAAGAGCAGTCTCGGAACTTTCCCGCAAAAACGGGATCCCCCCCGAAAATATTTTAGTGATTCATGACGAAGTAGATTTTCCGTTCTCCAAACTCAAATTTAAACAGAGCGGTGGAAATGGTGGTCATAACGGGATCAAGGATATCTCCGAAAAACTAGGCTCGCCCGATTTTTTTCGACTCAGATTCGGAGTGGGAAAACCCGGAGACAGCGCTCTTACACCTGGACATGTTCTATCCAATTTCAACCAGGAAGAAATGAGTAAATTACCCGAATTATTCGACCAGGCTAAACAAAAAATCAAAGATTGGGTCCGGGAAAGACAGATCATTTTTTCAAAAGCCACCGATAAATAAACTATCCCGGACGGATATACGCTCCGGGGATTTTTATCCGGAGAAACCTGTGAGCGAATACGCGGTCAAACTTCCCCAATTTCCTTCCGAAATCCTGAATTCTGCCGCTTCCCGTTTTTATGAATATTTGAGAGTGGAAAAAAATTATTCCCAAAACACTCTCAACGCTTATCTACTGGATCTGAAATCATTCTTCGAATTCTGCCTACAGGAGCAGATAGAGATTTACCAATTGGAATCGGTGGATGTTCGTTCTTATTTTGCATTCCTTTCCAAAAATCAAGGATTGGATAGACGGACCCAGAGCCGGAAACTCTCCAGTCTTAGGACATTCTACAAAGTATTATTAAAAGATAATTTGGTTCCCGGAAACCCGATCCTTTCCGTTAACTTCCCGAAAACCAGAAAGCAGGTCCCGAAAAATTTCAGAATAGAAGAAACGGAGAGTATTTTAGATTACGAATACGAAAATGAGAATGCATCCGAAATATTAAATATCAGAGACAAAGCGATCTTAGAAGTATTATATTCTTCCGGACTCAGGGTTTTCGAGTTAGTCGACGCGACTTTGGTTCAATTATCTGCGGATCATTCGATCTTAAAAGTTCTGGGTAAAAGAAGAAAAGAAAGATACGTATATTTAGGAAAAGAAGCCATCCAAAGTTTAAATGAATACTTGGATGTACGTCCTAGATTCCGACCCAGATCCGATGAAATTTTTCTGAACCAAAAGGGAAATAAACTGACGACCAGAGGGGTTCGTTATATTTTGAACGAGAGAAGGAAACGAATGGGATGGGACAAACCCATTACCCCCCATAAATTCCGTCATACGTTCGCAACGGACTTACTCGATGCCGGCGCAGATATCCGCGCAGTCCAAGAGCTTTTGGGGCATTCCTCTCTATCCACCACCCAGGTTTACCTGAGCGTGAGTAAGGAAAAGATCAAAGAGGTCTACCGAAAGGCTCACCCACATGCAAGACTCGATAAATCCAAATAAAATACATGCAACTACGATACTCTGCGTTCGCAGAGGAGAAAAGGTAGCGATCGCAGGCGACGGACAGGTTTCATTCGGGAACACTGTCATGAAAAATACGGCCAGAAAAGTCCGTAAACTTTACTCGGACAAAATTGTATCGGGGTTCGCCGGTTCGGCTGCGGATGCATTCACCTTATTCGAACTTTTCGAAAAAAAAATACACGAGTTCGGAGGAAGTCTTTCCAGATCCGCGGTCGAACTAGCCAGAGAATGGAGATCCGACAGAGCGTTACGAAGATTAGAGGCGATGCTTATCGTAGCGGATAAGGACGAATCCTTTTTAGTTTCCGGAACGGGAGATGTAATTTCCCCGGACGACGGAATTTTGGCAATCGGTTCCGGAGGGAATTTTGCACTCTCCGCAGCCAGAGCATTGTACAATCATACAAATTTGGAACCTTCTCAAATAGTAAAAGAAGCCATGAATATAGCCGCAGATATTTGTATATATACAAATCATAATATAGTAGTAGAGGAAATCTGACAATGAGCGAATTTCTTCCCCAAAGCAATGAATCCAAATTAGGGGATGACGAACTCACTCCCAGGCAGATCGTTTCCAAACTAGACGAACACATCATCGGCCAAAAAAACGCCAAAAAAGCGGTGGCAATCGCTCTTCGCAATCGTACGAGACGCAGAAAATTAGATCCTGAACTAAGAGAAGAAATTTATCCTAAAAACATCATCATGATCGGTCCGACAGGAGTCGGAAAAACGGAAATCGCAAGAAGACTTTCCAAACTCTGCGGTGCACCTTTTTTAAAGGTAGAAAGTACTAAATTTACGGAAGTAGGTTACGTTGGCCGAGACGTGGAAAGTATTATCCGAGATCTGGCAATGGTTTCCCTAAACCTAGTCAAACAAGAATTCAGAAAAGAAGTCGAAGCAAAAGCTAAGGAAAGAGCCGAAGAAGCGCTGTTGGATATCCTACTTCCATTCCCTGCCAAAACTTCCATTGCAGATCCTCATCCTCCTTCCATAGGATTTTCCACTAACGAAGCGGACGAAGAAAGAGAGAAAAGATTTTTAGAGACCAGAGAGACAATGAGAAAGAAGCTCAAATCTGGGAAACTAAACGAACAAATTATTGAGCTGGATATTCCTCAGGCCGGACCACAAGGACTTCCTATGCTTCAAGTATTCGGCGCCGGGAATATGGAAGACTTGGACAATCATATCCAAAATGTTTTGGGCGATCTAATGCCTAAAAAGCAAAAGAAAAGAAAGTTACCGATTCCCGAAGCACTTAAAGTTTTAGAGGAAGCGGAAGCGGAAAAACTTTTAGATCCCGACAAAGTGCAAAGAGAAGCCCAAAAACGAGTGGAAGAAATGGGCATCGTCTTCTTAGACGAGATCGACAAGATCGCAAGCAGAGAAGGAAGAGCGGGTGCGGATGTTTCTAGAGAAGGAGTACAAAGAGATTTACTTCCGATCGTAGAAGGTGCCACAGTAAACACGAAGATTGGTCCGATCGTAACGGATCATATACTCTTTATCGCAGCCGGTGCATTCCATATGTCCAAACCTTCCGATCTTATTCCTGAATTGCAGGGACGTTTTCCGATCCGAGTAGAGCTGGAAAAATTATCCATGGAAGATTTCGAAAAGATCTTAACGGCGCCTAGATCCTCTCTAGTAAAACAATACCAAGCCTTACTCGAAACCGATGGGATCAAAATAGAATTTGCCCCGGACGGGATCCAAGAGATCGCAAAGATCGCCTATGATATGAACGAAAAACATGAAAACATAGGTGCACGAAGACTGAATACGATCATGGAAAGACTTTTAGAAGACCTAAGTTTCGAAGGCCCGGATCTACCGGAAGAGAAAAGAAAACTAACCATCAACAAAGCGGCAGTCGAGTCCAAACTGAAAGGAATTATAGAAGATAAGGACTTAAGTCGTTATATTTTGTAAGTTTTCAGTTTCGCACGGAGCTCACAGAGAACACCGAGTAAACTCTTTGCGGCTCTGCGAGAAAAACTCCTCTGTGTTCTCCGTGGTCTCTGTGTGAAAAAACTTTGCGTCTTTTCTAACGCTGTGCCTTAAAACGCCATTTCACGAAGCGCAGCTAAAGGATATCTCATATACACGGTGGTCGTTCTAGAACCGGAAGTGATTGTCAAAAGATCTAACGGATTCAGACCCATCGTATAATAACCTTCGTCAATCATCGCGATCCCGAAACCCGCACTTTCCTTTTCGTCCAAAAACTCAGGACGGAAAAAATCGGCAGAATTCCCTTGGTCGAAGAGTTCCTTATGGCGAACGCGGGATTCTTCGATCCTTCCAAAGTCCATATTATGGATCGGGGAATCGTTACGGATCCTGAAATTTAGCTCATCTTTGGTGATCTTGATTTTAACAGAAATTCTCATTCTGTTTTTTTTAAGTTTATAACGGATATCGGTGAGAAATTCTTTCTCTTCGTCTTTTAAGATCTGCTTTTTAGCCCGGATCCTATCTTCCAATTGAAGAATGTTCTGGACCTGTTTTTTGATCTTATCCGGAACCACATATCTCTGCATCGCGTCGCGAAGAGGGGAAGTATCCATGATAATCTCGAGCAGTTCTTCCGCTTCTTCTTGGGTTTCGCCGAGCTTTTCTATTTTTTTCAAGAGCTCGTCTCTGAAAATAATATGGCGGATATTTCCTTTGATCGCGTTTAATAATGCCTCCATAAGTCCGCTGAAGAGATGAAATGCAGCAAGCGGATTGGCACCGATCTCTTCTAAGAGACCGTTTACGAGTTCGGAAAGTATATCTCTGGTAGGTTTTGTCAGACCTTTCAGTTCTAAATGGAAGAATCTTCTCTGCTTGAGTTCTTCGATATTTTGGAGGATTTGAGCCCCTTTGAGGACAGATTTCTGGTTTGCCATAGGAGGGAACTTAGAAAATTTAGTACACGTTGGCTTGTGGACTCTATACGGCAAGCTGGTTTTAGAGAGATGGCATCAAAAACCGAAGATTTCGAACTAATTACACCCGACTTGGGCGACACAGATAAAATCGAACTAGTTCGATGGAATTTTCGGTTGGGCGATCAAATCAATGAGGGAGCGGAGGTCTGCGAACTAGTCACAGACAAGGCTTCTTTTCCGATGGAATCTCCGATTAACGGAATACTTGCGAGAATCGACAGAGAAAAAGGTTCCATCATTAAAAAAGGAGAAATTTTGGGAATGATCCGGAGGAAAGTTTCCGAGTGAAATTGGTCCATTTATCGGACCTACATTTTCCCGTAGCACTTCCTTTCATGACTTTGAAAGGTAAGATGATACCGGGATATATGAACTATACCTTTCGGCGTATGAGAAAATATCCGATTTCTCTTTGGGACGCAATCGTTCGAAAAGTTCAATCATTAGATCCGGAAGCGATCATTATCTCTGGAGATATCACAAATGTTTCTCATCATAGAGAATACGATGAGGCATTAAGAATCTTGAAGCCGGTACTTGGGGACAAAACATTCATGGTCCCAGGAAATCATGATCGTTACACACGAGTCGCCGCAGGAAAAAAAGGAACAGATCTACCATACTATGAGAAATTTTTCTCCTCTTGGATGGGAGATAGTATCCCGATTCAAAACGGGTATCTTAGGATCAAAAAAATAGGAAAACTAACTCTGGTTGGCTGGGACTCTAATATGCCTCTCTCCGTATTGAATGCGTATGGATACGTGGGGGAAGAGATTGTACATTCTACCTTGGAATATCTGGAAAAAGAAAAACTAGATCATTATATCTTGATCTGTCATCATCCCATCTGGAATCCTCCGGAACGTCAGGAAAGTTCCGGTCATAAAATGAAAAACAGGGAAGAAATCGCTGAACTTCTAAAAAAAAGGCCTCCATTAGCCTATTTGCACGGTCATGTACATACGAATTGGGTTAAGTATCCCGATCCCCAAAAACCGTATTACGTGATCAATTCCGCATCCAGTACAAGGATCTCGGACCAACGACACCAAAGCGGATTCCATCTGATGGAATGGAACGGAAAAGCACTTAATGTCAAAAGATTCTCATTCTCTAATGAAGAAGGGGAATTTATAGAAACAAAAACGATCTCATACCAAGAAAAGGAAACAAATGGCCGGTAAACTCCAACCAATCGATATCCAAAGAGAACTCACTAAAATCAAACATCCGGAGTTAAAAAAAGACATCGTGTCTCTCGGAATGATCGGTTCTCTTGAAATCGGAGAAGATGAAACAAGTATCCTCGTTAAAACTCCTAGCCAAGACAGAAGAGTCCAGATCGGATTAGAGGCACAGATCCGTCAGACACTTTCCAAAAAGGAAGGTGTAGGGAAAGTAAAGATCAAGTTCGAAGTAGATCCTAAAATGACCTTGGATGATTCCAATAAAATCCTTGGAGTTAAAAAGGTAATCGCGATCGGCTCCGGAAAAGGTGGAGTAGGAAAATCCACAGTCACAGTAAACCTTGCATCTACAGCAGCCGCTATGGGATATAAAGTGGGAGTGATGGATGCGGATATCTACGGACCTTCTATCGGAAAAATGTTCGGAGTGAACGGAAAAGTAGCCCTTAAAGCCGAAGAAGATAAAATTTATCCGTTAGAAAAAGACGGACTGAAGATCATCTCTTTCTCTTTTTTAATAGAAGAGAAACAACCGGTAGTATGGCGGGGTCCAATGTTAGGAAAGGCGGTAGAACAATTTTTATACGATATCGTCTGGGGAGAACTGGACTTCTTATTTATAGATCTGCCACCCGGAACGGGAGACGTACAATTATCTCTCGCTCAGCTAATAGATTTAGACGGTGCAATTTTAGTGACCACACCGCAAACCGTAGCCCTTTTAGATGCAAATAGAGCTGCGTCCATGTTCCAACAAGTCAAAGTACCGATCTTAGGTGTTGTGGAGAATATGAGTGAATTTGTATGTCCAAATTGTGGACACAGTTCCGCGATTTTTTCTAAGGGCGGAGGTCAAAAATTAGCGGATTCTGCCGATACAAAATTCTTGGGAGGGGTCCCACTTACTATGGATGTAATGAGCGCAGGAGAAGCCGGAAAACCCCTGGTTTTTCAAGAACCTGACGGAATTATCGCAAAATCCTACAAAAACATACTCCAAAACCTGGCTGAAGAGATAAAAAAGTGGGAATAATACTCTGGGGCCAGTCAGTTAGTACAGAGGGAGGCAAACCGTGAAGTTCGAAAAAGGCACAGAGAAGAATCCATCCGGAAACCTCATAGTATATTGCAACGTTGTTGGAGAAAACCCGCTATTTCCGGGCGGAAAAATTATAGCATCCAACGTAGTGGTTAGTTTCCTTAGAATCGGGGAAAACTTTCCTGTTGTAACATTCCCTCCCGTCTCCTTGGACAGTTACGATGACTTAAAAAGGATTATCACGGATCATTACGATAAGTATGATGTGGTAAAGATTAAAGACTTCGAAATGCCGGCAGGCCAAGAAGATTCTAATTCTTATATCAAAGAAAGAATGGATCATTTCGAGAATGTAGTGATCCGCTATGTCGAATTATGCAAGAACAGAGAAGGCGGAACTTTTTCTGCTCAGGAAAAAGAACCGGAAGGTGTTAGAGACTATCTAGATGCGTTGGCAAATCTTTCTCTAAAGGTAAGACGCTCTAGCGGTATTGCAAGAGAAGCTTCTCTTCTTCATATGGAAAGATTAGTGGAGACTTTTTCCGGAAAACACCCCGAGTTCGATCTTCATAATTTCCGCAAAGCCTTGGAAGTTCCTGGCCAAACGGGAGAAGAATTAGTAGGGCTATATTTACAAAAATTCAACGCTATCTCTTACGAAAGATACGAAGACGCTTCCGATCTGAATAAAAAGATCCAAGCAATAGAATCAGTTAGCCCATAATAATTTCGGGACCGCCGGTCCCGAAATTCCTAGTATTTGTTTCTTGCCATTCCTTGTCCTTCTCCCTCTTATAATTCCCGATGGGAAAAGAATTTTATATTTGGCCTGATTTAGGTTTGTATTGTGGAGAATCTTTTTCCACGGCAAGGCATAGCCATTTTTTCTCCCAGATTTGCTGTTCTTTAAATGAAGGACCTGTTCGTCTCCAAGGAAGCGATGAAGAGTGGAGAAATTACGATGTAGTATTTGTTCCTTCCAGGGTCTCTCATGGGACGGAACGTTCTTCCGAAAAATTTATTATTATCTTAGTTGATCCATTAGGGACCGGACAAGGTATATTCCAAAATTCGAAAATACAAAAGGGAGAACCGGGTCTCGAAATAGGGGATAAAATTTCCGTCCAGGAGATCAGAAAGTCATTTAATGAAAAAGATCCAATCCGGATCCGAAAACGTATTTTGGAACTTTTAGATTCGGTGAAATCGGACAAAAGCAAAAAGGAAATGGATCCAAGAATCCAATACTCTTTGTCGAAAGTAGGCGAAGAAAAAAATTCGCTCACTGAAATTGCAAAAAGTTTCGATTTATCCCAAAGCAGGTTTAGACATTTATTTAGGGAAGAAACAGGGATTACTTTTTCAGAATATAAAATCTGGACAAAGATCAGAAAGGCGGTCCTGCATTTATCCACTAATCCTCAACTAGTCCAAGCCGCGCTCGAAGGCGGATTTTCGGACCAGTCACATTTCACTCGTATCTTTAAAAACTCATTCGGACTTAGACCTTCCGAATTCTTTCGGAGAGAAGAAAATTTTGCTCCTAAGTTTTTTCCGGACTAGCCCCAAAATTCAAGACGAATGGAAAAAGAGATTCTATCCTTCTTTTTAACTATAGGAGAATCGGATGAATTGGATCATGCCTAAAGATTGGAAGATCAGATACAAAAAGGAATTGGACCTTTCTAAAAAGTACGAAGAAGAGGGAAACTTAAAAGAAACCTGGAGATATTTAGAAAGAGCTCACTTGATCGGACAATATTATCCAATCCCTCACACAGGCATCCATTTTAGAATGTTATTATTTGCGATCGATCAAAAAGATATAAAAGAGATTGCAGGCCAGTTAATTAGGGTTTTGTTCGGCTGGCTCGGTTCTTGGTTGAATAAAATTCCTGTGGGAAATACCGGAGGTGCAAATGTTCCGATTTTTCAACCAATGCCTATTCCGGAGGATTTATTGGATTTACTTTCTGAAGCCGACCAAACCTCCAAAAGTTTATCCGGTCTAAAAAAGAAATAATTGATTCGATAAATATTATGGATTCCAACGAGGATACAAATCTATTTCTCTACCTAGTAATCTGAAAATTCGAGTAGCCATAAAATCTCCCAGATCCTCTAAACTTTGGGGCATTTGATAAAAACCGGGAGAAGCAGGAGCGATAATAGCGCCCGCATCATGAAGAGCTAACATATTTTCCAAATGAATACGATTATAAGGAGTTTCTCTGGGGACTAAAATGAGTTTCCTTCTTTCCTTCAAAGTAACGTCAGCCGCTCTTTCTATCAAATTTTCTGTGATCCCTGTCCGGATCGCTGCGACAGTTTTCATAGAGCAGGGAACCACCACCATTCCGTCCCAAATATTAGAACCGGAAGCAATATCTGCTCCTATATCTTCGAATTTACGCAGATGAAATGTATGTATTTGTTTAGGATTCCATTTTTTACGTACGAATTCTAAGACATCCTCTCCGGTATGAACATTCGCCTGATATTCTTCCTTAAAAACCCGGATAGCAGCCGGACTTGGAACAAACCAGGTTTCTCCTGGAATTTCCATGAGAGCATTTATGAATCTGGCCGCATAGATGGAGCCGCTTGCTCCAGCCATTGCGAGTACCAGTCTTAATGATTTTTCCTGACTCATTTTTAAAGCCTATAAAACAGAGAAACAAGTTTTGGACCTGTCTCCGCTAAAATGCCCAAAAAGATCACCAATGAGATCCAAGAATGGATTTGGTAGAAACTCGGTGGAAAATTTCCGTCCTTGTTTTCCGAGGCGATCTTCTGCTCTCTAAATAATAAGTACGCTACAAATACTAAAAATGCCCAAAAAGCTCCCTGAAAATCCGCATACCAAGCCGCTATTCCTAAAAAAGAAACGGAAAGAATATGAGAGATTCTTGATATAAGAAACGAGTTTTTTTCACCAAAACGAACAGGCACGGAATGTAGGCCTTCTTTTTTATCGAATTCCCTGTCCTGCAAAGCGTATAATATATCGAATCCCGCTAAATTGAAGGCAAGTCCTAAAGTCCAAAACCCTGCGATCCAGGAAAATTCTTCTCGAATCGCGATCCAGGTTGCGAGAGGCGCTAAACCGATCGTCAATCCAAGATAGAAATGGCATAAAAAAGTAAAACGTTTTGTATAAGAATACGTTAATAAAAGAAATAGAGTAGGGAAAGAAAGATAAAAAGAAAGCGGATTTAAGAACCAACTACCTATAAAAAATACCAATGAAGATCCGATGATAAAAATCACCGCCATAAGATCCGAGATCTGACCGCTCGGGATCTCCCTGTTTGCGGTCCTTGGATTTTTAGCGTCAATTTTGCGATCCGCCCATCTATTAAATCCCATAGCCGCACTTCTTGCGCCCACCATACAGACCAAGATCCAAATCAATTTTTGGCCAATCACGGCGAGAGGTAAACTTGGCTCTTGTAAGATCGCAAGAACAAATGCTATCCCTGCAAAAGGAAGAGCGAATAAAGTATGGGAGAATTTTATAAAACGACCGTATTTGCCTAGGGCAGCAAGTGTATTGGAAGCCATCAGAGGAAGTCTTGAAGAATACTGTTAGTTAGAAAGCAGATTTTTTATGATCAAAATGAAAATGGATGATTTTTTGACCTCCCAAAGAAATCCTCGTATCTATGATCCAAAACACGGATACTAAGCCGAAGCCAAACGTTTCTTCCGAGGAAATCGATTCTCTTATAACCGAGATCGTATCTTCTCCAGAACTACATTTTAGGTGGTTAAATACTCTTTCACTTTTGGAACATATCGGTTCTCGTAAAATCCATACAAGTCAATCCGGACCCTTGCTCTCCGAAATGGTTTTAAGACATGCTTCTGAAGAAGCAAGACATGCCGCCTATTTTAAAAAATTGGCCTTAAAAATAAAACCCTCCAGCACGCATTCTTTCGAAAAGGATTCTTTACTCTGCGGATTTTCTGCCGTTTCCTATTTCCAAAAATTAGATATTTCGGTGGAAAGATCTTTTGGAAGGGAAAACATTCCGAAACACACGAAATCATTCCTCTGCTATTTATATGTCACAAAATTAATAGAAGAAAGAGCAGGTTCGGTATACGAAATCTATGACCAAATTTTGGACCAAAGGCAGTTGGGAATATCCGTAAAAGGGATCATTAAGGAAGAAGAATCCCATCTTTCCGAAATGGATTCTAACCTTTCCGCATTGGATCCAAAATTCGAATCCAGAACATTGGAATTCAGGGAAAAAGAAGAAAAACTTTTCCAAAAGTACTTTCAAAATTTAAGAAAAGAAGTTTTTCAATACTCTTAATCCAAATGAATTTTATCCCAAAATTCGAGATTAAAAAAATAGCTGCGCTCGTTCTTTTAGCCGGCCTAATTCTATTAGGGCCATCTCTACAAACGCAGTCCAACTCTTCGGATCGGAAAGACTCACCGATCGGGCTTGTTGTATATTGTCCTTTGCAGTCGGAAAAAGAACCCCCTTTTGATTTTGAAAGGACTCTGAGTCTTTGGTATCAACGATACAAACAACAAAAGACCCAAGAGGGAGGAGGGGCAATTCTACTTGTCTCCGCTCCTTATCTGCCTAAAACTTCCGACGAAATAGATAGGCTGAAAAAAAACCTTGGCGCAGAGATCATATTTACCGGTCATCATTCGGTACTTCCAAAAAAGGAAACGGCCAAACTACCTTCCAACAAAAAAGCAAAAAAGAAGAAGGTTATAAAACAGAAAAAGAAAACTACACCGACAGAGACTAAGACAAATCTAGAACAGCCGGAAAAACTGACTCCTACAAAACCGGAAGATCCTAAACCGAAAGAAGAAGATCCGAAACCCCAAGAGCAAACTACAAAAACTAACTCGGAACAAAAAGAGAATCCTCCCGTTCCTAAAACGAAAGTTTCTTCTAAGAAAAAATCCAAAAAAAAGGCGCCGAAGCTTGCCGCTAAAAAACAGCCAGTGATCCCACCTGGAATTTTGACGGTGAAGGAAGAAGGCGGATTGAACTTTGTATTCTATTCTCCTTCTCCGGAATCCGTACAAGAGAATGAAAAAAATCCGTCTTCTTGGATCGGCGATTTTAAAACACAATTTTCTAAAACTTTCGAATCTCAGATATTCCACTTTTTACTCGCCCAAGATCCGAATGAAAAGCCAAAAGAAGATCCGAACCCGATCGCAGAAGGATTGTCCCATTTTAAAAAAGACCTTTCGGATACTTTACCTTCTATCGTTCTTCTATCCTCTCCAAGAGCTTTGCGTTTTTTTAATGGAGAATACAGCTTTGGGTGTGGTGCAACCCCGAACTCCTTACAGATCAGTATTTTGGAATTATTTTTTAGGAACGGAAGACTCATCCGGATCAACGAAGAAGTCCAAACCTTAAATTCCAAGGAATCGAATAAATCCTGGATCCTGGAATAAAGACCTCTTATCTTATTCTACTCTATAGATCTAAACGAATTTACAGATTCTCTTTCTTTCAAAAATTGACTGTATGAGCTTGAATTGCGGGATCGTAGGACTTCCAAACGTAGGAAAATCAACCATATTTAACGCATTAACCAAGGCCGGTGCCGAAATGCAAAACTATCCTTTTTGTACCATCGAACCGAACAAGGGTATCGTGGAAGTTCCGGATACAAGGCTCGACAGGCTCGTCGAAATTTACAAACCCCAGAAAAAAGTGCCGGCAATCATGGAATTCGTGGATATTGCAGGACTCGTAAAAGGTGCCAGCCAAGGGGAAGGTCTCGGAAATAAATTTCTTTCTCATATCCGAGAAGTGGATGCGATCTGTCATGTGGTCCGCGCGTTCGAGGACGAAAATATCACTCATGTTCACGGAAAGATCGATCCGGTGGAAGACGCGCAAGTAGTTACAATGGAACTTATTTTTGCGGACCTAGAATCCGTCGAAAAGCAGTACCAAAAAATTTCCAGAAACGCAAAGGCAGGAAATAAGGAAGCGCAAGAAGCTTCCGCACTTTTAGATAAAATTATGGCGGTCTTAAAAGAAGGAAAACCGGCTAGACTCGCAGATATCAAACCGGAAGAGCAAAAATTAGTCAAAACGTTCAACTTAATCACTTCCAAACCTGTTCTTTACGTGGCCAATATCACGGACAAAGCGGCGATTGCTAAAGAAAATCCGATCGTGGAATCCGTAAAAAAAATGGCCAAGGCAGAAGGAGCGGAAGTAGTCACTCTTTGCGGAAAATTCGAAGAAGAAATTTCCGGACTAAGTAAAGAAGAACAACTGGAATTCTTAAGTGAGATAGGAGAAACAAGCAGCGGATTGGATAGAATGATCCAAGCTGCCTACAAACTTCTGGGACTTGTAACTTTCTTCACAGCGGGAGAAGTAGAAGCAAGAGCCTGGACCACTGGCGTGGGAAGTACAGGACCGGTGGCTGCATCGGTGATCCACTCTGACTTTGAAAAAGGATTTGTTCGCGCAGAAGTGATGAAGTTCGAAGATCTAGACAGAACGGGAAGTCCGAATAAAGTAAAAGAAGAAGGGAAACTCAGGATCGAAGGAAAAGAATATATCGTCCAAGACGGGGACGTCATCTTCTTTAGAGTGAACGCCTAAACTTTTCTGCCGTTACTTTCCTTACGATACGAATTCGGGTTGGTGCCGGTTAATTTTTTAAATTCCAGATAGAACGCTGATCTGGAACTAAATCCTGCTTTTGCACCGATCTCTGTGGTGTTCTCGTCAGGGAATTCATTTAGTAATACTTTCGCTTCTTCCACTCTATACTGATTGATCAAAGACGGGAAATTGGTCTTGAACTCGGTATTGATCAACTCGGAAAGCTGGTGGATGGTGATCCCAAGTTCTTTTGCCATATGTTCTTCTTTTAAAGACTTGGTTAGATAAATTTTTTCATTTTCCAGCAAGGACTCTATCTTACCCACAAAATCCTTCACATCTATGGAAGAAAGGTGTGTTTTACGATTGGAAACTTCTTCTTCTTTTCTTCTCAATATCTCTCTGGATAATAAGGAAACGAATACGGTAAGAGGAGGCAGATAATACAATACCCCATATACCGCCATTCTGTTATAAGGATAAAAATCGAAATGGAAAATAGTCTTATACAGATCTAGTAAAAGAAAGATCCCCCAGACCGAGATAAAGAACATCTCATAAACGGTATTGTTACGGATGGAAGAAATATGGGTCTTTCCAAAATAGAACAACATACATCCGTAATTGAGTACTAATACTAAGATCCTATGATCGTACCAAAACTGGTAAAGAGGGATGAGAGGATATAAGATCCCGGCAAAACAAACTAGCCAGAAGAAGGGGGATTTATAAACGATCCCTGAATTTTCCTTATTCCAAGCGGCCAAATAGAAGAAGAAAACAACGTGAGTGATCCCCAAAAATAAGAAATAGTTATGACGGAATAAGTTATTTTCATTTCCTACGATGGATGCAAATTCCTTACCATGTAAAAAATACAGAGTGGCTCCCACAGCGGTTAAATGAAGTGGCAATGTCAAAAATAGAACTTTTCTACTCTTAAAATATAGATATAGGTTATAACCGAAGGCAAAGAGAAGCACAAACCCTACCATTAAAAAGAGAACGGACCGCAACCTCACGATAATCATGTAGTCATCTTCAGAGAGCAATCGAACCGGATAGTTGATATCCTCATTGGACAATACGTAAAGATAGAATGTCCTTTCTTCCTTAGCCTCTAAACGAATATTAAAGTGGGGAAGTGGAGAAATAAAATCGTTCCAGATAGGATCTAGATCGTAGCCTGCAAATCCCGCTTCGAAATTTCCCTTGGAATCTACGGAACAAAGTTCCGCGTCCGGCACGTTCAGCCAAAGCAAAACCAGGGTCCTGTTCAGTTGTTCCATCCCTTCATTTGCCAATCTAAATCTCAGCCAATTTCCGGAAGAACTCCTCTTTAAACGCAGAACATTCCCAGTATTATGATGCCATTCTAATTGGTGGAGAGAAGAAATTGTTTCCGGCTTACAATGACGGAACTGGTATCCTCTATACCGATATTCCATTTTTGAACTGATATTTTCAACGGGGGAAGAAGGACTCAGTCGGATTATTTCAGCTTTAGGGAGAGTGGGAGCAGCGTGTAAATTTTCACTAAGGATCCCGAAGAAAAATAAAATCAGAAATCGAAAATAGATATTTGAGAGAAACGAATTTCGGATTCTATAACTGGATTGTTTCATTTAAGCCTAATACCAGTGAATCCGTTTTAAAGGTAGGATACCAGGTATTTTTCCTAAGTCATCTTATTTTTTACTTAAAATAATACTAAGGTCGAATTCAGTTCAAAATCCTAAGAAATTCCAAAAACCTAACCTCAAGTATCTAAATTTATAATCTTGGAATTTTTAAATTTTCCAATGTTAAAAGATTATAAAGTTTATAAATATGGATAGGAGAAGCTGCCCGAGTTGCCGGTTTTTCTATTCGAGTAATTCAATTTCTTCCGTAAAAATAGAGCGAAGGAATGATGCCAAGCTGTCACCTTTCTTTTAAAATTTCAACCAAGATGCTGTTTTTCTGAACAATCAAATTCCAAGAGTCTAAATTTTGAAATTTTTTTTAGACTCTACTATTTTTTAGTGTCCAGTTTTATAAGTTTGGAAGGTCTTGTAGATGTAGTGGTTCGAATTTCGAAAGGGCTACACCGAAAGCGAAAAATCTTTAAAATACATATAAAGGGGAATATACAGTGATCGATTCAGCTGTAATTTCAAATATCCTCAACCCACCGGTTCTGTTTTTCTTTCTAGGCATGGGAGTGGTTTTCTTTAAGTCCGATCTAACCATTCCGAACGGGCTTTCTAAATTTTTCTCAATGTATTTGTTGTTTTCTATCGGATTTAAAGGAGGGCATGAACTTTTCAGTACACCATTCAGCACTGAGCATGCTTTTACTTTACTCGCCTGCTCAATCATGGCGATCGTAACTCCATTTTTCGCATATTTTATACTAAAAGCTAAGCTGGATAAACATAACGCCGCGGCATTGGCCGGATCTTTCGGTTCGATCAGCGCTGTGACCTTTGTTACAGGTGGGGCTTATCTTCATAATAAAGGGATAGAATACGGCGGTTTTATCGTAGCCGGTATGGCGCTTATGGAATCTCCGGCAATCGTAATCGCCGTCATACTCGATAGATTGTCTAGGAACAAAGCGAATGGGGGCGGAAAGATAAATTGGAAAAAGCTGCTTCATGAAGCTCTTTTCGGCTCTTCCATCTATCTTCTTGTAGGCGCTCTGATCGTAGGTTTTGTAACCGGAGAAAGCGGTTGGGCAGCGGAGAAACCTTTTACCGAGGATTTATTCAAGGGATTATTAACTTTCTTCCTTTTGGATATGGGGATTTCCGCAGCGAAACGTTTTAGCGAAGTAACTCATGCAGGATTTTTTCTAATCGCGTCCACTTTACTTATCATGGTGATCAACGCAGCTCTCGGACTATTTCTCGTAAAATTGATCCGTATGCCGGAAGGAGATGCGGTAATGTTCGTCATACTTTGCGCTTCCGCTTCCTATATAGCTGTCCCAGCGGCGATGAAAGATATGATCCCGGAAGCCAATCCTAGTATTTACCTTACGGTGGCGCTTTCGATCGTATTCCCGATCAATATCGTGATCGGTATCCCGCTCTATCACTATCTAGTAACAATATTATAAAATTATACCATACGGAAGGAAGCAGGAAGAGGTTATGGTAGTTTCACTAAAGGACATTTTTTCTTATTTAAAACGGGATGCTGCGGCCGGAACGATTACCGGCTTCGTGGCCATACCTTTGTCGGTCGGCATTTGCCTAATGTCGGAGTATCCGATCCAAACCGGACTCTTGACTGTGGTTTTTGCCTGTATTGTGGGATTTACAACATCCTTGTTTAAACCCGGAAATTTCGTAGGAGTTCCGGGTATAGCAGCAGGGCTCGCTCCCGCTTTAGCCTTAGGAGTGCATACCTTCGGTCATGAAAATATGCCTTTTCTGATTTTTTTGACCTCAGTGATCCAAATCGTGGTTTGGAAATTCAGATGGGAAGGTTACATCCTAAAGACTGTCCCTCATTATTTAGTAGAAGGATTATTAGCCGGAATAGGTTTAAAAATAGCGCTAAAATTCGTACCCTATATGTACGCAGTGGAACATGAGTCTTTGGGAAATTGGTTTAACCCGGAGAGACTTTTTGTTTTAGCGCTCTCATCCATCTCTTTTGTTTGTTTCGTATTTTTATATCAAAAGTTCAAATCCAGCAAACCGGGCATTCCATATTTCCTTGTTATAGGTTTCGGAATCGTTATCAGTTTCTATTACGATTTACCAATGTTAGTCGTGGACCATGTCCCTTTCAAATTGGTCCTTCCTTTACCTCAACCTCACGAGGATCCAAGATTGATCCACACGATCTTTCTTACCTTTGAAATGGTCGGATATGCTCTGATGCTTGCGACAATAGACGTAATCGAGCAGGTAATGAGTAATGTTGCCATCGAAAAATTGGATCCGCTAAAAAGAAAATGTGACTCTAATAATAGTTTATTTTCCATTTGGATCGCGAACTTAGGCTCCAGTTTTTTTGGAGGAATGACAAACCTGGATGGGTTAGCAAAAGGGACGACGAACGCGGTCGCAGGAGCAATGACAAAACTTTCCAACCTTTTTGTGGCCTTAGTGATCGCAATCGTATTAATTTTTCCCAAACTGTTGACTCATCTTCCGGAATATTCCCTTGGAATCGTCATGATCTTTACCGGTTGGAAAATGATAGAAGGTTTGAAACATGTGATACACGAAGGTGTCTATGCGTTTAGCCTAGCGATCGTTTGCGGACTATTAGTCTTTCGATTCGGTATCTTTGAAGGCTTGCTCATCGCTCTTTTTATCCACGCACTGATCTCCATTGTGCGCTGGAAAAGGGATGGCGTCTCTAATTCTAAGATCTGGTCCCATATTAAACACCGCTATTCAAATCCTTCGGATGAAGTAATACTACAAGCGGTAAATACGGAGGTCGTTCATGACTTGACCGAAAATAGAAATCAGATGTAGAAGTTATAGGGACTTAAATAGAATTGCTTCGATTGTCTTGTTAGAAAAATAGAAAGTCCTTTAAGTTGCTTATATATTCGGATGGCTTTGAATTTTATTTTCATTAGGAACGGTCAGAAAATGTACAAGTTGCGTCGATTTCATAAAATTTCCGGCTATTTAGGCTATATTATATTTCTCTTAATTTTCGTATCCGGTATTCTTTCGGATCTTTCCGCTCAAAATGCCGCCACTACCGCCCAAAATCCCAACTCTCCGAAGGAAAGTGCGGAAGAAGAAGACGGTTATGTTTCTCCGATGAAATCCAGCGGTCTGACTCCCGATTTTACAAGAAGTACATTTTTCGAACCGGAGTTGGGAAAAAAATTCGCCAACCGCAAAAAAGCATGGCTTAACGATTGGATCAGACTAGGAGCCTATGTTCGCCCTAGATACGAGGACCGATACAACCTATCTTTCGACAAATCGAATAAAGGTTATACTTCGCGGGCAATGCAGACCTCTCAGGTATTTTTCATAATTGACCCTAGTCCATATTTTTCCGCAAAAGTCACCTTCCAAGATGCAAGAATTTGGGGAGGAGAAACTCCGGCCAACGTAGGGGATGCTCGTGCGAACGTTTTTGATGCAGCAGGTACGACTACAACCAGTAACCCTGCCTCTGGATCAGGTTCCACGATCCCTAGCCAAACCACTATCCGAGAAGCCTTTGTTCTTTTGAAAAAGCTACCTTTAGACGCAAAAATACAGTTCGGTAGGCAGGTTCTAGCCTACGGTGATCAAAGATTACTTGGCGGTGCTAACTGGACCATAAACGGTCTATCTTACGATGGAGCAAGGATCATGTTCGATCAGGACAATTATAAGATCCATTTTTTCGGAACTAAGATTGCGGCCAACCAGAACGGTGTCAACGGAGTAGTTTCGGCTAACGCTCCGATCACCATTACGGATCCGGTTACGAAAAAATCCACTGTGGTAAATCCTGGTCAACCGGATCAGTATATTGTCGGTACATATAATTCCCTCACTGCGAAAGATTGGTTCACTCTAGATGTTTATTCGATCGGACTTTTGACCAAAAAGACAGCTATTGCAGGAGCTAAATCGGATTTAGATCTTTATAATAACTCTTGGGCAAAACAACAAAGTGATCTGATTACGACCGGATTCAGGATCACCAACAGAACTGCGAATAATAATCTTCCCAAAGACGGATTCTGGGGAGCTTGGGATTGGGCGATCGAAAGTGCGTGGCAGACGGGGGCAACCGGAGAAAGGACCGTAAAAGATCCTCTTTTAGACTCTTATGTAAGGCAGAATGTTGCGGGTCTTTCGAACCAAAGTTACGGCACAGAAGTTCAAAAATATTCCGGTTCAATGCATGTTTTCCAAACAGGTTATACTTTCTTTGAAAAATTGAGAGCGGGCTTTCAATATACCTACGCATCGGGGGATAAAAACCGAACGGACGGAAGTAACGCAACCTTCCAAACTCTTACAAACCCGCGATTCGGAGTATTCCCTTACTGGAATAATGTAGCAGGTCTTTCGGAGAACATCGATACTAAAAACTTGAGTTCTTTTAACTTTAATTTTTCGTACAAGACAGAACGTTACGGAACATTCTACGCTGCCTATATCATCAATAATAAGGTACAAACTCAGGATGCATGGTATGCGATCAACGGTTCCGCTAATACCGGAGCTTCGACCGAAAGTAACGGTGTCGGTCAAACCACGATCTCCGTGAGTGGAACTGGAAAAAATATCTACAATGAGTTCGATCTAACTTGGATGTACGTTGTAAATGATTATGTTTCGATCTGGATCGGAGGCGGTATCTTGACTGCGGGTAATGCGGTTAAAAATCAGAGAAACGCTCTCTATCATTACAATCTTCAGGCTACGGGAACGGAAACCGCAGGTCTTCATTTGAACACGGGAGTTGTGACAGGCGCGAACGGAACAGCCTCTACGGCTCACATGTTCTTCTTCCAAGTGAACGCAGGCTTCTAAAAAAGGAATACGTATGACAGTATTGGCTTATCTATCCGTTATCACCTCTCTTCTTGCACCTTTTCTGATCGGGAATGTGCTAGGGGTGGATTTTTTCGGAAAAGATAGTTCGATCGGTCTTGGGGTAACTCTCCAAGCCATATTAGGCGGTTTCATATCTGTATACGTATACGGATATGAAAAAGAAAAAAAGACATTGGTCGTTTTCGGTTACGCCGTTTTTTTCCTTAGCACAGGGATTTGTTATCTAGTAGGAAAAAGTTTATGGTTGATCCTTTTTTGGGAATTGTCCACTATTAGCGCCTTCCTCCTTTATGTCGGAGGTAAATGGAACGATGCATCCATTCGAAGTTTCGTTGCTTTGGTAGCAGCGGGAGGGATTGGTGCTTTCTGTTTTACCTTCTGGATCTTTTCGAATGATCCAAGTTCCGGATTATTTTTCCTGATCTTGGGACTTTTGATCAAGTCCGCATTTTTCGGAGTCCATTTCTGGCTTCCGGAAGCGCATGCAGGAGCTCCGGCGCATGCTTCTGCGGCTTACTCAGGTTTATTAGTTAATCTACCTCTGGTTTTATTTTCCAAATTCGCTTTTCCACTTCTTCCGGGAACCCATTATACAACCGTTCTAATACCGTTAGCCGGAATCGGAGTCTTATGGGCAGGGATTACCGCTTTATTCAGTAGAGAAGTCAAAAAATCCATCGCTTACAGCACTGTAGAGAATATGAATTTTTTATGGTTGAGCTTACTGATTTCCGCGTATTGGCAATCCAGTGAACAGGAAAGTTTGAGAATGTTGAGCAAGGCATTTGGAGTATTATTTCTCATCTCCTTGGTCCACCATAGTATCAGCAAAACCTTCCAATTCTTATTTTTCGGATATCTAACGAAATTATCGGGTAGATCCGGAGCGGATGATAACACAGGGATCGGTAGGATCAGTGGAATTCCCACATTTTTAGCAGCGATCGGGACGATGAGTTTTCTTGCTATCCCTGGAACCACAGGTTTCCTATCCGAGTCCACATTTATCAAATTATTATCCGCAGTTTTGGAAGTTACGGATACAAGTGCTGCTCTTGTCCTTCCGCTTCTTATTTTAGTCTGCACTGGTTTAGCGGTAGGGGCAGCCGCGCACTTAAAACTTTTCCTAGCTCTTGTTCTTTCCAGACCCCGCACTAATTTCGAAGACCATGGTAAGAATACGACGATCAATGTTTCCTTATTCTTAACCGGAGCTTTGGTCCTGATCGCGCCCGTGATCATTCTTAGCCTCACTAATTATTATGCAGTGAGAGTAGAATGGTTGGATTTCTCTTGGTTCAAAGGAATCGGGATTTTAAACGTAATCGGCCTAGCGATTCTCTTAAGCGTAGGGTTATTAGGACTCAGGCATAGGATCAAAGAGAGAAAACTGTGGGATTGTGGCGGGTTATTTGAGGGATCGGAGGTAGCTATTGCGAGTTCGGCGCTTTCCGATCCGTTAGTCGCTCCATTGGGCAGATATTTCTCAGATGAAGCAGGCAATTCCAAATTGGATAAAGGTTTTATTAAAATTTTAATAAAACTACTTTCTTCTTTAAAAGCGAAGATCAGAGGATCGGACGACGAATCCATCTCCGTGGACCTAACTTATTCTTCGTTCACTGTTTTAACGATCCTCATCGTAATTATCATCGTTCGTCTGGCAGAGGGAGGCATATGGTCACAGCTACTTTCTTATTGGGCATTCTGATCCGGATTTTATCCTTTATCTCTCTTCCGTTCTTATGTGGAGGTGTTCTTCAAAAGATCAGAGCTTTTGCTCAAGGCAGAAAAGGGGCGCCTGTACTACAGATCCTATACGACACGATCCGAATGATGAAAAAAAGTCCGATAGACGGTCCTTTCTCCGGATTTTTCTCGGAAAGTTCCGCGATATTCGCTTTCTCTTTCGGACTTGTTCTATGGTCCTTAGTTTCTTTCGAATGGGCTTCCTTATTACTGATCCCATTTTTGATCGGAATGATCCGATTTGCAACTGTCGCTTACGCTGTGGAAAACGGAACTTCTTTCGGCGGAATGGGAGCGGCAAGAGAAATTCTTCTCTTCATATTCGGCGAACCCATCCTGATACTAATACTTGTAGTATTGGAATCCAACGTGGTATTCCATGAAAACTTCGCACATATTTCTTTTGCGATTTTATTCTTTTTGGGAGCTACCTTGATCGTTCTTTCCGAACTCGCCAAACCTCCGTTTGACGATCCAAGAACCCACCTTGAACTCACGATGGTGCACGAAGCGATGTTACTCGAAGCTTCCGGAAGGACTAGAGCATTTTTCGAACTGGCTCACCAATTTAAGACCGCTTCCTTATTTTTACTTCTAACTAAACTAGGACTGGAACATGTGGAAGTATTCTTAGGAGTCTCTTCCGTTCCGATCTGGAAAGAATTAGCTTCCTTCGGAGGAGCCATTCTTCTTTCCGCGTTAATCGGCTATTGGGAAGCAAACAGCACCAGAAGAAAATGGATTTGGATCCCGGAATTACTCGGCCTGAATTTTATCTTCATGCTGATCTTGGGAATTCTTCTGAAACTAGGTAAATAAATATGAGCGCTGACCTTAGTTATCTTATCATTCTACTGACTGGTGTGGTCATTCTTTTAGAAAACAGGCTTAAAAGGGTCGTTATCCTCTTGGGAATCCAAGGTTTTCTTTTACTTCTTCCCTTATACCAAGAAGAAAGCGGGGACGGTTTTCATTCCATCTTTTTAGCGGCAATGGTGATCGTATTCAAAGGGATCTTAACGCCGATCATTCTTTTTTGGACTGCAAGAAGGATCCATTCTCCGGAATCAACTTTTCCTAAAGTAGGATATCTTCCTACACTCGGACTCTTGTTCGCAGGAGCAGCGGCTTGCTACTTCTTCATGGACTTGGTATCCTCTTTTTTCGGAAAGTCCCATCAGTACGGTTTATTATATGTCCTTTTACTGATCTACATAGGAGTAATCGGTTTTATAGTGAGAAGGAACTGGATCGGCGTGATCGCTTGTTTCAGCATTTTTGAGAATGGAACATTTTTACTCACGCTTCTTCTTAAATCCGGAGTTCCGATAGGAAGCGAATTCGGATCCTTCTTGGATGCGGTTTTGATCATCGGAGCCGGCGCCGCCCTTAGGATCAATAGCGAGCAATATAAGGGAGAAATTTCCAGATGAACTTCGATATTCTTTTAGGGATCGGAGCAGGGGTTTTTGTCCTAATTTTTCTGACCTACGTTCTAGCTCCTACAAAAAACCAAACAAATTTGCTATTCTGGTCCGTGTTACTTATCATCTGCGTCGCGATCAACTTTGCCGTCTGGATCATTCGGGACTGGAATGAAGAAGGAACTACATTACAATGGGTTCTAATAGAAGCTACTACCTTTGTAGGCGCCTTACTCATCTCTTCCAGTAGAACGGAAAAATCCTTTCCTATCGCCTGGAAATTTCTACTGATCAACTCTTTCGGATTAGGTATCGCCTTCCTCGGAATCATACTCATCCGTTCTTCTTTACATGTGATCAATCAACCGATCGATTTTTTAGCGGCAAATTCCGCCTCTCATCCTGAGATCATCTGGGTAGAGATCGGTCTTTGGCTAGCGATCTTCGGATACAGTGCAAAATTAGGGCTATTTCCGAACCATGTCTGGATCGAGGATACTTACGGAGAAAGTCCTTCGCAGGTTTCTTCCCTGCTTTCTTCATTCATTCCGGTTTCGGTCTGTTTTGCTCTTAGGCCTTTTGTTCATTTAGATCACCAACTCTTCCCTCATACGTTCAGCGGTGCGGACGGTTTGTTGGTATTAGGAATATTAACGATCTTCTTAAGTATTTTTGCGGTATACGACCGCGACGATATCAGAAGGATCTCCGCAAAAGTTGCTCTTTTCCATACAGGAGCGTTAGCTGTCTTTCTGTGGATGGATCTAAGTGAAACTGTTTTCTTATTTATGATGGCGACAAACCTTGTGGTGAAATCGCTTCTATTCATCAGCATGGGAATCGTGAGGATGGACGCCGGAAAGAGAGAACTTCATAAGATCATTCAAGTGGACTCTATAAATAAATCAGCTCTTTCGCTCTTCATCTTAGCCTTGTTCTTGGCGTTCGTAATGCCCGGTTCCCCCATATTCGTGACGGATATCATTCTGATCAAAGCGGGACAAAGCGGTGGGAAAGCATTCGTTATATTAGTCCCGATCTTAGGGATCGTATTTTTCGGAGTGATGTTATACAAACTCGCACCTTTATTAAACATCAAAGGAAGACCTTTTTCAAAAGACCTTTCCACCATTCTTAGGATCAGAATGACAAACGGATTTTTCCTACTTTTACTTCTACTCAGCACCGGATGCTGGGGATTTTACCTGTTATTACAAGGTGTATTATGAAAAACGTTACCGGAATTTTTCACACTACCGAAACCAAACAAACTCATCGTTTCTGGCTGACTCGGGAAGGGATAGAGCAGGAAACTTTATCAAAAACCGCAGAAAAAAATCTATATGAAGACCATCTAAATCCGATTTGGGTCCTTAGGCATAGCCTCGGCACTGACCAAGGACCGGAAGATTATTCTTCGATGGATTACCAAAAATATCTATCCCAAGACAGAAAACATCTTCTCGAAAAATTCCTAACTAAATCCGGGATCAAGGATTTGGTTTATAGAGGGATCAACGTTCCTGTTCCCACTTCCTTTTATTCACACGCTGTGGGACCGATCCACGCCGGCGTGATCGAGCCTGGACATTTTCGTTTTATAGTAGAAGGAGAAGAGATCCAAAACCTGGATATTCGGTTAGGTTTTCAAAAAAGGGGTCTTTTGGAAAAATTAAAAGGCCTAAACAAGGATTCTATCTCTCCTTATGCGGAAGCAATTTCCGGAGATTCCACGATCGCCTATGCTATCGCATTCAGTAAAGCATTCGAAGAAGCTCATAACATACAAGTTCCGGAAGAAGTCAACTTTGCCAGGACAGTACTCTTAGAGATCGAAAGGATCGCGATCCATATCGGGGATATAGGGGCAATTGCGGGTGACGTAGGTTATTATCCGTTACAAGGTGTATGCGCAGTACAAAGAGGAGTTCCGTTAGGAGTTATGGAAGCCCTCACAGGTTCTCGCTTCGGAAGAGGGGCCTTAAGTCCCGGAAAAGTCAGACTCAAAAAAGAACTTACAGAATCTTTCTTGAGTGATCTGGCGCTAAGGATCGAAAATACTACTTCGGATGTGGCGGGACATTTCGAAAGAGCTGCCGAAAAATCCACCAATAGGGAACGATTGCAGATTTGCGGAGTGATCACTCATAAACAACTTAAAGATCTAGGTTTTGTAGGAATGGTAGAAAAATGTACCGGCTATTCCAGGGATCTTCGTCATCATGATCCCAGTTATACTCTCGCAGGAGAATCCATCCGCTTGGATCTGGATGCAGGCCAAATGACGGGAGACGCCTGGGCAAGATTCTATCTTCGTTATGAAGAATTGAAGAATAGCGGGCGTTGGCTGACCAAAGCAATTCCAGTATTAAAAAATTTTCATAAAGTCTATGAAAATTTCCAAAAGACGAAAGTTTCCAAAGCAAAACCCGGTGTATATTTCCGGGCGGTTGAAGGATGGAGAGGCCCTGTTTTAGTTTCCTTTTCCCTAAATTTTTCGGGAGAAATTTCGGAAGCTTATGTGAGAGATCCTTCCGTCCTAAATTGGCATGCATTGGAGCTTGCAGTCCGAGGGGAGAATATAGGGGACTTTCCTCTGAATAACAAATCTTTCAACCTCAGCTATGTGGGAGTGGATCTATGAGACAAATCCAGGAAATTATCAATATATTCCTACCGGCAAAAAATCTAAATTATAAAAAGATAGGGCCGAACAACCCAAATGCGAGAGGTATCCCGGTACCAACTTCTAAAAAAGGATTTCATTTGGACAAATCCATTGAGAAGGTTTGTCCCACCGGCGGATTAAAAGTTTCATCCTCCAAGGAAGTAACCTTCGATTACGGTGCTTGCTTACAATGTGGTCATTGTGTGGAAGCTTCTTCCGGACAATTGGAAAATTCAGGATTCGTTCACGTATATTCCGTGGACAGAGAAGCGCTAAAAGTACATTATGTAGATGGCATTCCGGCAATTTACGAGGAAGAAGTTTCGGAAAACGTAAAACAATTCCGCAAGATAACTAAGTATACGGGCTTCCAATACAGAGAAGTAGCAGC
>NZ_CP162137.1:3550000-3719482 GCF_040833995.1 Leptospira sp. WS58.C1
CCAAAGAGGGGAATTTTCCCAAAATAGCTCTATTGCATTTCCGTAATTTACGTCGTAAGATGCTCCCATACAAAAAGCATAGCAGGTATATAGTAGAAATTCCTTATATTCTGTAGCTCTATAATACAATAAAGCCACCAGGATAAGCATTCCGTATAAGCATGCGGAGAGTGAAAATACTCCTGTTTCTATGGCAAGATTTGCTCTGAGACCTGCCTCATCCATAATATCGATCGGAAATGACATAATGGATTCCGATTTAAGCCGAACGATAAATTCTCTTTCTTCACCTGGCTCTCCTTGCAAGAGCAATGTCGGATAGAGGACGTTTTTTACGGGCCAATCATTTTTTGATAATGTATCTCCCACTCTTTGTATCGGACTTACCCCATTTGGGGTATATAATTCCGCTAAATCATGAGCTTTCCATCGGATCACGAAGTAAAGATTTTCACGAATTTCTTCTCTAAATTGAATTCTGAATTTTAACCAATAGGATCTTTTTGAAAAATTGAAATTTAAGGCGTTTCTTCCAATTTTTTTCCAGCCGTTGACCTGATGCGAAGGAGGAGGAATATTTTCAGTATCTGTTTTTTGCCAAAGGTAAAGTTCAGGTGTAATATTTTTATTATGTTCGTTTGTTTTTAGAATGAACGGAAGTTCTTTTGCAAAGATAGAACCGAAACTCGAAAGGAGAAGGAAAAATAAAAACGAAATTCGGATCATGTGTTAAAAACATTTTTTTGTAATTCAATTGGATGCAAACAAAAAACGTTCATGTCTATAATCCCGAACGATTTCCGATTCTATATAGTATATTATTGAAATGTTACTCTCCAGTAAGAGTTATCACTTGACTCATATTCGTTAACTGGAGTTTACACCAACGCCTTATGGCGTTTTCTATTCGCCTTGCCTCGGACGAGTTTAATCCGCTTGTCCGAATGATTTTCAGGCCCGCCATCTAGCGGGCCTTTTTTTATCTTTTCCCGAAAATTTTTACTAAATCCAGTCACACTAAATCGGCAAATTCGATCCTAATATGCGAAATCAAAAAGGAAATTCACATGCATCCAAACGAAGCCAAAATCAGAGACTTTTATAAAAGTTTTCATTCTAGAAATTCCGCAAATATCGCGGACTTTTACTCACAAGACGTCGAATTTTCAGATCCTGTTTTTCCGAAATTAAAAGGCGGAGCTGTACCAGGAATGTGGTCCATGCTTTTGGAAAGAATGGATCCGAACGCTACGATCGAGTTATTAGAAGCAAACGCTGACACTGAAAGTGGAACCGCATATTGGGTTGCCACTTATCTATTCTCAAAAACCGGAAGAAAGGTTCAAAACCATATCCGATCCGAATTCCTATTTAAAAACGGAAAAGTGGTCAGACAAAAGGATAGATTTCCTCTCTGGAAATGGACCAGAATGGCTTTAGGCACTCCCGGAGTACTTTTGGGATGGACACCTTTCGTCCAAGGAAAGGTGAGATCGGAAGCTGCCAGAAATTTGGAACATTATCTTAGGAAGAAAGGGATCGCAGCTTAGAATGGAAAGATCCGTAACCATACAAGACGAGTTTACGGATATGATCCGGATCGCCTTAGAAGGAAGACCTAGGGCGATGGAAATACTTTTGGAAAAGATCCAAGATTATATCTTTAATCTTTCTTTAAGAATGTTATGGGATCCCCAAGAAGCGGAAGATGCTACCCAAGAGATATTATTCAAAATTTCTAATAAACTCTCGGGATTCAGGTTCGAGAGTAAATTCACAACTTGGGTATATTCTGTCGCGAGCAATCATCTTTTATCGATCAAAAGACCTAAGAATATCGTATATCTAAGCAGAATACGCCAAGAATACCTTTCTAAACCGAACTCCGTTTCCTTAGAAGATCAGGTAGAAAGCAAGATCCTGGAAGAAGAGATCCGATTCGGCTGTGTACATGCTGTTCTATTAAAATTGAATTCCGCAGACAGGATCGTATTCGTATTATCCTCGGTGTACGGAATGAGTAGCGAAGAAGGAGCCGAAATTATAGGAATCAGCGCGGAAAACTTTCGTCAAAAACTTTCCCGCTCGAAAAAGAAACTATCCGAATTTTTATCCAAAGAATGCGGAATGTGGATCGATGATAACAAGGCGTGCCCATGTATAGGCTTGTCAGGCCATCTTTTAGATCGGAACAAGGATAATTTTTCCTTTTTTACGGAACTGAAAAAATTAAGAAGGAAAAATCCTACTTTAGAAGATTCTAAAGTATTAGGCCATTTAAAAGAGCTGGATCGTCTCGCCTGGATCTATAAAAGCCAAGGGATTTACGAAACTCCCAAGGAAATTTTAGAAAAGTTAGGGCCTTCTTAAATTCTCCAAAGCACCGGCAGAAACTACTGAGCTTCCGTCCAGTCCTTAGGTTTTGTCAGACCTAAACGTACAAAGTCCCTTAAAAAACCTCTATACCTTGTCAAAACTTCGCTCTTATTGTGTTCGGCAGGTCTAAAGATCCCTTTTTTAGAAAATAACTTCAATGGTTCTTCTTTGATATCCGACCAGGTCCCTACTTCCAATGTCAAGGGGAGGAATTTAGAACTCCAACCGGCTTGTTCCGCATACAACTCTTGGTAATGATCGTAAAACTTATCCCAGAGATCTCCGTGAGTGGTGTAACTCGCACTCTGAGGACCATACGCAAAATTGATATGACCACAATGTCCCTTCAAATGAGAAGCGATCCTTTCGTATAAAAACGTATCGGGACAGGGCTTATGAGTATAAGCATAAGGCCACCAAACATTATCAACCGTTCCAAAACCCGAATGTAAATCCAGAACAGGCAAGATAGAATCTCGGACATGAAAGAATTTTTCGAAAACAGTTCTAGAAAGAGTTCTGGATTCAGGTTCTAATCCGTGTCCCCTAAAATAGGGAAGTTTGTTCGAGAACTTTTGGCCCCCGAAAAACGGAAGAGGTTTCTCCGCATCTATTCCTGAGTTTCTCATCAGATCCACACCCCCTGGATTTGCCCTAGTCTTTGCGGCCACTCCTCCGGGATTCACAATTGGAATAACAACTAATCCTAATTTACCTTTTTTTAATTCGGGAAGAAAGCCCGTGGATCTAGGATGAATAATATATTCCAAAAAATCGATAAGTATCTGGATACCGATGGTCTCTAATCCATGAACACCGGCGGTAATTCCAACCGGATGTTTTTCAAGACCTTCTTTTGTTCCTATTTCCAAACTATAGATCGGAAAACGAAAACCTTCCTCAGTCCTTCTGGAAAAACCTGCTTGGTTGATTTTTACGAGTTTGCCGCCCAGTTTTGCGATCCTGAGCAATCTTTTCTCGTAACGATTCAGTCTTTTGATACCTCTGAGCAAGGTTCGCCTCCGAAAATTTCAGATCGTATCTTTAGTCCACGGTTGGGCCGAAAGCCCGGGTCTTTTATCAGACCTTTATATTTTTACTCTCTGGAGTTTTGCAGAGCTTGTAACCATTTACAATCTTCCGAAAGTTCGGAAACTCCTTTTTTGATCAGAGAACAATCTGCCTCGGTAGCCGCTTTCAAACAGGAAATGGTCCTGCCTAAAACCAATTTAGGTTCTTGCGCAGCCAAAGTATACACTTTGGATTCTTTAAATTTTTCTAAACAAAAATCCTTTCTTAGTCTTTTTTCTAGAATAGCCTCAGAATCCGGATTCAAGGTTTTCATGTCCGGGTCCGCACATTGTCTGACCTTTTCACAATACTTGGAAACCCATACAAACCCGCTGGAATTCCCCACTCCATCCTGATCGGCTTTCCAAATAGATTCCGCTGCAGCCGGAACTTTTTTCTTTTTGGAACAACCGGATGAGAAAGCTCCCACCAATGCGAGTACCAATCCGAAAGGAATTAAAGTTTTATTTAGTCTAGAGATCATTCCTTATTCTTCCTTTCCTCGTTTACGAATGATGATTTCTATTCTTTCTTGAGAGGCTTTTATTTCCGGGCTGGGACCTTCTTCCGGTCCTAACTTTCTAAATCCATGATACGCCTGGACGGAGAGTCTATCTCGAGAAATACCGTATTTTTCCGACAAAGTTTCCGCGATCAAACTTGCACGATGTGCATTGTATTCCCAAGTATTTCTAAAACCTTGGCCAGCTTGCTCTGCATAAGGGACCTGAACTCTTAAAGTGATGTCCACATCCATACCTTGCGCGACTTCCGCGACTTTTTTGAATGTGAAGTCTGTATCCTCATCCGGATGAAATTCACCTTCTCCCAAGGATGGTGCGAATACTTGTATACGGATTTCTTCCGTTTCGTTGATTCCGATGAATAATTTCGTTTTCTCTTTCAGCTTTTTTAATGCATAAGAGATCCTTTCCCAGAAACGATAGATTTGGGTCCTTGGTTGTAATAAAGGATCCTCTTCCAATGTGATATTGGAACCTTCAAAAAAGGATTCTCCTAAACCGAATCCACCACGAACCAAGTCCGCCACTTGTTTCAATTTGTTTTGGTCTACTTGCGAAATAGAGTATAAAATAATAAAAAGTCCGAGAAGAAGGGTGATCATATCCGCATACGTCAAAAGCCATCTGTCGCGATTCTCATCTCCGGTTTCGACAGGCTTTCTGTATCTGGAAAAACGTGATCTTCCGTTCAAGCAGACGACTCCTTAGGCTGCTTTCCATTCAGAAAAGCGGACTCTAGATATTCCGTCTCTCTTCTCTCCACTTGCTCGATAAAAGAAACAAAAATTTCAGGGGACACAGGTAAAACTGCGTTGTATGCCTTCTCCACCGATTCGAATAAAAGAGAAACTCCCAATAGAGATGCCATAAACCTGGCAGGTCGGATCAGATAAGCGGAGATAGGTTTATGCGCTAGTTCATAAAATGTTCTGAGGTTATGAAGAACGATCTCTAACTGTTTTTTTCTTTCTTCTTTATGACCGTATGCTTTGTACAGATCGTCGTATTCTTCTCTGGTAAGTTTTTTACCGTCCCAATCCCTTTGGACCAACAGCTTTGCCATTTCAGAATCTAAATGATCCGTTAGATTGTTTAATTCGATCAAAGTTTCTAGATTCGCTCTGGTGGTTTCCTTCATCATACCTTTTACTTTTTGATAAGTGTCCAAGGCGAGATGCATCCATGCTTCTTTTCCGTCCAAGTTGTAAATGGTTTCGAAAAAATACTCCACCATGGAGATCGTCTCTTCCAGGTGAAAATAATCCGCATAAAATTTGCGGAAACGTTCCACCTGAGCTCGAACGATCTCTGCTTTGGCTTGTTTAAGTTTATGTTCTTCGAAACTACTCACGATATTATCCGATTATTTGGACTTTCCTCTTGGAACCAAAGATAGAGGGTAACTTTTGAAACCTTGCTGGTCTATTTCGGTTTTTACGGAACTGTAATCCGTAGGAAGATTGATCGTCTCTCTATAAGACTTGGAACTGGAACGCACCAACAAACTCGGAACACCATCCACTTCAGGAGTGTATTTAAAACGAACTCCGTATTTATGGTTTCTCGCCCAACCTTCTTTGGTAATTTCCACTAAAGGAACCTTGGAGTTGATATATTTTTTTTCGAAAGAATATACGGAAGATCCCGGAGAATAATATCTCAATCCTTCTTTGCCGGAATCCACTTCCACTTTTCCTCCTTGAGGAAAAGAAAGACTGATATAGGTAGTGCCTGAATAAGATCCTCTGTTTTTGAACCAGATCACCACCTCGGATGCAGTATCCTTTTTCCAATCCGTAGGAGCTTCGACACTTAGTAACCCCGGAGCGGCCACGTTCGGAACGTCAGGAACCATTTCCCATCCGTTGAAGTTAAAATTTTGAGCGTAGGTCCGATTATTCGGAAAGATGGTGAGATTCTTCTCTTCTTTATTATAGGAAAAATCTATACGTTTCGATTTCGCTAAAAACTGATGATCCTTTAAAGAAGCAAGTCCGTCTAGAATTTTTTCACCTTTGCGGATCACGTACGGAACGGAAAAAAGCCCTAAAGGCGGTTCTTCGCTTAAAACTTCCAAAAAGAGAGAATTGAAAGAATCTCCCGGAAGTTCTTCCATTAGAATTCTTTTAACTATGTAGCCGGATTCCTTTGTATTCTCATCTTCCCCGGCTTTCCAAGCGGAAACCTTAGGATCGTGAACAAATGGACCGATATTAAGAAGATTAAAACCGATCTTTGATTTGAGAGTCCATTCTCCGTTTTGTTTTTTGAAAACTGCGAGTATCTCTTCGGTTCCATTGCGAACTAAGGCGAATGTTTCCAGATCCGGATCCTCGTCCAGGTTGCCCAATTTTTTTAGGACTACATCCGGACTTTTTTCTTCGGCCTCCGGAATGGTTAACGAAACGATCTGGGAATCGGATGGCGTTTTTGAATTACAAGCTATGAGAAGAATGACTACTGAAAAAAGAATCAGTACTCGTGCAAAAGAAACAAAACGAAACATATTCTGAACTACAGCTTCTTTCCAAGAAAAGCAGATGTCTATCGATTTCCTAGGCCTTAACTAGCCCCCATACCTAACACATTTTTTACGATTCTAGCATTTGTAGTACCATCGTATTCGTCCGTATAAGCTCCTAGGGCCTCTGCAAACTCGGTCGATAATCCGGCTTTGGTCCTAAGTTCCGGAAAATATAAAAATCCCTTTGCCCTTCTGGGAGTAAATGGATGGGTCAGATATTCCAGATATTTCTCCCATTGTCGTTCTTGGGAAACCCCGTCTGAGAATACGATCTTAGCTCCTCTTTTTACGTGGCGGATCTCATCCTCATGAACGATCTGCATGATATCGGCCCGTTTTTGGTCTCCGAATTTTTCGAATGCTTTTTTATAGATCATAGAAAAATCCAAATTGGCTCCTTCGAAAGAAAGGGCCATGATCGCAAAAAATTTCTGCAATGTCTGCATATTGGGGGTTTGTTTCCAGAATATATAATTGAGGGGACGATCTCCTAGGTCCATTCCCCATTCTCGGATCGATCCCAAATAAAGTTTCAGATGTTTTTGTTCTTCCAAGATCGTCTTGTACATACTTTTACGAACGGAAGAAGGAGCATTCTGAAATTTTAATATGGCCCAAGCAAATATCTCCACGGCCATAAGCTCATGATTAGCAAAATGATGGAGGGAAAGGATCCGATTTTCTTCGGAATTCAAATGTTCCACTCGGGGCATTTTTGATTTTTTATCCGAGAATGATATTTTAGATGATCTTTCCGGTCTGTCCTTCGGAAGAAAATTCGGCCAAAGAATATCTTCCGGCATTTTTTCCGGAGAATATAACTTATCCTCTAACTTGGGAGAACTTAAAAGAAATTGAGCGTATTCATTTAAAGTCAAAGTCAGTGTTTTTTAGAATCGAATGCTAATTCGATGATAGACCCGCGGATACTGGAATCGGTAGGGTCTGAGGAAATTTTTCCTTCTTTACAATGATACATGATCTTTACCGAGTCCATTAAGGATTGCATAATGAGTAAACCTTTTCCCAAGTTCCTATGCTGCGTAAGCTTTCCTCTGTTCGGAAGGACTTCACATTTGCCTTCTTGGTAGGTTTTTACTTTTTTTAAGAAATCTTGTAGGGAAGAAGGTTTCGCTTCCGCAATTTGCTCTTCTATCTTTTCTTTTTTCAGACCGGAACCGTAATCCACAATCCATAAAGTGAACTTAGAATCGTTAACGATCCATCTGCAAATGATTGTTTCTTCCGAACTAGAATTATAATTTGCGGAAATGGAATTGGTGAGTGCCTCATCGGCTGCTAGTTCGATCTGCTGGATATCTTTAGAGATGAATGTATTCTCTTCTAAAGATTGGCGAAGGGCTCTTCTGAACTCCCGAATGCTAGCTAAATCAGGAGGTAGGAACATAACGTACGAACCCGAATGATGTTTAACCAAAAGTGAATCGGCCGTATCCCTCATTTCTTATCTGAGAAGTCCTCTAGTATAGTAATACAGAGCGAAAGGGGGGTTTTGCAACAAAAATCCCCCGAAAAAATCCTAAGGTAAAGAAATTCCTACTTGTACCGAGATTTTCTCTATTCGTTTGAGTAGCTTTTCCTTCCCTAAGAGAGGAAATAGGATAGGTAACTCTAGTCCATGGGCCTTGCCGGTTGCGGATACTCGGATCGGCATAAATAGGGTCTTTCCCTTTTGGCCGGTCTGTTCTCCCGTTTGGGTCATCAAAGCCTTATAATCCTCATCGGTCTTTGGATCCGAGTTTCTTAATAATTCGTAGAATGTGGAGACAACTTTGGGAGAAAATTCTTGGGAAAGAATTTCTTTCGCTTCCCCCTCTTGGACCTTCAGGTCGGATACGAAAAATTCCGCAATATAGTCTGGAGCCTGGCGTAAATTGTCCAGATACACTCGAACACTATCGACTAAAGAATGTAATTCCTTGTTTTTAGGATCTCTGTATTCTTCCGGAATATCCGTTCTGTTCTCTAAAAACGGAGCTAGACTATCCGCTACTTTTTGGATCGGTAGTTCTCTGATGTATTTGTTAGAAAGCCAATTCAATTTGGATTTCGGGTTCATCGCTTCTGCGATCTGATCTAAGCTCGAGAAGTTAGTCGCAACTTCTTCATCTCCACCTTTCGGTTTTTTGAATACGTCAAAAGTAGAAGGGGATTTAGAGCAACGATGTACATCGAATGTTTTAGGAAGAATGTTACCTGGCAGATATTCCTGGCCGTCAGGAGATGTCCATCCTAACAGAGCCATATAATTTAAGAACGTCTCCGGTAAATAACCTAAATCACGAAATGCTAATATAGAAGTCGCTCCAGCACGTTTGGACAATTTTTTACCGTCCATCCCGACGATCTCGGATGCGTGAGCAAATTCCGGAACCGGGAAACCCAATGCTTCATAGATCAGGATCTGACGAGGTGTATTGGAAAGATGGCCCACCCCACGGATCACATGAGAAATTTTCATGAGCCCGTCGTCCACAACCACTGCATAATTATAAGAAGGGAAGCCGTCCGATTTTACAATGATGAAATCTCCGATCAGTTTCGTATCGAACTTCACTTTTCCCTGGATGATATCATCGAAGATCAGAGTTTTGGAAGGAGTTTTAAAACGGACAGAATAAGGAGTCCCGGCTTTCAGTTTTTCTTGGACTTCCGCCTCGCTCATATTCGCGTGAAGTCCGTCGTATACATACGGAACCCCCATCGCCTCTGCTTGTTTTTTCTTTGCTTCTAGTTCTTCCTGAGTACAAAAACAGCGGTAAGCTTTTCCTTCGGAGATCAACTTCTCCGTATATTCTTTGTAGATGGAAATCCGTTCCGATTGAACATAAGGACCGTAAGGACCTCCTACATGAGGACCTTCGTCCCATTCTATTCCCAGCCATTTTAAGGATTCAAGTATGGTTTTAAAAGATTCTTCGGTAGATCTTGCTTGATCCGTATCTTCTACCCTTAATAAAAATTTTCCGCCTTGGGCTTTGGCGTATAAGTAATTGAATAAAGCGGTTCTAGCTCCGCCCACATGAAGGAAACCGGTAGGTGACGGTGCAAACCTGGTTCTAACTTCCTTATTTTCTGGCATTGTCGTAATCTTTTAAGAGGATGATTGGATAGTTCTTCAAATCGGCCGAGGCAGTAAACGGAATATTATTGGCTGCATCATAAAAATGTATAGGTATGAATTCATCCCTTCTCTTCTGTTTCCATTTCGATATATTCTTTGAAGTCAGTAGATCCTCCGGAAGAATTCCCCAGACCCAACGATATTCACCTTCCTCTTTGAAAGTCCAAACGGGAAGTCTACCTTCTGCCATATTTACGTATTGAAATATTTGGTTCTTATAATCGTAGTCCGCGTATGGAAAACTTTTACCGCCCGGGCTTGTGTAATCCGTGGTCAAGTAAGTGCGGTTATTGCGAACATTCTCCCAATTCAATTCCACATTCTTACCTAAACTTCTATATTCTTTAGCAACCCATACGATCCCTGATTGGGAAAAATTATATAGGATTCCCCAATCGGAAATACTGAGTTGTTTAGGAGATAAAGTTTGTATTCCGGATCTCAAACTTTCTCCTTCCCAATTCCAAGAGAGAACTCCCTGGGGATGAAAGGAAACTTGTTTAGGATGAGGAGATTCCCCGTCTTCTAATTTGGCAGAACCGGAAAATAAGGAAGCCTTAAAACTGAGTTTCGGAAAAACGATCCCTTTAGGGAGAGAAGTATGAAAATCTTCTTTTGTTTCCCAAAGATCCACTTCACCGGTCCAAATTTTTTCCTTAGAAGCTTGGGTCACTAGTACTAAGTATCTCAGATGACCTGGCTGGTTCCGGAAAGATTCGGAACTTGCAGGGATAGAACTAATATTGGAATAGATCCGAATACTGGGAAGATCTGAAACGAAAGGTTTTTCTTCCGTCCATTCCGTCAAAAGAGAACAAGACATTAGAAAAAGTAAATAGGTGGTTAAACCTAGTGAGAAGAATGTTGCTGTGAGATAAGATCGAGACTTCGGTTCCAAAAAAATACAGCCGGAAAAAGAGGATTTCTTGAAAAACTTCCCGTTTTAGTCCGAATCTTCAAGGAAAAACCGGGAAATTTTCTTTCCTTATCGGTGTTTCCCAACAAGAAAGTAAGAATTACTGCAACTTGAGTCGATTTCTTCCTAAAAAGTATGTACGAATTCGGGTAGTACGTTAAAAGGTTGACAGTAAAACCGTCCTAAAATCCTTTGGCAATAAAAGTCCTATGAAAGATTCCAATAAATCAGGTAAAGAAAACTTCCCTAAAATACCGTTTGAGGACCAAGTCAACGACGATCAGAGAAAATATTCTCGATATGTCTGCGATTCTCGGGCAATTCCTCACGAAATCGACGGCTTAAAGCCCGTCCAGAGAAGAATTCTTTGGGCAATGTGGAATTCGGACGCACGCAACCGGTTCACGAAGACCGTAAAAGTAGCAGGACTCGCGATGGGATATCACCCACACGGAGATAGATCCATCCAAGACGCTCTTTCTCAGATGGCTCAGGATTTTACGTTCGCAAACAACCACCCCCTAGTTGCGGGAGAAGGTACGTTCGGCGACGTTTTAGATCCGAGCGCAATCGCTTCTCCTCGATACACCGAGGTAAAACTTTCCGACTTCGTAAAAGATCTGGGATTTTTCGAAAGTTTGCCGGATATCGATTACGTAAAAAACTACGACGAGACTGAAGACGAACCGATCCACTTCGTAGGAAAAGTACCTATAGTCCTTCTGAACAATATTATGGGAATTGCAACTGGCTTCCGTTGTTTTATCCCGGGACACAAACTTTCCGATATTATTAATTCTCAGGTTAATTATCTCAAAACCAAAAAGCCTCTGCCTTTAAAACCTTGGTACAAGGATTACAAGGGTGAGGTGAAAATGGCCAAGACCGAGGCCGGTAATATTACCATGACTACTACCTTCGGTTTTACTTGGGAAGGAGATACTCTGTATCTTACAGATGCACCTATGAACTGGAATAGGGAAAAGGTAATCAATCTTCTGGATGATATTCTGGAAAGAAAAGATTCCTGGCTGAAAGACTATGTGGATCATTCCAGCCAAACTTTCCGTATAGAACTGAACTATAAAAAAGGAGAAAAGCCTAGTGCGAAAGAGATCGCAGCGGTAATCTCCAAAGAAGATACTCAAACTCTAGCCAATAACGTAATCACTTACGACGGTCGTTTGAAAAATTTCGGACCGGAAGAGATCATCAAACGTTTCTGCGATTTCAGAAAGACCCACTTGATCCGTAGATTCAAACGTTTGGCAGGTCTGGAAGAAGAGAAGATCGAAAGAAACTCTGAATTGATCCGTTTCATCAAAGAAAAATGGAACGAAAAAGTGATCGGTATCAAATCCAAGAAGGATTTCGAGGATAAATTACAGAAGGCAAAATTCAAATATTTTGAATGGTTGGCCTCCATCCCCATCTACAGGATGACTTTAGAAGAAGTTCGCAAATGTGAAGAAGCCATTGTAGAGGCCAAAACCGCCCTTTCCAGATACCAAGGGCTTGTGAAAGAAGATAAAAAATTAACGGAATTCATGATCGGAGAATTAACCGAGCTGAAGGATAAATGGGACAAGGAATGAGCACTGCTAAAACCAAAACCGAAAAGAAGCCCACGTCCGGAGGAGAACGACACTTCAAGAAACTCTCCAACGTAGAACACGTAAGGATGAGGACCGGAATGTGGTTGGGGCAAAACTCCACTTCCACATTCGAGCAGCATTTTTTCCGTAAGAACAGCGACAATTTATACGAAATCGTCCATGAGGAATTGGAAGACGTTCCCGCCAAATTAAAATGTTTGGACGAGGCCTGTATGAACGCGGTGGACGAGTACCGCAAAAACCAAAAGGATAAATCCATTCCTGAAAAGGATAAGATGTCCAAATTGGTCATCCAATTGTCTTCCGACAGAAAGACCGTAAGTGTCATCGACAACGGAAGGGGTATCCCTGCAAAAAATGCGGAAGGTGTATTTCTACATTTGATGTACGGAGAGAACTTCGACGACCAGGTAAAACAAGACCATGTTGCCGGCCAGAACGGAGTAGGTATCTCCCTTGTAAGAATGGTTTCTTCTTATTTTAAAGTAAAAACCACTAACGACGCAGTCACTTTCAAAAAACTGTTCACGATTCACGAAGACGCAAAGAAGCAGATCCGTTCTTATAAACTTTCCAAAGAAGACACAGAAAAAGCTTTCCTGTATTTCGACGAGCACGGAAAATTCGACGACTGCCCAGTTCTCACAAAAGATCAGATTGATAAACTGAATCCTATTTGCAAAAAAACGAATATGATTGAGGCGATCGAAAAAGGCTCCAAAGAAGATCACGGAACTTCGGTCGAATTCGAACTTAATCCCAAGTATTTCAATAACCTGGATATTTCCTTCAACGTGGATCTGATGAAACAGTATCTGCAGGACATTGCAATGACCAATCCTGGATTGGAAGTGCAGTTCGTTCATAAAGGTAAGAAGGAAAAGTTTAAGTTCAAAAAAGGTTTGGATGAGATATTCTCACATTCCGATCTGACTTACTACAAATTGGATTACAATGCACCGTCTGCCGGATCCCAATTACATTTAGAAGCTTACTTAGTGATCGGACAGAACAAAAACCTGACTTGGGTGAACTCCATATTTGCTCCTCAAGGCGGTTCAGCCATCGAGTATCTGGAAAATAGACTTTGTGACGAGGTCCGTAAAAAAAGCCAGATCGTTTCCTTAGAGAAAAAACTCAAAACAAGCTGTACTCGTAACGACGTAAGAAACTGCTTTCACATGTATGTGAACATGAGGCTGCTCAATCCTCGTTTTAAATCTCAGGACAAATCTTATTTGATCAACGACTTAAACGAAGACATCCGTAATGCGGTGGATAAACACTTAGATAAGTTTATTAAAAAAACCGGATTATTGGAAGAAGTTAAACTCCAAATGGAGAAACGTACCCAACTAAAAGCTTTCGAAGACGCACAACGCGGACTCAAAAAAGCAAGTAAGATGAATATACCTAAACTCATGCCTCCTACGGGAAAACCGGGAGATTCGGGAAGGGTATTATTCGTAGCGGAGGGAGATTCCGCGATTGCCGGTCTTCGTCCCGCAAGAAATCCAAAACTTCATGGTCTGTTCCCTCTCAGAGGAAAACCCATGAACTGCAAGGGAGTTTCCCTAGCAAAAGCGATCGCAAACGAAGAGCTAAAGAACATAGTCGCGATACTAGGTCTTCCTTTGGACCAAAAAGTAAAATCTATAGACGAACTGAATTATGAAAAAGTAAGTATCATCACGGATGCGGATTTTGACGGATATGCGATCCGTTCCTTAATGCTTTCTTTCTTTTACGAGTATTGGCCGGAACTTTTCGACCTAGGACTCATCCATATTTCCAGCGCACCTTTGTACGAGGTGGATGTTAAAATGGGAGATTCCAAAAAGACAGAGACCATATTCTGTATCGACGATAAGGATTACGATGCCTTAGTCAAACGAGTGGAAAAATCCGGAGGCCAGATCGTTCGTAAAAAACGAAACAAAGGACTCGGAGAGACCGGGAAAGAAGCGATGAAGTTCGCAGTCGATGAGTGTATGACCAAGATCACCATCGGAAACAAGAAAGAAGCTTCTAAGATCCAAAACCTTTGGTTCCACAAAGACTTTGCGGAACAAAGAAGGGATGCTATATCCGAATACGCAATGAGCGTGATCGAAGATTAACCTTCCGACTTAGTATCTTAAGATAAAAAAACCCGGAAGTGATTCCGGGTTTTTTTGTTTAAACCAGATTTACGGCTTTGATCGCGGAGCTTAATGCCGCCTCTACTGTTCCGGTAATTTCTCCGGTATGTTCTCCTGCGAAGAAGATACGATCAAACGGTTTTCTGAGAATGATCTCCGATCCAAAACTTCCCGGTGGAAATTCGGCGATCCCATTGGGTACGTAATCTTTTTTAGCGTCCGTAAAATAGAATCTTTGTATCTGCAAGTCCTTCTTCAAACCCAAACGATCGAGAGTGAGGCGAATATATTCCACTTTTTGGTCTTGGCTGGCAGAATCGAATACGGAAAATCTATCTCCGTTAGCTATAACTCCTAAAACCTTATCTCCGGTATCCGACTTGGTACCTGCATCATATAAAAATTGAGCGGCAGCATCCGAATGGACTGAAAAAGGAGAAGATTCCCATGGCGATTCTTTTAATACCAAAAACAATTTAAAGATCTGCGAATAGCGAACTCTCAATGCGGCCAATAGTTTTTCCTTATCCAGTCCCGGATTCCATTTTACGTTCGAAATTTGATTCGCAGGTAAAGTGCATATACAAGCTGAACCGTTAAATTTTCTGCCGGAAGTTGTACTTACCGTAACTCCCGAAGAATCCTGGTCCACAGACAGCACGGGATCCGAAAAAACGAATTCGGTGTTTTCTATATTCATCACCAAGGTTTTGGCGATACTTTCCATTCCACCTTCGATTCTACTATTCCTTTGGGGGAATTGTGCAAGATCGCTTAAAACTTTTTCGGCGGATAGAACGCGAATACTATCTCCGTAATGAAGAGAAAGTTTATGGCCAAGCAAGGCCAAGTCTTCCGGATTGACTCCCTGATATATTAGATAATTATAAAAGCTAATCCGATCCAAGGCTTGTTGTTGAGCCGTATCTAATTTAGAATTTTGTGATATTAATTTACTTAGGATCTCCTGGGATTTAGAAGAAAGTTCCCATGTGCCCGCTTTTTTGTAAGTCCCTAAAAACAGATCAGGGATCAAAGGAGAAGGTTGCAATTTTAATCCCAGTTCTCTAACCAAACTGCGGACCGTTTTATCCTCCGAAGAAACCCATTCCGCTCCTAGCTCCACCACATGACCGGAAGGATCCTGTATGGATCTTACTCTTCCTCCAACTCTGTCGGTAGCCTCTATCAGAGTTACCTTACTTCCTGTTTTTCCTAGAATGTACGCGGAATAAAGTCCGGAAAGTCCCCCACCAAGTATGATCACCTTTTTCCCGGAGTTTGTATTTTGAGCGGATAAATTTCCCTTACGACTTCCTAATAAAGCTGCGGCGGTTAAAATTCCGGCTTTTAGAAAAGTGGATCGGGTAATTTTCATCGGATTCCTCTCTAGAAGTTTTATTAGAACTCTTTCTTTTATTTTCGGTCTATGAAAGATCTTTCCCGAATTTTTTGCGAACTATAAGTCTCATTGATCTTAAATTATGCACCGAATCGTTCCAATCCGTCCCTATACTTTGAATATCGCAGATTTATTCCGATATTGCAAGGAATAGATACCTTTCGTATCCTAATAGTTTTTCCCTTGCCAGGGGAAGCGCTAAACCAAAACCTGGAATTACGCTTTCAGGGAGGAAGTCGGGTGAAAATCCCGCGCTGACCCGCAACTGTGATGTCCGTTTTAAACGGAATAAGCCAGATCTTCCCCGCGATACTGAAACCTCGAGGTTGGGGAGTATCGTAAATCTCGCTCTTGAGCGCATCCGCGCTTTCTGCGATGGGGCCCCGAAAGTTAAAATGTCGGGGCTCTCGAACGGAAAAAGAAACCACCGCAAATACACAATCGTTCAGATCTGAACAAGATCAATGATCGACTAACGTAATTTTGCTTTTATTTTCTTTTTCTGCGATATCCGGCAGAACCAGGAGAGAAAAATGAAAAGATTCAGAAAACTAGCGACCTTGCTGCTAACCATCACTTCACTATTCGTATTTGTGAATTGTTTCGATTTGGGAGATTCAAAAAAATCCGACGATCAGAACATACTTGCTTTAGTAGCAGTTGCAGGATTAAATCCGATTGCGGGCAATTACAATTACTACAATGGAACTTCCGATTACCCGGGCGGGACTTATACTGCGCCGGGAAATGAAATCGTTGGTACGTACAATATTTCCCTTTCTTTAGTCGCACAAACCATGTTCGACGAAACTTACGGAAACAGTTATTTATACGGAGAAATCCAAGAGATCGATACGAATAAAAAAGTCATTTATGTTCGCTTCCGTTCAGATTCTTCCTTCTCTCAAGGAAGTTACGGTTGGTATAGATGGACGATTAAAGACGGTAAAACTTACGTTTGTCCGGACCTTTCAGACGTATCTACTCAAACAACTTTAGCATCCGCCAAAGACGATGATTTGGATTATTATTCCGATCCAAGCGACATTAACGCAGGTTGCGGTTTAAATAGCGGTTTCGATCCGGCTCCTTGGAGCAGGCTTGAATTGAATTAAGATCGAATAAGAGAAACAGGTTGAGCAAGAAATCCTTATGAAAATATTTCAAATTTCCTTAATATTGGCCTGTTTCTCTATTGGGCTCGTCAATTGTGAGGATTCCAAGAGTTCATCCGCTGCCGAGTCGCTTCTTGCTTTAGGTTTAGGGGGATCCGGTTTCCTAAGTTCCTGTGATTCGAAAAATCCGGAAACAGGTAGAGGAATTTTTGTAGCCGATGAAATCGTTTCTGCACCGACAAGTAACGGGGTCGGATTCAAAGATTCCGATTGTTTGGTGGATGGAGTTCGCGGTCAGGGAAAATTTAACGGCTCCTTGGACGTTTATAGTTTAGAAGATTCCGGAAGCGGATCTGCGATCATACTTCGTTGGTCCGGAGTTAAGGTTCTTCCCGTAAGCGGGATCGATTTTATAGTTTACGAAAATCCTTTTTTCATCGGGGTACAAAACGATTCCAACCCTTTTAACAACGTATTTATGGAACCTTTAATCGTTGAAGTCGGAAACGATTTAATCAATTGGTGCGGTTGGGATCCTGAATATACGAACCCCGATCCGAACACTTTTGTAGGAAATCCAATTTATTGGGAAAGATTCGCAGGTATCACACCTTTCGTTTATAATCAGGATACAAATCCTATGACCGTTTCGGAAGTTTTTGATACGGATATCGTTAATGGTGGCGGAGGAGGAGACGGTTTCGACCTAGCCGATCCTAATTTTGGAAATTCAGGGACAGGATGTGATGGAAGTTTGAAGACCGATATCCAAACGAATGGATTTGCCTATATAAAAATCTCTGCGGCAAAAACAATCCTATCAACCCTACCGATTGACGCGGCTCATGCAAATCCCGATATAGACGGAGTTATAGCAAGATCTGTGACTCCTTGACTTAAAACCGAAGCAGAGATCTTCCGATCCTTTTTTCGGTTTAACGATTTAAATTTTTGAAAGTGAAAACAATATGATCCGCCCTAAAGATGTATACCAATTGAACTTAGATAAACATTTACGCAATAAGATTGATACCAAGACGAAACCATTAGGCGCTTTGGGAAAATTAGAAGATCTAGCTTACCGTATAGGTACGATCCAAAACACTATAGATCCCGTATTATCCAATCCTCATTTAATGGTGTTCGCAGGGGATCATGGACTCGCGGACTCCGGAGTCTCCGCATTTCCAAAAGAAGTCACATACCAAATGGTATTAAACTTTTTGAATGGAGGAGCGGCCATCAACGTATTTTGCAAACAACATGGGATCAAATTGTTAGTAATAGATGCAGGAGTTTCCGGCAACTTCGAACAAATTCATCCTGATTTTATATCTGCAAAGATCGCATCAGGCACTAGGAATATTCTAAACGAACCGGCTATGACTAGGGAAGAATGTGAAGAAGCCATCCGTATCGGCGGAGAGATCGCAACAACAAGGATCCCAAAAAATTGTAACGTGATCGGTTTCGGAGAAATGGGAATAGGAAATACTTCCAGTGCTTCCCTACTCGCTTCCGTTTTTTTGGATCGTTCCGCGGAAGACCTTACGGGTAGAGGGACCGGCTTAGACGACGAATCTTTAGATCGTAAGAAAAAGATCTTAGCGGAATGCAGGGCAAAACACCAAGTAAATCCAAAAGATCCGATTGAAGTCCTCTCTAAGTTCGGAGGTTTCGAGATCGCGATGATCTGCGGAGCGATGCTTTCTTCTTATAAAGAGAATCGTTTGATCTTAGTTGACGGTTTTATCGCAAGTTCCGCATTCTTAACAGCTTCCAGGATTGAGCCGAAGATCGTTCGAAACGCGGTTTTTGCTCATAAGTCTTCCGAACAAGGTCATAGATTGATTCTCGAATTTTTCGACGCAGATCCTATCTTAGATCTCGGGCTTCGTTTGGGAGAAGGGACCGGATGCGCACTCGCCTATCCTATTTTAGAATCCGCATTGGCATTTTTGAGAGAAATGGCAAGCTTCGAATCCGCGGGCGTTTCGGAAAAAAAAGACTAAGCGCGAGGTAAATTCTCGCTGATCGAATCGGAGGAATGAATAAGTTCGTCTTTGCATGTTTGGATTTATCCGCAAAGAATTGATCATTTTTTTTTCCTCCGTACGTTATAATACCCGCATCATTGTTCCGGCATGGGTGGAACATTCCGACGAATATCTTAATTCTTCTTCCAGATATTTTCCTTTAGTAGGATGGATTGTCGGAATTTCGACATGGTTCGTCCTGTGGGTTTCACATCTTTCTTTGAGCTGGGAGATTAGCATCGTTTTGGCAATGGCCGTTTCCGTTTTGGTGACCGGAGCTTTTCATGAAGACGGGTTTACGGACGTTTGCGACGGTTTCGGCGGGGGTTGGACTAAGGAGAAGATCCTTGATATCATGAAGGACAGTAGGATCGGTGCCTTTGGGACCATCGGGATCATTCTTGTACTTCTCCTGAAATTTTTCTGTTATAAATCTCTGGAAGATTTTTCTATCGAAGTGCTATTTATAACTATAATTTCTTCTCATTCTTCCAGTAGGTTTTGGGCTCTATTTACCGCAAAAACACTTTCTTATGTGAGAGAAGATCAGCTGTCCAAGGCAAAACCCATCATTCAAACATTAAAAACCTCTAATGTAATCATCGCTGGGATCTGGGGATTGGCTCCTTGGCTCGCTTTCTTACATAATAACTATCTTCCATCTGACCGGGTTTTCGGATTTATTTTGTATCCTTTTCTATTGCAAACTTTCGGGTATTTGTATCTTAGGAATTTTTATAAAAAATGGTTAGGCGGATATACGGGAGATTGTTTAGGTGCAGTCCAACAAGTCACCGAATTATTATATCTCATCGGGATCGTTGCCGCATGGAAATCTTTTTAGTCAGACATACAACCCCGGAAGTGGAACCCGGAACCTGTTATGGTAAATCCGATCTAGGACTACCTTCCAGTTTTGAAAAAGAAGCGGAGAATGTGCTGAAACTTCTTCCAGAAAAAGTGCATTCTATCCGGACCAGCCCTTTATTCAGATGTTATAGTTTAGCGGAATATATCAGTAAACATCAGGAATCTAAATCGAACGCTCCTGCTTGGAAAGTGGACTCGAAGATCCAAGAGTTGGACTTCGGTGATTGGGAAGGACGATTGTGGGAAGACCTTCCTAGATTCGAAACGGATCCTTGGATGGAAGACTACGTAAACAGAAGACCACCAGGTGGGGAAACCTATTCCGAATTAAAAACAAGGATCTTAAGATCTTGGGAAGAAGGTCTGCAAGAAGCAAGGTCCTGGGAAAATCTCAAAAAAGAAGAAGGAGAAATATCGGAATACAAAACAATCTGGGTCACCCACGGCGGACCCATCCGATGTTTGTCCTCTATCGTATTAGGTTTTCCTTTGGAGAATTCGTTTCGTTTGGTTCTAGAGTATGGATCCGTTTCTTGTCTTAAGATCCGATTCGGAGAAATACAATCTTATCCTCAGTTCGTTTATTGGAATAAGAAATAATACTCAACTCATAACAAATAAGACATAAATAGAAATACTAAAAGATTATTTGCGATAGATTCTAAGGTGTTTTTACTTCTGTCCGATAAGGAATATAGTATTCGGATCGCCAATGCTCTTTTTCCAAATATTCAGATATAAACCCCATATTAATTATAAATATATAAAGTATATTCTACTCATATTCTTACTTCTTGATCCTTCCTTTATCGTTTCGGATACATCTCCCGAACTTGTTATGCCCGGACAATCGGAAAGCGCCAAATTGTTTATCTTAGATGCAAGCGGCTCCATGAACGAATATCTAGGGATTTACCAAAAAGTACATTTAGCTAAGAAGTACGTTCGACATTTTGTAGAAAAACTTCCTGAAGAGACCGAAGTAGGTTTTATCGCTTACGGAAATCGTCTCCCCGGTTGCCAATCTTCTAGACTTTATCAACCATTAGAAAAAGGAAATCGTCCCGGCTTTCAAAACAAACTTTTCGGCCTAACCCCTTCCGGGGCGACCCCGCTTGCAGAGTCCATCCGAATCGCAGGTGATTATATTATCCGAAGAAAAACTCCGACGGATCTGATCTTAGTAACGGATGGAATTGAAAGTTGTTATGGAAATCCCGAAAAAGAACTCCAAGTCTTACAACAAAAAGGCGTAAATTTCAAAATGTATATCCTAGGACTTGGATTAAAACCGGATGAAAAAAGGATCATGCAGTCTCTTTCAAAAACAGGGAACGGAAAATTTTATAATGTCGGAGAAGATAGCGACTTCTTCCTTGCAATCGAAGATCTTTTAAAACAAGAACCTCTGTCTAAACGAACCGAACTAGAACCCGAAAAACAAAAGTCCAAGATCCGGATCTCCGAGATCGAAAAGAAACAAACCGATTCGGAGGAACATTCTTACAGAGTCAAATTCGTTTTTGAGAATTCGGACTCTGATAATCAATGTGTAATTCTAAATTTAAAAAGAAAAAATTCCTCTCCTACGAAAACACAAAACTGGAATCCACAAAGAACTAGCGAACCGGAAAGAGTTTTACGAACCGAACAGATCTGCTTCCAAGCAAGAAAAGGAGAAGGTGAATTTCAGATCTCTGCACCGGCGCATCTTCCTTTTAATTTGGAATTAGAACTCTGGGACACACAAGGTATCCCAAATTCCGTGGACAGAAGCGGAGAAAGAAACCTTACAAAGTAAGATCTTAAAATGATCTTAAAAAATCCAAGTTCTGATTGTTAGGATATGTTACCTTATATTCCAATTTAATCTCTTTTTTGCCGGAAGCCGGAATTTCCAAACTCCACTCTAAAATTCCGGAATTAAGACGATATTCTTTTGAACCTGGAGTGGTTCTCTCGTCATTCACTTCCACTTTTACACCGGCAGACTCGGAAATAGGGATCTGTTCTCTTACGATTACCTTTTTACTTTCTTTGCCAAAATTTTCCAAACTGAGATAAACTTTCTTCTCCATCACTTTCTGAGTGGAGATCAATCCTTCTTTCGTTTGGTTCCAATCTTTTCTATAAGAAAGTCTTAAACTACCTTCCGTTCCTAATGAAACGGAAAGATTTTCTTTAGGAGAAACATAGGGGACTTTTGTCCTTCCCACAAGTCCTGAACTTCTGAACAAAGAAACTTCACCGGGTAAAATCGGAAACTCACCCATATTTTGGAATTCGGCTTCTAAAAGAGGAAATGGTTTATACCTGGGGGAAGCGATCGTTTTAACCTGGATGGGCGCATTAAAGGATAACATCTCGAATTTTCTAGATTCTTTTTGAGAGGCTAACGTGATCGTTTTAGGAAGCCTGAATAGAAATCCACTCCCTCTTTCGCTGGAGGGAGAAGGTTCTTCCGTAGTAGGAATATTTGATTCTTCGTTTGGCATTTGAGCGGCTCCAACTGCCTGAGTTTGGTTGGTGAGAATTTCCTGCTTTGAGTCCACCTCTACATCAAATAATCGTAATGGACGAAGCCTGTCCCTTCTGAGTGACAGGTCCGGTCTAGTGGTAGAAAGAAGAAGTTGGACCCCTCTCCAATCTTCTCCCGTCTCTTGTCTGATTTCCACTATATATTCTAACTTAGCTTTACTTAAAGCATCATCCGCAGTCAGGATGTAAGCGGGTCTCCAATCGGCGTTAGAAACCAAATAGCTTAAACGAAGTTCCACACTTTTAGTCTCGGAACCGGTGTTTACGATCTGGACCCAAGTAGTACGTGTACTTTTTTCCGCTTGAGACAATAAGAGTGAAAGTTGTGCTCTTGCTTCTTCCAGTTCAGTTTGGACTTTACGTTTGGATTTTTCCAACTTCTCCCAAGATGCAAAAATAGAAACTGCTTCATCTCTGGTTTTTTTGAGATAGGCCCCCCAGTTTTTTCCGTCCCCCTCTACCCTACCATAGAGAAGATTACGGCCCACAACATCCGAAACCTTTTTGCGCATCTCGGATAGTAGATCCTTTTCTGCTTTTAGATCATTCTCTTTTGCTAATATACTTTCCATGTCCTTTTCCAGTTGTTGCACTTTCTTCTGGAGTTGAGCGACTTCCGGATTCGAGGCGGCTGTACCTTCTTCCTTCCAAGTCCTGGAACCCGTGACCTCTACCTGAGAAGAAGTGACCGCAGCTGTTAAGGTTTCTTCTAAAAGGGAAACAGGCAAATAGGAGATCTCGATCTTGTTTGTGCCCGGTTCTAGCTGCACTCGACCGGATCTGAGGATCTGAGCAGTTCCTTGGTGAACAGTCACTTCCTTGATGGGAAGGTTGAATTCTTTTCCGAATATGGGAATAGAAACCAAAACGAATAGAAAAGTAAAACGAACGAGAGATGAATATATTAATTTTTTATAATTTTTCATGATTAGCCTCAATAAGAATCCGAACCTGGAGTTTCTCTCAGGATATTGTCCGCAGGATAGGAGACTGTGTATTCAAACTGGATCGTTTTGCGGGAATTCGCCCCTATTTCGAATTCATACGTCAGGATCCCGTCTTCGGTTTTGGACTTAGGAGTATCCGTCCCGGGAGCCCATTCTACCCGTACGCTATCGTCGTTCGTATAAGGAATACGATCGATCAATCGAACAGGAACGGCTCTACGTTTATTATTTTTAACGGAAATGGTAACTCTATATCGGATATTCTTTTTGCGGGAAATGATCCCGGACTTATCATCCAGTTTTTCCTGCTTTCTTTCCACCTTGATATCCCGATCAGGACCAAGTTCCATTTTGATCTCTTGCCCGGGTTTTAGAGTGGAGACGGTTGTAGTTCCAAGAAGGTTTTCGCCGGAATAAATTTCGAGAGGACCTGCAAGTAGCGGTTCCCTTTCCGTATTCGAAGATACCACGTTCAGAAAAACTCCATCGTTCGTAAGGGGAGAAGTCTCGTACCCTGGACGAACCGAGATATTTCTTTTGCGAAGAAAGACCCGGTTCAATGTTCGATCGGAAGGGATTTTTTCTCGAGACTGAGCGATATATCTGAAATCAAATCCTTCGGAAGAAATTCCCGGAGCGATCAACTGATTGGAATATTTTTTATCGGAACTTAATTGAGAGGATCTATTCAGAAGATTTTGTACTTCGTTTTCGAGTTCTTTCAATTCTTTTCTGGAACTCTCTCTCAAACCGGAAAATCTGCGAAGAGCTTCCTTTCCATATCGAATGGATTCTTCATAAGATCCTTGGTCGAAGGAATATTTTTGGCTCGCAAGTTCTCCTTGCAGCCTGTTCATATTCTCTTCCACACGAAGTGAATTGGATCTATCCTTATAATTTCCTTCGATCAATGCGCGGGACTGCATCAAAGGACTATCGTTCTTCTCTTGGTAATAGACGTCGTCTATTCTCTCTTCTGCCTTACTTCTTTGAGAAACCTTAGGAGCAGGAGCTTTTTTCTTAGATTCTTTTTTGCTTTGGATCACACTGCCGGCATTTGCGGAAGGTTTAGAAGGCGCGTTATACTCTTTGTCTGCGGCGGAATAATCCTCATCTCCCGAATACACTGCAACTTCCTTGGAAGCGATCCTATATTCTCGATACTCAGGTAAGTCTATGTCTTGGTTCGGATTAGCCGTGGAAAATTCTAATCGAACGTTTTTCCAATCCTCTCCGGTTTCATTTCTAACTAAAGCATGCCAACCTAATTCCGCCTCTTGTCCATTTTGATTCAATTCCAAAGTATAACGAGGATACCAGTTCGCGCCTCGTATCAGATATTTATATTCGAAAGGAAAAACATTTGCGGAATCGGATTCCACATCCAATCGGATCTCTTTCCTGCGAAGCGTATCTCCTTCTGCAAGATGAGCAAGTTTAGTAGTAACTATATAAAATTCTTCCCGGATTCGATCCAATTCTTCCAGCTTTAATAATCTAAGTTTTGTATTATCTTCCGCAAGTTCTGCGTATGTTTTTCGGAAAGAGGAAAAATTTTCGGAGTCGATCTTCTCCACTAGTCCGTCTTTTTCTCGAATAGAGGGTTTGATAGATTTGATGGAAGTTTCCCAATCCAAAAGGTCTTGGACCTCTCTGGACTTTGTGCTTAATGCCAAGAGTAGACCTTCTTTTCTTTTTTCTAATTCTTCCGCTTCTTGGGATTTTTTTCTTCTAGAAGCTTTTTCCGATACTCGGATCCCTTTGATCTTAAATTTTTTATTCGGATCCGTAAATGTGACGATCACACTTTTATCCAAAGAAGCGATCGGGACTTCTCCCAATAAAACTTCCGAAACTCCGACCGGAAGTTTAACCTCGGATTGCCTTGTTACGTAAACCAAGTCTGAATATAAAAGAACGGAATCTATTCTAGCGTACGATACCGAGACCGGGGACTTGGAGGCCTTCTCTTCTTCCGTAATCGCTGTGGGTGTATCACTTTCGGAGGAGTCGGATCCTTGTGCAAAAAAATCGGTCCCTAGTAAGATCAGAAAGATAGTCGCAAGAACCAAGGAGGAAAAACGGGAAATCATAGGTTCTAAGTGGATATTGCCGAAACACACTTCGTCAATTTATTTTCACGGCCATAAAAAAAGCGCCTTCTTTGAAAAGGCGCTTTTCATTCTAAAAACTAGCTCAAAAAACCGGGATTAAACTGTTTTAGGCGTGTATCCTTTGATGCTGAAAAACCGTTTTTGAGAAACCAAAAAACCTCCCAACACGAAAAACGAGATCAATGCGACCTGTTTCATTAACATAGGAAGATATTTCAAAGTTTCTATCGGAAGAACCGCAGTCAATCGTTCCACATGAGTGAAATCGAAAGGATACACGTAGGTCAAAGCGGCGATAGAAGCCAGACGGATCAGTTCGGAGACGATTCCCGAAGTTTTTAATTCGAAGATCGCACCGATATTCCAAAGAGTCCATAGCACGTAAAAACCTAAAGTGCACATTTCCAATAGAGGTAATTCTTTTTTGAACTCTATATATACCATAGATGCGCCCAACCCAAAGAAAAATTGAGTAATGGAATACGCGAGAAGTGTATAAGGAATATGTGTATTAAATTTTTGGTAATTAGATCGGTCTATCTCTGGAGGAACGACAGATTCCCCCAGATCTTTCGGTTTCCAACCCGGAGGTTTAAACCAAACTAAAAATTTATCCTTCCAACTTTTCGTCTTCCAGGAAAGAAGAAACAATTCTTCGAAATAATGGAATTGTGTCCAAACTGGACTCCAGGTCTGCATCGGTTTTACGATCCCGAAGATAGGTTCTTCTTCTTCCTCTTTATAAGATCCGAACATTCTGTCCCAGATCGCAAAGGTTCCTGCATAATTTTTATCTATATATTTAGGATCCCTTCCGTGATGTACTCTGTGTTGGGAAGGAGTATTGAACACCCACTCGAAAATTCCCAACTTAGGGATCGCTCTAGTATGAAGCCAAAACTGATAAGCAAAATTGATCTGGATACAAAGAAGGAACATGATAGGAGGAAAACCCATCACTGCCAAAGGAAGATAAAAAGGTAGGGAGAAAGTATTCTGAGTGACTCCTTGTCTTAAAGCCACCGTAAAATTATAATCTTCACTTTGGTGATGAGGAACATGGGAAGCCCAGAAAATATTTATTTCATGTCCGAACCTATGATACCAATAATAGAAGAAGTCCGCCAGAACGAAACAAAACACCCAGCCTATCCAGGAATCGTTGGAAATGTTCAATATTCCAAATTTTGCATATACCCAGGAATAGACCGCCATTAATCCCAGAGAGATAAACACAGTGAATATCTGCATAAAAATCCCGGCTGAAAGATTATTGATGGAATCCTTAAAACGATAGAACGGTTTGTTCCCAAATACGGAATAAAGCAGTTCCACTACTACCAATACGAAAAAAACGGGAGTGATCAGTTCAATAATATTCTTTTCCATCTCTATACCGAGTTTCGACTATCTCTGTAGCGATCATTCGGTCAAGAAAAAGAACCGAGGCGGGTTTCGAATTCCGCCTCAGATGGAGCTATTAGATAACAAATGTTATTTCATTTTCCCGACAATGGGAAGAAGTTTAGAAGAATAAGCTTACGGAGAAGGTTACCGACCAGATATAACCGCCATAATTATAGTTTGGATTCCTTTCCGTAGGAGTATATTTATTTATCTCAACACTTCTCAATTGTTGGTTCGAAAGAGCTAAATCGAAAATTACCGGGTTTTTCAATCTATCTTTCAAGAATGCGAAATTCCTTCCGTTGAAGATATAGGAAACACCTAGGGAATAGATCATACGATCGTTATCCATCCAATTGTTTTCCCCCGCGTAATGTGGAACAGGGGATGGTCTTTTTCCGATCCCTCCTCGAAACTTCAAGAAAGGACGGAAAGCATATTCTGCTCCCATACGAACATTGGTTGTGTCATGGAAATCCAAAGGCTCGGAATATTTTTCCTTAATCCTGGAAAGTTTATATAAACTCCAGATCTCTCTGTTCACATCTACACTTAATAAAAGTTTTTCTGTCGGTCTGAATCCTATACCGTAAGACCAAACTCTCGGGTTGTACTGATCCAATAAAGCCAGATCAAAATCCAATTGGATCCCTAAAAGAGTAGTCTGGGCCCGGGCAGGGATCGGGTCCGCAGACAGATAGGTTTCTCTTTTATACGAAACCCCGGCACTCCATTTTCCATAAGTGAATTGGAGACCGTAAGTCGGATTGATGATAGGCTTTAAAGTTAATACTACCTGTGAGTTAGCAGTTACTGGATCCGGAGAGATCGGAACGTCTTTTAGCAAGATCGCACCGGAACCTCCAGCAAGAGCGGTGATACCAACCCCTGCAAACAAACGGTCCTTCCAAAGTTCCACACCGACCCCGGCCATGATAGTAGGACGTTCATTACTTTTTCCTGAATTAAGATATCTAGGAACGGTAGGGTTTTGATCGTTCACTACCATCAAATTTCCGGAAGCAGGAACGATAGCATTCAATCCGAAACGGATGGTTCTACCTATATCGAAAATTTCGTTTAGGTTCATTGTAAAACCCAAACCAACGTAACTGTCATCCGGGTTTTTAGTGTTCTCGTTTTTAGGAGCGTTATTCTTTAACGTAGGGTTTGCGTAAGTTCCTAAAAAAGACACTTCATGATAAGGACGGTTCGGACGGAGAAGAGGCTGATACGTGAACATCCCTTTTCCCATATTTGCAAAGCCGTCTCTGAAATTAAACCAAGCTCTTTTGTACCACTTAGCAGGAGCTCCACCATCCTCTGTTTGAGGTTCGGTGTTCAACAAAGGACCTTCCTGAGGAATAGGATTCCCATTTGCGTCTTTGGGAGTTTCTCCGCTAGCCGCTGCTTCTTTCTCTTTTTCCTTTTGTTCCCATTGAGCGATGAACAAATCCGCTTCGTTCAATCTTCCCAATCCGGCAACATTATAGAAAACCGAAGACGAATTGTTTACCGTAGCGGTAACTGCCCCGGCCATCCCGGCTGCACCCGCGTGGGCTCCATATATATCCCCATAACTACCGGCAGTCAGCTCGGATGTGCCAACTCCCAATATCCCCAAAACTGCGAGGGCAATCCTCGACCTGGAGATAATTTTTTGACTAGAAACTCTGTTTCGCATTGTCCCTTCCTGCTTTGAACCAATTCCTTAACTTACTCTAACCCATCTAGAATTGGCTGATCTCTTTATTACACATCAGTTATTTTTTAAAAATTTTCCGTATCTTAGCGGAAAGCCCAAAATTGTCCACTAAAATCAAAAAAAGAGCCTTTAGGTGTTTTTATTCATAAAAAAGTGAAAATAGCTAAAATTTGAAGATAAACATTGATTATTGTAAAAGAATGAACGCTACATATATTTTTAGCTTTTAAAGAAGGAGCTAAATTGAGCTTAAGTGCTTGAAACCGGCTTAGCAGATCGAGTCTTTTCAAAATATATGGAAATAATGTCAGCATAACGTAAATATCCCAAATATTTTCCATTCTCTTCCACAGGAATCTTATCCATCCCCATATCCAATAGGGCCTTAAATGCGGTCGCCAGGTTTGTTCGGATGGAAATCGGAAGAATGGATGTGTCGGCGACATCTTTTACAAGGATCAGGTTTTGAGTGAGATCCCTTCCTTCTAAAAATAATCGACTGGTGCGTAAGGATATCATCCCAAAATAGTTTCCATTCTCTTGTATTACGATATAATCGCTGGCGTTGATCTTCAAAGCTTCCTCTTCCAGCTGAGAGAGTAAAACGGATGTTTTGACTTCTGCAATATTCCTGAGCCTATCCCGAATATCTTCGATCCGTATTCCTTCCAATAAATCTCGGTTCATGTCCCAATCATGGGCGGGGGATTGGAAACGAGTATTTTTCTGGCTTTTATACAAATTCAATTTGTGAGAAAGCACAAAAGTTATGATGGAAACGATCATCAAAGGAGGAAGAAGTGAATAACTTCCTATGATCTCGCAGATCATCACCATTCCTGCGATCGGTGCGCTTGCAATCCCCGCATAAAAGGCTCCCATTCCTACGAGCACGAAAGAAGCGACGGATACCTGATAGCCCAAAACCAATTTTGCAAATGTGCCGAGCGCTCCACCCAACATCCCGCCAATAAATAAGGAAGGTCCGAACATTCCTGCGGATCCTCCGCTTCCGATCGTAAACGAAGTGGTGATAATTTTTAAGAATGCAAGTAGTAAGAAGAAAAAAATGATCTGTATATCTCGATCCAAAGAAGAAGCGTAATTCGGAAATTGAAAGCTACCTTCCAATACATCTTGCAGAACTCCTGCCCCAGTCCCAAGAACTTCAGGTAAAAAATAACCTATGATGCCTACAGGAATTCCGCCTAACGCAGGTTTGCCCCACATCGGAAATTTCCAGTTCTTAGACCATTCCTGAACGAACTGAAACACCTTGATAAGAAAGGCACCGTTCAAATAACACACGATCCCTAAAAACAAATAAAAGACGAGTTCCTTATATTCAATAAAGCCGATCTCCGGAACTTTGTATACGGAACCGAACCCGTTAAAGGAAGAATATGTCAGGAACGCAGTTACCGAAGAAATGATACAAGGAACCAATGTATCGCTTTCTATATCTTCTCTGTATACCATCTCTACGGAGGTTAATGCTCCTCCTAAAGGTGCATGAAATATGGCACCTAGACCCCCTGCAGTCCCGGCGAGTAATAGAGTGCGTCTTGCCCTTGCACCCGCCTTAGTTAAATTTGCGACTAAGGAACCGAATCCGGCGCCGATCAAGGAGATCGGACCTTCTTTTCCTCCGCTTCCTCCGGAAGATAACGTGAAAACGGTTGCGATCGACTTGATCAGAGGGACTTTAGGGTCCACCTTACCTTCTTTATTATGAAAAGAATCTATCAAGGAATCCGTTCCAGTACCGGCGGAATCCGTAGAGAATTTCCAGATAATCCAACCCGAAATTAATCCTCCTAAAGGTGGAAGTACCAAAAGCGCCCATCTTCCCAAATAAATGGAGGCAATCGGTTCAAGCGAAACGTAAAATTCTCCGCCCGAATGCGTATTATGTAAACCTGATATTGATTCTAAAGAAATGTATTCCGCCCAGGCGAGCGCTCTGGAAAAAAGAAGTGCTCCCAAGCCGGAAACGATCCCGGTCAAAACACAATATAGAAATAAAGACCTTCTGCCCTTAATGGTGAAATAAGACGATAGCGGTCTTTTTCGGAACTCTTGTAAGACTTTTCCGAACATAAAAGATCCTTAAAACGATTTGGAAACCGAGATCTCCATGATCCTATTATGGGTATAGGTATCCTGCCAACCGCCGATCATTCTATACAATCTAGGAATGATCAATAAACCGATAAATACAGGCGCTCCGGGAGAATCCAAAACATTTCCGGAAGCGGTAGGTTTTAGGAAATAAGACTCGAGAGCACTGTTCTTCTCCATCGTAGTAGTCGCATAATAATAACCGACCCCTGCGAGTAAAAGATCCGTGATGAGATAACCGAATATTCCTTTAATTCTATCCGAACCCCCGTAGACAGGAGATTTATAAGAGTTATAAAAGACGGAAGCAGCCGGATGGATCAATGCTAAGGATTCGCTCCAAAAATAACTTTTACGATAAGGTTCGAATTTTACATTTTCCGAAACGTCCGCGGAGTTATAAATTCCGAGCCCTCCAGTTAACTCTTTTTTAGTGAGTTCTTCCTGGAGAAAGTTTCTAAAGACCCTTTCTGCTCCTTTTTTAGAAGACTCGATCCGGATCAAACTCATCTTTTCTCTTTTTGCAAGTCCTAAAACGAATACGTCCAATCGTAAGGGTGAATACCATTTAGAAACGTATCTGAATGCAAAACCTTTCGTATTTTGGTCGGATAATATCCTATCATAAGTCAATCGGTTCAATGCGGAAAGCAGCCTGATATCGTTCTCCCCGGGATCACCTTCTAATTCGAAAACTTCCCCTGCATAAACGGAAGAGAAGGAAGACAAAAAGAAAAATACGAATAAGGTTTTTAGGATTTTATGTTGAATTTTTTTTTGCATGTTCATTAAGAGATCCGATCCCCAAGCAGAAATCCGGCCAAAAGCATGGATGCGTTATATGTGATATGTGCGGTCACAGGCACCCATATATTACCGGTTTTTAAATAAGAAATTCCAAATGAAAATCCCACAAAGATAAGAAGGATCGGAGCCACATAAGATCCCCCGTTAAAATGTACAACCCCGAAAATAACGGAGGTGATAATTAGTCCTATGGAGCTCAGGTTTTTTTCCACAAAGTATTTGAGCAAAAATCCCCTGAAAAAAAATTCCTCGAATATTCCGGCTCCGAATGCGATTGCAAGCAGGGTCCATCCTAATAATTTCCAATTTAGAAAAAGATTTTTGGTAAGTATGATTTCCATATAATTGGATTGGGGTTTGCCTATGATAAAAAAGATCAAACTACTTGCTACATTCACAAAACAGAATGTAGCAAATCCGGTCGCAACTCCCGCAAGTATATCTCTCCCACCTGCGGAATCGGTGAACTCGGCGGTTTCGATCCGTGCGATCCTTCGAATAAAAAAGTAAGAAGGAACCAGAAAGCATAATCCCCAGATAATTCTGTCCAAGGACAATAACCATGGACGTTTGGTGACTACAAATTCGGTATACTCTCTAACCGCTTTTTCGGCAGAGGCAGGTTCGTTCCAAACCACCTCGGAAGGTAAAGTGTTTACGATTTCTTTTTCTTTTACAAAGTTCTGCTTGGATGTTTTTATGGATAAGGTGCTTTCTACTTGAAATCGGGTGACCTTCATATAGGAATACATACCGATAAACAGTACAAAAACCTGGATCAGGCCCATGAGCAGAACGTCTCTGCCAGGTGTGAGTTTTTGATCTTCCTTTTCTAAATCCATTCCAAAGGGCCCTTCCAATCATTTACGGGGGATTTTTTGCGTCATTGTTTTTTTATGATCTGCCGACTAGAGAAAAGATATGCCTTCTTTCAAAAGACATCTCCAAATTTTGTTATCCGCACTCATCCTGATCTCTTTAAGCGAGGTCCAAGCAGTTTACGATCGTCTCCCATTAAAAAGTTTGGAATATTCGGACACGAAGATCATTCGAGTCAGAGAAGAGATAAAATATAACCTTCAAATTTCAGTTTCCAACTTGGACCAAAAAGATCTGGTCCCTCTTAGATTCCTAGTCTATAAAGTTGGACCTAAGGATACTTTTTTTAAGATCATGGCCAGGACCGGAATGGACCTGGACACTCTTTCCTCCGTAAACGAATTAGCCTCTCCCCAAGACATTTACCCGGGGATGGAACTTTTGATCCCGAATATGAGAGGTGTTTACGACTCGGAAGAACATTCTCCCGACGAATCCGGACGCAAAAAAGTCGCGGCCCGTTTTCGGATCTCTCCCAAGTTCTTATACTATGATGACCTCAGAAAATCCTGGTTCGTTCCAGGAAGAGGATTACCGAAAGAAGAGAAAAACTTTTTTTACGGATTAGTTTTCTCCGATCCGTTAGCGGAAGAAGGAAGAGTCAGTTCCAAATTCGGAAGAAGAAAGGACCCTTTCACTAAAAAGGATACTTTTCACGGTGGCATCGACCTCGCGGCAGAAGAAGGAACACCTGTGTATGCATCTGCTGACGGAGAAGTTTCCTTTTCCGGAACAAGAGGAGGTTACGGGAGACTGATCATTTTAAAACACGGATTGGGTTACGAAACCAAGTATGGACATTTAAGCAAAGTATTGGTATCTCCAGGCACAAAGGTCAAAAAAGGACAGTTGATCGGAGAAGTCGGAATGACCGGAAGAGCCACCGGATTTCATTTACATTTTGAAGTGTTGAGAAATAGTTTGAGACAAAGGCCCGTATTTAAGGGTCATGTCTGATGTTCTATCGATCTATTTCTAATCCCTCTATCAGAATACTTTTCCCTTCTTTTTTTATTTTCCTGGTTTTCGGGATATTCATTCTATTTGGTTGGAACAAAACGGATCCGACCGACTACGAGCCGGACGATATCATCCGCCAAGAAGAAAGAGATATATTATTTATATCTAATGTAGTCAACGAAAAATCGCCTGTCGAAAAACCTTTCGGTCTTGCGGTGGATTCTAAAGGAGCCATTTATACGGGTTCTTCCGATGGAAATATCTACAAGATCAAAACCGACGGACAAACGGAACGATTTGCTAAAACTTCCGGAAGAGCGCTAGGAATTGTATTCGACGGAAAGGAAAATCTGGTCGCCTGCGTTTCCGGATTAGGTCTGGCATTTTACGATTCCAAAGGAAATGAAAATGTACTCCTCCGAGAAGATTCGGAAGGAAATCCATTAACTAACCTTTACGGTTTGGATATTGCCTCTGACGGAACAGTTTATTTTACCGAAGTCAGCCGAAAGTTTTCTTATGAAGATTCCTATTTGGAAGAATTGGAATCCAAACCTAACGGCAGAATTCTTTCCTACGATCCAAGGACCCAAGACGTAAAAACGATTTTAGAGGATCTTTATCATCCTACCGGGATCAGCTTGTCTTCTTCCGAAGATTTTTTAGTTTTTGGAGAAAAGTATAGGCATCGTGTTTCTCGCTTCTGGTTAAAAGGAAAGAAGGCCGGCAAGGACCAGTTCTTTATCACACATCTTCCCGGTAGTCCCGCTCTGATCAGTTCAGACTCTCAAAAAAATTTTTGGATCGCCTTATCTTCTCCCCGACATATCGCAATCGATAAGATACAAAATTTTCCGCTCTTAAAGAGAATACTCGCTTCTCTTCCGTTTTTCTTTAAGCCGATTGAAGGAGAATTAGCTTACGTTATTTCTATGGATGAAGAAGGAGATATTAGTCTTTCTTTGACAGATAATACGTCGGATAAATTGGGATCGGTTACTTCCGTTCTGCAGTACGGATCAGGACTTTTACTTGCGGGATTTTCTTCTCAGAAAATTTGGAAATGGAAGTTCGAGACTCTTGAGATGTTTTTCTAGAACCTATCTAAAAAAAAATACTCTAACCGGAATAGCTTGGAGTGAGTTCTTTTTGCCTGAAAGCGAAGCCAGGATGGCGAAGCGACCCGGAGCTCTGCACAGGATGTGCAGGCGAAGGGGAAGGCAAAAAGAACTCACTCCAAGAAACTATTACGGGTCTATTACAGGTTTTTGAAATAGACTCTAGCTAAAAACTGGAATTACATCGCTCCTAGCAATTCCCTGAACTTATCCAAAGAATATCGAGCGGCAAAGTCTCCGAATCTTTCGTTCGGGTTTCCTTCTTTTTTCCAAACTTCGAAAGCTTTCTCTAGTTGAATAGGAATGTCTGCGAACGGGACCTTCTTAGCAACATAGTCGCCGACTTTGGTTCCTTCCGGATTTCCTCCAAAAAATAAGGAGTATTTTCCTCCTGCTTGTTGACCAACGATCCCAATCTCTGCGGAATATGGTCTAGCACATCCGTTAGGGCATCCTGTCATTCTTACGATAGGAGCTCTGTCGTTCAGATCCAGCTTATCGATCACTTTTTGGATGGATTCCAGTAATTGTGGGAAGGTCCTTTCGGATTCGGTCAATGCAAGACCGCAAGTAGGAAGTGCAGGACATGCAAGTGCGCGATCGTACAAAGGTTTAGGAGAAGCAGGATTAATATTATATTCCTTTAATTTAGCTTCTAATTTATCCTTATCTTCTTTTTTAATACCCATCAAGACCAAATCCTGATCGGCAGTCACCTGCACACTAAGCTTGAAAGTGGAAATAATATCTTTCAAAGCGGTTTTTAAAGGTTTATAAGGAAAATCTTTAATCCTTCCCGAAAGAGTATGGAATCCCAATGCAAGAGTTCCATCCGCTCTTTCTGTCCAACCCAAATAATTCGGAGTTTCCCATTTAGGAAGTTTACGATCGAGATCGAATTTTGCACCGGATCTGCGTTCTACTTCGGAGCGGAACCATTCCACACCCTTATCAGCTAAAACGTATTTCAAACGAGCATGTTTACGATTTGTACGATCTCCGAAATCTCTATGAGAAGTTACGATACCTTCCGCAACGGAGATCAGGTCTTTTTCAGGGATCCAACCAAGCAAGTCAGCAGCTCTAGGATACGTATCCGCCTTATTGTGGGTCATTCCGAGTCCACCGCCAGCGAATACGAAATAACCGTCTATCTGACCGTTCGCATCTAAAGTGGCCGCGAATCCCATATCGTTGGTGTAAATATCGACGGAGTTATTGCCTGCAAGAGTCACAGCCACCTTGAACTTTCTAGGAAGATAAGTGGTTCCATAGATCGGATCAGGTTCGTCCTCTTTGTTTATCTGATTTTCACCTAACCAAAGTTCGGCGTAGGCGTTACTCTTATATTTAAAATGATCGGATAAAAGTTGAGCGATCGGGTCCAATTGGCTAAGCTCTTTGTTCCCCCAAGGGTTTAAAGCTTGAGTAACGTTACGCACAACGTCACCGCATGCCCCCATAGTGGAAAGATTCACTTTATGCACCGCCTGCATGATCGGTCTTAGATCCTTCAGAAGGATCGTATGCATCTGGATGGATTGCCTAGTCGTTAAACGTAAGGCACCTCCACCGAATTTATCGGCCAGATCGTCCCAGACCATGTATTGGTCCGAAGTAAGCCTTCCACCCGGGATCCTTCCTCGGATCATAAACGATGTAGGATTTTCGATAAATTCTCCAGCTTCGTCCTTTCTACGGTCTCTGTCCTTCTGCTGGTACATTCCGTGGAATTTGATCAATTGTTTGTCGTCATCCTCGAATCCGTCTGCTCCTGTTTCGATAGCAGTACCGATCTTTCCTCTTAGTCCCCTAGAGGCGGTTTTGATATGCTCGACTTCGCTAAGTTCTTTTTCTTCTGACATCGATCGTATTCGTCCTTTTGGATTAGCTTCCTATTATTTCGTATCCGTTGATAAGTATTTTTCTTTAAACTCGCTCAGCAAAAATTTGAGAGCCGTTTTTCTTTCTTCCGGATCGCCTAGTTTACGTTTGCTCAAATTACGGATTTCTAATAAGTTTTCCAATTCTTGGTCATGGTCCTTTGGAAGGATCTCTTCTAGAATGGTGCGAATGGTCCCGGCAAGTCCGGCGAACCCTCCTTGGGTGGAAACCGCCACACGGACCGGTCCCCTATCAAAATATGCGGAAGAATAAAAATCACAAAGTGAAGGATCGTCCGCACAATTGATCCAGATCTTTTTTTGTTTGGCATATTCCACAAGATCACGATTGGTTTGCCTATCGTTTGTGGCGGAATATACCAGATCGAAACCGTCCAGATCGGACACCTGCACTTCTCTTGTTTCCATTTTTGCTTCTTTTACGGAGGAAAGCAAACGAACAGTTTCCGATTTGAATTCTTTAGAGATAACTGTGAGTAGGCAGCCTGTGTCTTTCAAGTGTTGCAGTTTTTCGAGAGCAACGTTTCCTCCGCCTACTACTAACACTTTTTTATTTTCTAATTTTATAAATACTGGAAGAAGTTGGTTCATACTTCTTCTCCTTGAGAGGCAAATCCCCGAAGATCTAGTCCAGGGGTTTCTCCGATCAGATGAACTACGGGACCTATATAGATAATTCCAGGCCCGGAACTTTGTTTGGATAAACCTTCTTCGAGAATTCTACCCAAATTTGTCACCGTTGTCTTCTGATTTTTTAAACTTGCGTTTTCTACCAAAGCAACCGGAAGAAGTGAAGAAGCCCCGTTATCGATCAATTTTTTAGTGATCTGTACAATGGACGAAGTTCCCATAAACAGAGCGATCGTGCCCTTGAAATCCGCGAACCATTTCCAATCGGTGTTTTCTTGCAAAACGGTATGACCGTCCATGACCAGAACCTGTCTAGACAGTCCTCTATGTGTAAGAGGAAATCCTGCTCCGGAAGATCCCGCACTTAATGCACTAACGCCAGGGATGATCTCGTACGGAATTTTATGTTTTCTTAAAGTGAGTAATTCTTCTCCGCCTCTACCGAATACGAAAGGATCTCCTCCCTTCAAACGAACAACGGATTTTCCTTGGAGAGAATATCGAACGATCAGGTCTTGGATCTCTTCTTGGGTAGCGGAATGTTGGCCTGCCCTTTTGCCCACATAATGAACGATAGAAGTAGAAGGGAAATATTCCAAAAAGGAAGAATCCAATAATGCGTCGTACAAAATTACTTCCGCTTTTTCTAATATTCTGAGGGCCTTTAAGGTCATTAGTTCCGGATTTCCGGGACCTGCACCCACCAAATATACTTTTCCCACTTCGGTATTCATTAAATTAGATCAATAGGCTCCTACGATCATCCCGGCGCCCACGGTATTATTGGTACCTTCGTCCACTAAAACAAAACTTCCTGTTCCCCGATTTTCCGAATAACTATCGAACGCTATCGGTTTGGCAGTTCTGATCTTTATCCTTCCGATCTCGTTCAAAGCAAGTTGAGAAGATTCTAATTTTTCGTGGGTTTGGATATCTATTCTAAAGGAAATTTCTTTGACCGCGGATTTTACGGAACCTGTGGTCTGTCTTAAAAGATATTTGTTTCCAGGCACTAATGACTTAGCATCCATCCAACAAAGTTCCGCTTCTATATCCTGAGATACAGTCGGCTGATGTTTATCGGTTACGATCATATCCCCACGACTAATATCTATTTCATCTTCCAAAAGGATCGTAACGGACATAGGAGCAAAAGCTTCTTCAACTTCGCTTTCATACGTATGAATGGATTTGATCTTAGAACGTAATCCGCTCGGAAGAACTACGATATCGTCTCCCTTTTTAAAAACTCCACTTCTGACCTGGCCTGCATATCCTCTGTAATCATGATGCTCTTCCGTTTGAGGACGGATCACATACTGTACAGGAAATCTAGGCTCGTGTTTGGTCTCATCCACTTCGATCTCTAGATCTTCTAAATAACCCAGAAGTGTTTTCCCTTTCCACCAGGTCATATTGGGAGAAGTATCTACGACATTATCCCCGTTCAGAGCGGAAATCGGTATGAATTCCAATCCTTTAAATTCCAGGTCGGAGGCGAAGTTTTTATAATCTTTCACGATCTCATCGAAACGTTCTTTGGAAAAATCCACCAAGTCCATCTTGTTCACACAGATAACTACATGAGGGATTTTTAATAGAGAGGCGATATAAGAATGTCTGTAAGTCTGTTCGATCACTCCCTTACGAGCGTCTATCAGAATGATGGCAAGTTCCGAGTTGGAAGCGCCGGTCACCATATTGCGAGTATACTGGATATGCCCTGGAGCATCCGCGATAATAAACTTTCTTTTGGGAGTGGAGAAGTACTTATAGGCCACATCGATCGTGATCCCTTGCTCTCTCTCCGCTTTTAGTCCGTCTGTCAAAAGAGCCAAATTGATCTGACCGTTTACTTGTCCGGTCCTTTCGATCGCTTCCAACTGATCTTGGAATACGGATTTACTATCATACAAAAGACGACCGATCAAAGTGGATTTCCCGTCGTCTACACTTCCCGCAGTAATAAAACGTAATAGGTCCATCAGAAGTAACCGCCTCTTTTACGTTCTTCCATTGCAGCTTCCGAACGTTTGTCATCCAATCTGGATCCTCTTTCCGTAGTTCTGGAAGTTTGGATCTCACGAATGATATCATCCAATGAATTCGCCTCGGATTCCACCGCCGCTGTGCAGGTCATATCGCCAACAGTCCTGAAACGTACGGTTTTTTCTTCCACCTTATCGGAAGAATCAAGAGTTACGAATTCCGAAACAGGAAACACAACATTCTCTCTCCAAACGATCTGTCTTCTATGAGAGAAATACAATGAAGGAAGAGGAATATTCTCGGCTTTAATATATTCCCAAACATCCAACTCGGTCCAGTTACTGATAGGGAAAACTCTTACGTTTTCTCCTACATGGATCTTTCCGTTATAAATATTCCAAAGTTCAGGTCTTTGTAGTTTAGGGTCCCAACTTCCAAATTCGTCTCGTACGGAGAATACTCTTTCTTTTGCACGGGCTTTTTCTTCGTCCCTTCTCGCTCCGCCTATACATGCGTCAAATTTGAATTCTTCGATCGTATCTAATAAAGTAACGGTTTGGATCGCATTCCTACTCGGGAATTTTCCTTTTTCTTCCACTGCTTTTCCCTGGTCTATGGAATCCTGAACGTATCTAACGATCAGTTTTTCTCCGATACGGTTCGCGAGATCATCACGAAATTGTAATGCTTCCGGAAAGTTATGACCGGTATCGATATGTACCAATGGAAACGGGAACTTTCCCGGACGAAAAGCTTTCAGTGCGAGATGCACCAAAGTGATCGAATCCTTTCCTCCCGAAAATAAAAGCGCAGGTCTCTCGAATTGGGCGGCAACTTCCCGAAGTATATAAATGGATTCCGCCTCTAGTTGTTGGAGATGCGACAATCGAGTTCTAGTCGTCATACTTCTGATCCTTTTTTTCTTACCAATTTTCCATCCACCCAATGCAGTCCGCATTCTTTCGTGGATTCATTTTCCCACCACCAGCGCCCGGCTCTGAAATCTTCGCCAGGCATGATCGCTCTTGTACAAGGAGCGCATCCGATACTGGGATATCCCTTATCGTGAAGAGGATTGTACGGAATATTTTTGTCTTGGACGTACTGTTGCACATCCTCCCAAGACCAATCCAGAATAGGATGGAATTTCAAAATATCCCTTCCGGTATCCAACTCCACTTTGGTTAAATTTTCTCTGGAACCGGATTGGTCGTTTCGAATTCCGGTGATCCAAATTTTAGCTCCCTTTAAAGCTCTGTTCAAAGGGACAACTTTACGAATATGACAACATTCTTTTCTATTTTCTATGGAATCGTAGAACGAATCCGGACCTTTCTCATTGATCAGATCTTCCACCGCTTGTGCATCCGGGAAGAATGTTTGAATACGTTTCCCGTACATCCCATTCGTACGCTTATGAAGTTCGTAAGTTTCGGTAAACAATCTACCGGTATCCAATGTAAAGATACGAATGTCCAAATTTTGGGAATAGATTGCGTGAGTGATTACTTGATCTTCCAGACCAAAGCTGGTCGAAAACACCGCCTGCCCAGGAAAATCCCGGGAAATTTTCGCCAAAGAATTTTCTAAGCTCAAACCTTCTAATTTTGCTTCCAAATCGGATGGACTCATCGAAATCGAACCTTTTTATATTGGACGCACCCAAATTAAGGCTGACCAATATAATGTACCAAAATTTTATATATTGGATTATTTGTAAAGTATAGTTGATGCTATATTACAAGGTTCCCACCGGAGTCGGTACAGAATAGAGAATTTTTATCGGATCAACAAAATCTCCTTATATGCTTAAAAAATTCTAAATCTCTGCCGAATTTACCGCCCTGTAATAATCCTTTAAATCGAAACTTTTAATTATGTCCCAAAAAAAGGGAAGGATAAGCTTTCATCTGACTAAGCTTGGAATGGTACTTTGCAATAATGAATAGGCGGAAGAAGGATTGGAAGAAGATAGAAAGCTTCTTCATTGCCTTTCTCAAGATTTGGATCTTTCCTAATATCAAAAAATCCATCTAAATATTTTGGAAACTCATCCATCTATCTAATTATACTTTGTCAAAAAACATAACGATCCGACGGCTAAGCACGTCTAACTCCTCGTATTCGATTTAGACCGGAGAGTTTCATTTATTATTGGATTCGTTCCATTTAAAATTCAGAAGAAAGAATCGGAATTGACATTAATCATAACTGAACATCGGTCTAATATTCATTTTTTATAACTTTCTTTTTAGTCGTTGAGAAGGTATGATATACTTGGTGTAATTGACGAATTACATATCATCAGGAATTTTGGATAAAGATGGGAACTATAAATAAAAAAAATATACTAGAGATATTCTCCCGTTATTCCGTCTGGGTTCTGCCTGTAGTAATACTAGTTTCAGATTTTATTGTTAGAGATGAAATATTACCCACATTCAAACCTTTACAGTGGGCGTTCTATTTCCTTTCATTCGTATATTCCGTTATTCTCTATTCTGCAGCGATCATTCTTCTCAGAATATTATACAAACGAAGATCGAAGCTTGCATTCAATATCGTATTCTTTCTGATCCTATCTTTTTATACGGGAACATTATTAGGTTCGTACGGTTATTACGCGTATACGGGCATCATGCCTAATTTTTTCGTATTCTCTTTTATATTCCATGAACCTTTGAACAGTTGGACGATCGTGCAGGGGGGATTTACCAAATCTTCTTTGATTTTCGGACTTCTCTCTTTTATCGTTTTAGGCGCTTCTCTTTGGTTTACCGCGACTAAAGAACCTTTAAGATACAAATTCCAAGTACCTGTTAGAATAGCAGTAGTGGTCTTATTCTTAACAATCAGTGGTTTCCTACATAATAATACCAGATTTAACGACCAAGTATATGTTTCGGATACCAATACGATCGCGTTCGTTTGGAGGAACTTATACAATCACCTAACAGGCGATAGTTTAGGATCCGCAGGTTTACAGTCTAGGAACAAACCTAGGCTCACTCAAATCGTTTCCAGTCCGGGATTTAATGTTCTTTTCGTAGTAACTGAAAGTTTAAGAAAAGGAAGTTTGGGAGTTTACGGTTACGAAAGAAACACCACTCCTTTCATGTCAAAATTCGCCCAAACTGCGGACAGAAACCGATACTTCTTATTCAAAAAGGCGTATTCCAATTCCAGCTCAACCCTTCTCTCTTTTCCGAGTTTACTGACCGGAGTTTCTCCAGCACAACCGGTGCCAATGACACATACGTATCCTTTGTTTTGGGAGTATGGGAAATCCGCCGGGCTTTCAACGTTTTATATAACAAGCCATAACCTTCAGTGGAATAACTTCGAAGGATTTTTCAAAAACTCAGGGATCGATTTCCTTTGGGATAAAGAAAGAAGCGGGTTAAATGTATTTAACGATATAGGGATCGATGATAGGGAAACGGTCAAAGAATTCAAAAGACATTTGTCCGGATTAAAAACTTCGGATAAAAGATTCGCGGGAGTTCTGCACCTCAACACGAATCATTTTCCATATATAGTACCGGAGGAGTCCAAGTTCTTCCCAGTCGACTCAGTACCTGACCAATACGATAATTCCGTCCGACATCTTGATAGCCTTCTTGAGGATGTGTACACTTATCTAAAAAAAGAAGGGTTTTTGGAAAATACGGTAGTGATCTTCACGTCCGATCACGGAGAATCCCTTTTCGAGCATGACTACCTGGGGCATATAGATAGCAACTATGTGGAAACCGTTTCCATTCCGATGCTGTTATATATTCCGGATTCCCTAAAAGAATCCGTAAACCTGCAAGCGATAAGAAGAAATACGGAAAAACCCGTGGCAAACACGGATTTGATCCCGACTTTTATAGATATTTTGAATCTGGAAAACAATCCTGCGATCAAAAGGTATTCCGCAAACTTGGAAGGTAGGTCCTTACTCAGAGATATTTATGGGGACCGTAGGATTATCATTACCAATAATAACGAGATCTCTTTGTATAAAGTCGGGATCAGTTATATAAAGGGAAATTATCATTATATAATGAATCTCAATTCTAATCCTTCCAAAGAACGTCTATTCGATCTTTCTAAAGATCCGAAAGAGTTAAAGGATCTTTGGGTGGAAGCAAGTGAAGAGAATAAGATCCATTTTAGAGAAGTGGTAAAAGACTGCGGAGTCTGTGTGGAATTATTTATATCCCAAGATCTACCATACCAAACTTCGGAAGCAGATCTGGAAACTGCGGAACTAAAAAGAAATTCCCCTAAACCGGCTACATTCTGATCAAACCTTAGAACTTTCGGAAGAAGGTCTATATTCTTTCCAAAACTTATCGAGATCTTCTTTATTTTCCGGCTTAGTATGCCAACGTCTATGCAACCAGAAATAATCTCCCGGATGTTTGTAGACTTCTTCTTCCAAACGTTTTACCCATTTGTAAGTGAATTCTCTCTCCCAAAGTTCCGGGTCTTTTCTCGGGTCCAAATTCGGTCTTTCGAATTCTTCCACATAAAAATATAATTTTCCGGCCTTATCATACCAACTACTGCAGAATATGATAGGCACATCTGTCATTCTGGAGAAAGTTGCCGGTCCTAAGAATGTGGAAGCCAGGTTTCCTAAAAAAGGAAAGAAGGATCCCGTTTTGCCCGCGTCCTGATCCGAGATAAAAGCGACTAACTTTCCTTGTTTTAAAAGAGTTAAGGCCTTTCTAGGGCTTTCATCCGTATAAACCAACTTGATCCTTTGGGATGCTCTGTTCCGTTCGATCCAAGCGTTCGACCAAGGATTAGATTGCCTTTTTGCAAAAACGTACAGATCGTTTTTAGGAGCGGTATAGCAGATAGAAACCCCCATTGTTTCCCAGTTACCTAAATGGCCTAAAACCAAGATCCCACCTTTCTCAAATAAGCGAGTATGAGTTTTTTTATCCGGCAGGAAAGTCACCCATTGATCTATGAATTTTCTGTCCATTCTCGGTTCTTCACAGAACTCATTTGCCATATGGGAGAGATTTCTGAGGTTATGAAGAATGTATTTTTGTATCTCGGAATCCGACTTTTGAGGAAACGCGGTCCGTATATGTCTTTCGATCCTTTTTTTAACGGCGCCTGTCGTTCTGGCTAGGAACTGAATGATATAAAATAGGATCTTTCCCCTTAGAACATAAGGAAAAATGGAAAGAGTACCTACTAATACTCTCGCGAAAACATACTGTAGGAATTTTTTGACTTTCTGTCTTTCTCTTCTGGGTTTAGGATTTCCCATAATTATGATCCCATGTTTAAGACCGGTCCGAAGACCACCCGATGTATTCTAAATTTTAAGACCTTCTTCAATTCTAAAATAAAAAAACGAATCGATTGAATACTGAAAAAGGAAAAGAAACCATGGTCGGGTCTAATTTTCCAGGACTTTGTCCCGATTAGAATGAAAAGGTCGATTTATATGCCCTTCAATTTTATAACCAATAGAATCGAAAAACCGAAAAGGATTTCTTGGATCTTCGTATTAGTTCTGTTCTCCGGTATATTCTTATTCTCGGGTGGAATCGGATTTGCCGCTCCCAAAACCGATCTAAAGGAAACTCCAGGCAAAGGTTTTAAATTTCCCCAGGATCATTTTTTCCATAAAGGATATAGAGTGGAATGGTGTTATTTCATAGGTATACTGGATACGGAAGAAGGAAAAGAGTTAGGATATGAGTTAAGCTTCTTCCGAGCTTATCTAGGACCGAAAGTCGCATTATATCCTGTACATTTTGCGATCTCCGATCTAGAAGACGAAAAGCACAAAATTTCCCAAACCATCGAAAGAGAATTAGGTGGAGTTGCCGGACAAGACAAAACCAATCTATGGAGTGGGGACTATCGAATGGAAGTCATCGGCCCTGCGGATTTTAGGATCACTGCATTTCCTAGGACGGAATCAGGCTTCGGTTTGGAACTAGAACTCAGCACCAAACCTAAAAACATACTAATACACGGCAAAAACGGAAAATCATTCAAGAGCAGAAAGAATCCTAAATTTTTCTCTTATTACTATAGTATTCCTCGTTTAGAGACCAAAGGTTCCCTCTATTTAGAAGGAAAAGAATATCATGTCAAATCAGGGACAAGTTGGATGGACCATGAATGGAGTAGTCCGGAAGGTACGGACGCTGCGTTCGATCTTTCCTCGAAGGACATTTCCTGGGATTGGATCTGCATTCAAATGGAAGATGGCTCCGATATTATGGCATTCAATTTTAAGAATCGATCGGGAGATATTGAAACCTTCGGTACTTATCGTTCTCCGGACGGAAAAGTGACTTCTTTAGAAAATGAGAACGATCTGAAATTTATTCCGGAGGACAAGGCCTGGAAAAGCGACCAAACAGGAAATTCCTACAAATTACGATGGAAATTAATTTCCGAACGATTTAATTTGAATATCTCGCCTAGATTCGAGGAGCAGGAGTTTGATGCAAGATCTAGCACCGGACTCATTTATTGGGAGGGTGCGGTCAAAGTCGGCGGAGAGATCGAAGGAAGATCCGTAAAAGGAAAAGGTTACCTAGAGCTAAAACCTTTCCGTTAATTGCCAAACCGGCCGGAGAAAAAACCTTTATCCCTGGCAATCGGTATGGAAAATTGTTCGATGCCCGAGGCGGGTTGCGATATATAACGAACTTTAATCCGAATGAGAAATTATTTTTTAAAAAGGATCCTGCTGATCGTTCCTACTATTCTCGGAATCACATTCCTAGTATTTATTTTATCCCACTTGGCTCCAGGTGGACCCTTAGAACGAGAGATCGCTAAATTAAGAGGTTACGGCAACGAAGACGGGGCCAGATCTTCTTTGATCAATAACGAAGAAATAGAGATCCTAAAGCAAAAGTTACGTCTGGATAAACCGCTCCCGATTGCTTACTTATATTGGTTATGGGACGTGGCGAGTTTGGATCTGGGAGAATCCCGGTTACATTCTCGGCCTGTGAATGAACTTATCTTCGAAAAAATTCCCGTTTCTCTCACTTTCGGTCTTTCCGGATTTTTACTTTCTTATTTGATATGTATTCCATTAGGAATTCGTAAAGCGATCCAAAGCGGACAACCGTTTGATAGCGGTACCAGCATCGTAATTTTGATCGCATACTCCATCCCCGTATTCGCCCTTTCCATGTTGTTATTATATTTGTTCTCTTCCGGAGAGGTATTTTCCGTCTTTCCATTAGGTCACGAATATTCGGATAATTACGAAGACCTAGACTTTTTAGAAAAGATCATGGATAGAGCAGAGCATATGTTCTTACCGGTACTATGTTACGTTTCCGGTTCCTTTGCAATGCTTACTCTTTTGATGAAAAACTCACTTTTGGATCAGATCTCTAAGGATTATGTTCGGACTGCAATTTCCAAAGGTTTATCTTTTAAAGATGCTATTTACAAACATGCTTTTAGGAACAGTTTGATCCCGATCGCCACCGGATTCGGTTCCAATCTAAGTTTAGTCCTAGCGGGATCTCTAATCATCGAGTTGGTATTCAGTATAGACGGGATCGGGCTACTCAGTTTTCAAGCGGTTACGGAAAGAGATACCAATCTGATGATGGGACTTTTGCTGATCCAAAGTTTTCTTTCATTGATCGGAAATATCCTTTCCGATCTTTGTTACGTTATTATCGACCCTAGGATCAATTTCGAAACATGAACTCTCTCGCTAAAAGAAGATTCGAAAAATTCAGATCCAATACAAAAGCATGGATCTCTCTTTGGATATTAGGAACCTCTTATATCATTTCCCTATTCGCGCCGATACTTGCAAATAATCAACCTTGGATCGTTTCGTACGAAAATTCTTGGAAGTTCCCCATCTTCTTTCGTTATACCGATAAGGATTTCGGAGGATCGGAGTACTCTCCTATAAATTATAAAAAACTAAAATTGCGGGATGATTTCGCGGAGAGTAATGATAACTGGATCTTATTTCCTCCTGTTCCTTACGGATATAACGAAGATAATTTAGAAACTATCGAAGACGACGAAAATCCACCTTCTTCTCCTAGTTTAAAACATTGGCTCGGTACGGACGATAGAGGAAGAGACGTATTCACACGGATCTTTTACGCCTACAGAAATTCCATGAGTTTCGGACTGATACTAGTAATTATAGAATTTATCTTCGGAACGATCGTAGGCGGGATCCAAGGATATTACGGAAAAAGAACGGATATCATTTTACAGAGGATAATCGAAATCTTATCCGCAATTCCCTTTTTATATTTGATACTGATCATGGGCTCTTTTTTCGGAAGGGGATTTATCGTATTAGGGATCACTTATTCCGCATTGAGCTGGATAGGCATCAGCATGTATATGAGGGGAGAATTTTACAGATCCAAGTCCCTGACTTATGTAGATGCGGCTAAAGCGTTAGGCGCTAGCTCTTGGAGTATTATGAAAAATCATATTCTCCCGAATGCGATCACTCCACTGGTTACCTTCTTACCTTTTGCACTTATCAGTGCGATCTCTATCTTAAGCGCTTTGGACTTCTTAGGTTATGGGATCCCGGCGCCCAATCCGTCTTGGGGAGAAATGATCAGCCAAGGAAGGGATAATCTCAGAGCTTGGTGGTTGATCACTTTTCCTTCTTTGTCATTGGCTGCGACCATTCTTCTTTCTTCATTTATAGGAGAAGGGATACGTGATTCTTTTGATTCTAAGGAGAAGGTAACGTACGAATGAATTCGGAAGCGATTCTCCAAATATCCAACCTAAATCTGGAACTTTCCAAAGCAGGCAGGTTTGTACCGTTATTAGAAGATATCAATTTCGAGATCCGTAAAGGAGAAGTTCTAGCACTCGTTGGTGAATCGGGTTGTGGAAAATCTGTCTGTGCCGCTGCGATCACTAAATTACTTCCTCGTGAATCGTTTAGATATGCGGACGGAAAGGTCCTATTCCAAGGAACGGATCTTCTTCGAACCGACCCCGAAACTTTAAGAAAGGTCCGAGGAAAAAAAATCTCGTATGTTTTTCAGGAACCTTTCTCCGCTTTAAATCCTTTGAGTAAAATAAAGGACCAAATGACGGAAGGATTTTTAGAACACGGACTCGGGACCCGTAAAGAAGCCGAAGATAAGGCCGAATATCTCCTTGGAGCGGTAGGAATTACCGACATAAAATTAAGGATGAATTGTTATCCTCATCAGTTGAGCGGTGGGATCTTACAAAGGGTTGGGATCGGAATGGCACTGATGTGTGATCCTGAACTTTTGATCGCAGATGAGCCTACTTCGGCTTTGGATGTTACAGTCCAAGCGCAGTTGGTGGAACTCCTACTAAAACTTAAGGAAAGGATGAACTTATCCGTTTTATTTATCTCCCACGATTTCGGTTTGGTCAGCCATATCGCCGACAGGATTTGCGTATTGTACGCAGGAAGGATCGTAGAACTTGGAACAGTGGATCAAGTTTTAGACCAACCGAACCATCCATATACGAAGGATCTTTTGGATTCTTTGCCTTCTCATTTCTCCCGGACCGGTGTTTTTAAACCGATTGAAGGAAGATTACCTTCTCCCGGAGATTATCCTATAGGTTGTCACTATTCGGAAAGATGTGATTTCGTGTTCTCGCCTTGCAAGACCGCAAAACCTAGATTAAATAATATGAATGGAACGGGTCATTTTTCCGCATGCTTCTTAAATGAGAAAGAGGAGCTTACTCGATGAAACTTTTAGAGATAAAAGATCTGAACGTAAGTTACGGAAAAGAAGGTTTCTTTGGCGTCAGAAAATCAGTCATTAAAGCTGTAGAAGACGTAAACCTGGAAATGGAAGAAGGGGAGACATTCAGCCTAGTAGGAGAGTCAGGTTGCGGAAAATCCACATTAGGAAGAGCGATACTGAAACTGCTAAAAACGGATTCAGGTTACATATTTTTCAAAGGAAAAGAGATCTTAGAGCTTAAAGACAAAGAATTTTTACCTCTCAGAAAACAAATCCAGATCGTATTCCAAGATCCTTATTCTTCTTTAAATCCAAGAAGGAATATTAAGGAAATATTGACCGAGGGACTTTTTATTCACGAAAATTATACGGATAAGCAAGCGGAAAAGGAAGCTTCGGAAATTTTAGAAAAAGTAGGACTTTCTCCCGAGATCTTGAACAGATATCCTCACGAATTTTCCGGAGGGCAAAGACAAAGGATTGCGATTGCAAGAGCACTTATCCTTAAACCTGAATTTATACTTTTCGACGAAGCTGTATCCGCTTTAGACGTATCCAACCAAGCTCAGGTACTTCTTCTATTACAAAAACTAAAAGCGGATTTCGGACTTTCTTACCTTTTCATTTCTCACGATCTAGGTATCGTAAAATCCATCTCGGACAAGATCGCAGTCATGTACCTGGGAAAGATCGTGGAAGTTGGTACAAAGCCTCAGATCGTGGATAAACCTTCCCATCCCTATACGAAAGCTTTATTCGGAGCTATATTCGAAGTAGAGAATCGTAAGACCCGAAAAACACCTCTACAAGGAGAGGTACCTAGTATATTAAATAAACCTAAAGGATGTCATTTCCACACTCGTTGTCCTATCGCAAAAGAGATCTGTTCCGAAAAGGCCCCCGAATGGAAAGATCTAGGTGAAGGTCATAAGTCCTATTGTCATTTTCCGGAAGGAAAATAAAATGCGTTCCTGGGATGTAATCAATCGATATTTAGAGGAAAATAAGATCCGGTATATTTCCGCGCTCGGATTTTTCATATTATTATTCGTACTGATCGTTTATATCCCTTTTATGCAAAGAAAGGATGTATATAAAGAATTCATACTAGATAGGCTTCGAAGCTCCACCGGCCTGGACATTAAGGTAGAAGGGTCGGACCTGTATCTTCTTCCATTTCCAGGGATCGAGCTGAATAAAATAGAGATCCGGAAAGATAATGTACTGATCGCGGTTAGTGATAAAGTAGATATAGATATTTCCTGGTTCGGTTTGATAAAAAGAATGATAGAGATCCGGGATATTTCCATCAACGGAGGATCCCTTCATTTAGAAAGAAGAAAAGATGGAACTTTTGATATAGTAGAATATTTGAATGGAAAGAAAAAAGAAGCCGAACAGAAAAGTAACGTAAAAGAACTTTTTGACGATGTAAATTCTCGAATCGGATTTTCTACTGAGGACTTTTTTGCAATCAGTTTAAAAAATATAGAAGTAGATAATTTTACGTTAGTATACAACGAACAAAGTCACGATAAAAAATATATAGTTTATTTCAAAAAGTCCCAAGTCTCCGTTTCTTTCTACGGAAAGGATGTGGATCTCCTCTTTCAAGGAAGAATAGACGATCAACCTATCGATCTGGAAATGACAGGAGGCCTGCAAAACTTTCCGGTGAATTGGGAAAAATTGCAGTTTAGCGCCGTCCTAAAAACCGAAGAACTTTCCCTTTCATTACTTAGAGAAGTATTTACAATCTTTCCTGCCGGTGATTTTTCTAAGACAAAAATTTCCGGAAGAACGGAAGTAGTAAAGGAAGAAGGTACTATATTCAAATTCAAAGTCCGGAATCAAGTTAAAGACCTTTCTTATAAGGGAGGACTTCCTTTCGGAAATATCAGATTGAATGTGGACTTTGATCTGGATCTCATCAATAAAAAGGTCGCATTTCCTTTTATAGAAGCCGTTTGGGAAGGAGTAGCAAAGGTTACCGCAAAAGGAAGCGTGAATTGGAAGAATAGGAGTTTAGGCCAGTTCGATATCAAAGCGGATTATGGAGATTATCATAATCTTTTAAAACTAGGAAAACTATTCCAAGTCAGGGAAGATCTTTTCGATCCCAATTCTCCTCCGGGTATTTTCTATTTTACCGGGGAATTGAATAATATTTTCGCATTCAAACATAGATTTGCCCAGATCAAAATAGAAGCGAAGTACGTGGATCCGCTACTTTCTATCCCGAATTTCCATGCTTATATCTATAACGGAGAGATATTAGGAAAAGCTAAAATATATCCGGATATACCTAAGATAGAAGTAGAAGGAGACGCGCATAGACTTCAGGTGGAAAAGGTTCTTCTTCCCTATCTGTCCGAAAAAATTATGGAAGGCGAACTTTCTAGCTGGTTTTCCTTTGAAACACAGATCAAAAATCATTCCCGGGACTCCATGACGGAACTTTTTGCAAACATGAAAGGTATAGGGAACATCACGATCAAAAATGGAGAGCTGGTCGGTTACGCAAACTTCATGGTTCCGGTCTTGAATACCTTAGGTAAAATTATCGCATTCAAAGGAGTAGATGGGCGAGAATTAAAATTCGTTACTCTTAAGTCCGATGTGAAAGTTGCAGGCAATGAAATGTACTTTCCCAATATGAAATTAGAGATTGAGAACAGTGGAATGGATGTGGACGGGAAAGGTACCGTAGGCTTCGATCAAAAAATTGATATGAGACTCCATCTTCGTCTCGGCGGAAAATTAATAGGAAAAGGACTACAGATCCCGATCATCTATACGGGAACTTTCGGAAAAAGTATACCTTACGTGGATCCGATCTGGCTCGGAAGTGTGTATACTGGTATGACACTCCTAGGGCCTTATCTTATTCCACTCGGTGGACCATATGCAGGTGGGGTCGCTGGATCCGTGATCGGAGAATATGTCAGAGATCTATGGGATGGTGTTACCGGTTTGTTTGGCGGTAGCAGTTCCGACTCGGACAAAAAACCAAAAGAGAAATAGTTAATACTCTTTTCTTTGCAATTCTTCTTTGGTTGGAAATACCAAATTCTGATTCATCAGCTCATGACTTAGATTCAAAAAGGCTCTGGCCTTATTAAAATGAGAATCGCAGATCTCAGGCTGCGTATCGCAAAGACTAACTTCTTCTCTCGGGCCTTTTGCGGAATATTTTAAGTTACGATTTCCATCCACGAAATGGATATAGAATAGATCCGACTCGATCCAACCGATCAAGTTTCCATAGGCAAAGTACGCAGATTCCGTCTTTTTGGGAGCAAGCAAATTTCTTCCCATAGCGGAGAAGTACGTTTCTTTTCCGACTAGACCCAGGATCGTAGGGATCACATCCAATTGAGAAGCGTCCCTATCGTCGATAGCAGGCAATATTCTTCCAGGAGAATATATTAAAAACGGAATATTCCTGTCTTCATAATAATCCAAATAACGGTGATGAGTATGGTCTGCTACGAAGATAAAGATCGTATTATCGAAATATTTTGATTTTTCCGCACGATCCATAAAATCCCGTAAAGCCCAGTCCGCATAATGATACACATTTAGATATTCAAAGTCTCTTTCATCTTCTTTAAAGATCCGGAACCTAGGATCTGGAGCACGATACGGGTAATGTGTGGATAAGGTTAGAGAAACTCCTAAAAAGGGGTTTTTGGATTCCGAAATTTTTTCATGCAATACCTGAAGCACATCCGCATCGTCATAACCCCAGGCTCCGATCTTGAATCGATCCAATTTAGCGATCTCTTTCTCGCCCATAACGGTATCGAATCCCCAATGAGGCATTAAAGTCGCTTTATTATCAAAACTTAAATCTCCACCGGTTACAAAGAACGTATCGTATCCCAAACCTTTGAAGATATTTCCGATCCCGGAAAAATTTCCCAAGACTTGGTGGGTACGGACCACAGTCAATCCGGGTCGATCCGGCAAACCGGTCAAGATAGACATCATACCGTTCGTAGTTCTTCCCCCTGAGGCAAAAAACCTGGTATAAAATCTTCCTTTTCTTAAGAGTTTATTAAAATTCGGAGTGAGTTCCTTTCCGAAAACTTTTCCGTCGCTGATCGGATCTATAAATTTTCCGGTCCAGTTTTCCAAAAGGATCAAAACGATATTCGGAGGTTTTCCGTTATTAGTTTGTTTTTGTTTTCTTAATAAAGGATATTTTTTTCCTACAAATTCCGCACCATCATAGGAAATCTCTTCCCGAACGATACGGACCGATTCCTTCGTTTCCAATTTCAGATAATTCGGAATGGATTGGCTTTTCAGATCCATGATAGAAGTGAACACACCATTCAACGCGATATTATTTACGAAAGAATGTCCGGAAACGATTGCATTACTCGCTCTTAAAGGAGTTTCCTGAACTCCTCCTCGGATCGCAAAAATAACGATTACTAAAACAACAAATGAAAGAATAGAATCCCTTTTCCAAGACTCTGGCTCGTGTTTGTACGGATTAAATTTTAAGAAAAGATAAGTGGATAAAGGTAAAAATACCAAAATTAAAAGAGAAGCAACGACAGCAAGAAATGGATTCTGTTCGAAGGCGGACTTTAAGATCACACCCATATCTTTTCCTAGAAATACGAAGCCCTCATAGCCGATATGTTTGTTCGCATTCTCGAAATAAACAATATCAGCGATCAAATGAGAAAGCATCCAAACGCTGATCAGGATCGGAAAGTAACCCCAAAAAAAATTAAAAAACTTAAAACGATTCAAATAGGGAAGACAGGAAAGAAAAGCGAACGGCCCCAAGATCATTCCGATCACTGAAATATCGAATCTTAGTCCTACCAAGATTGCCCATAATATATCTTTGGTTTCCGCACCTTTTAATCGATAGGAGTACACCCAAAGAAAAGCCGCTTTATAAAAAATTAGAATGAGAACAAAGTAGATGGCATATCCGCCGATCAATTTAAGATTGTTTGGTAAACGTTTCATCTTTTTCATTTGATTAGAATTTTAGAGAGTTTGTCGGCAAGACAAAAAAGAGAGACGTCGGTTACCAATCGAAGTCAAATTTAATCCAGATCCAAACCTTCTAATCTCAAAACTTCCAGAGCGTTGCTGGACTGGACTATACCTGATCTGATCTTATAATCGAAAGTCATTTTGCCGTTCTCTATTTCTTCTCTGAAATGAAACAAAGAAAGCTCGGGCAAGTCCGCCAATTCTAGATCATGGGTCGTAATAATCCCGAATACTCCGTACTGTCTTAACTTCTTCAGGATCCCTTTGCAGGCAATTGTCCTTTCTCTGGAATTCGTACCTTTTAAGATCTCGTCCAATAGAACTAATCTACCTTTGTCGGAATTTTTAATATCTTGTAATATTCTTCCTAAACGTCTGACTTCCGCATAAAAGAAAGAGATTCCTTCTTCTACAGAGTCTTCGTTACGTATACTGGAATGTACTTCTAAGATAGGAGTAATAAATTCGGATGCAGGAACCGGTCCGCCTGCCATCGCGAATATTCCCGAAATTCCTAGCGCCCTTAAGTATGTTGTTTTTCCCGACATATTCGATCCGGTTAAAAGAAGAAGTTTCCCCGGTTGCATAGGCTCCAGATCGTTCGGCACTCTCTTTTCATAGGGGATCAACGGATGAACAAGATCCTTCGCATAGATCGTCGTATTCGATTTTTCTAATTTAGGGAATGTAAACCCAGGCTCTATCCAACTCAAGTTTGTAAGCGGAAGTAGGGAATCCAACTCTGCGAGATCCGACATGGAAGCCTTTAAGGAAGTTCCATCCTGATTCCACCAAGATGAGTACCTTCTCCAGATCCAAAGATCGAAAAAAAATAAAATATTCAATAAGGCATGAGCGAGAGGAGATTGGGTATAAGCCGCTAGGTTTGAAATTTTCAGGAATGTTTTCCAAGAATCTTTTAATTCTTTCTTCTTCCAATTGGAAAGAAAAACTTCTCCTTTTGTTCCGGTAAGATTCGAAGACCGAATATAGAGCAGAAGTTTTCCTAATTCCTCTAATGTTTCGGAGTCTTCCGCAATGGGTTGTAACATTTTTAAGGATCTATTTCTATAAGATCCGAAAAATGCGGAATGTAGAATGAAGATCCCGAATCCCCAGGTTTGCCCGAATAGAAAACTTCCCAATACTAAAAGCCAAATAAGAACTAACCAAAAAGGAAATAAAACTCTAAACACTCCAGCCATTTTTCCAAAGGAGGATTTCCAAAAAGCGTTCGGCTCTTCTTCAAATAAATTAAAGGGAAAATCTATCTTATTCTTTTCTGAACGTTCCGGCTGTAAGTTCCCGATCTTCGGAATATAAGAGGGAAGTTTTTCTTCTTCTCCTTCTCTTCTCGCCGGAAAAGAAGCCTCGTACAACCTAAATTGTCTGAGTAACTTTTGTACGACCCTACTTTTTTTGGAAAGCCCATATACTGCGTTTTGTCTTGCAATCACATTGGATTCATCGGGAGTTTCCAAAAAGTATCCTAAAAATCTGGAAGTTCCTTTCTGGATAACAGTGGTGTCTATTCTAGAAAAAATCCCCTTTTCCCCCAAAAAATCCAGATCTTTCGTCCAAGCGGGAAGTCCTGTCTCTAATACAAGATTTTTATAATATTCTCTCTTGGCCTTGGGATAACGTTTCCCATCCAACTCGATCCTGGAAATCTGAGCCGTTAGGAATTCGGACCAGACATGTAATCTTCGGATCTTCTCCCTTCTCTTTTGGTATGTAGATAATAAACGATAGAAGATCGCTAAGATAAGAATAGAAGGTAAATAATACAGATCGGATACTGTACGGAAAAGATAAACTCCGACAACCCAGGCGATAAAGAATAAGAAGGAAAGTATCCGGAAAGTGGATAATAAGGAAAGAGCGGATTCTTCCTTTTGAATGATCTTGCCCAGACGGGAAATTTCGGATCCAAGTCGACGGACCCTATTCAGGGGGTTCATACCGCTATAGTAACGTTCTCGTAGTTTTCGGTCTCTCTTTTGTATATTTCATGGTCCAAAAGACGAACCAGGGAACCGACGTCTTGCATCAACCATCTGGAGACCATTTTACCTCTATCGCGGCCCAAAAATTTGTCTACGTAGACGTAGCCGAATAGATCCGTTCCGTACTCATAAACGACGAATCTACCCGATCTTTTGCCGGTCCTATTTTCCAGACGGATCTGCATTTTTACCGAATTTACTCCGTACTTTCTTTTAGTACAAGAAAAAAAATATCTCAAGTATTTTCACAATGTCCCGAAGTACAGTTTGGGAGAAAGCTTCCTTTCCAAGGACGGAAAAGCCGGAACTTTCTCCCTTTTTTCCCGAATGGGGTCGCACGGAGGCGATTTATGATATATCCCGAAATGGATCCGGATCTACGGAGTTCCTTCGCAAAAATCGGAAAAACCTTTGCCAATCTTACAAACGATACCGCTTTACCGGAATTCGGTCTAAAAGCGGGAAATTTGTTGGATAGAAAACAAATGAAAATTTTAGTCGAAATCCGTAAAAGAAGGATCAATTCCAAACAATGGAATAGTTTCCAAAAAGATTAAAACCCAAACCAGGAACAAAAAAAGCCCCTCGATTTCCCGAGAGGCTTCCTGAGACCTAAGAACCTGTCTTCACATTCTTGAAGCCCGAAATTATATACTAAATTTATAGCCGAAATATTTGAACGGACTATAAATATTCAAATTTCTTAATATTTGGTTTTGGTAGAAGGAAGTTTTACGTTCAGGATAATATCCACTTCAGTTACTTCTCCTTCTCTTACCTTAATATCCGCATTATTCAAATTCAGATCTTCCGCGAATGTAGCTTTGATCTCGTACTCCCCCGGTTTCAGGTTTGTAAACCAGAAGTTACCGTTTTGATCGGTATTCAATTTTTGGATACCGGTCACGCTTGTGATCGTAGGCATGAAGATCGGTTGATTGATCACAGGATTATCCAAGGTTCTGTAGAATACTTTTCCTCGGATCGCGCCATAGCCGGTCATAGAGGTTACCACTTCCAGATCGTTTCTCTTATTAGGAAGGACAGCCTGGGTTTTTTGAATTTCCGGATAATCGTCCGCTTGAATGGTCACCTTATGAACTCCGGCAGGTACACCTTTGACTGTTAAGGTATAAGTTGCACCTGGTGTCAGTTTTCCCATTCTCTTAGTCGCGCCCCAATAATTGGAAGATTCGGTAGTGATGGTTTTATCCACTTCCTTATCATCGATAAGTACTCTAATAGACCGATTTCCCACTCTCTTCTTACCGGAAGTCAAACGGATCTCCGGAGGAAGATCGGAAACAGCATAAGCTCTGTCTTGGATGATCGTGGTTTTGATCACAAGATCACCTTTCAGATTTGTAGGAACAACCGGAGGTTCTTCGTTAGTGACAACGGGAGTTTCAGGCTCAGGTTTAGGAGGTTGTACATCCGGAACCGGAGTCGGATTTACGGGAGGTTTAACCGGCTCAACAGGTTTTGGAGGTTCGGGCTTTTTTTCTCCGGCTAAGAAGATACCGGACGCGTTACCCGAAATCTGAGGCACCTGTTCGTGATCGTACTTTTTAGCCATATTCACCGTTTCGTCTTTAGAAGCGAAGAATGCTTCGAGTGCGGTGATCACGTTGTCCTGGTTTAAATCCCCCTTAGAGAGAGCCTTTCCGAAATTGTACGTAAAGATCCCGTGATTGATCGTTCCACCGACTTCGATTGCAGTTTGATTATCATCCGCACTGGAAATAATCGCCTTATCTTGGAAGAAAAAATCCTGAGAGTCTTGTTTGACTGTTCCATCACTACCTTCCGGGATCGGAACATTGGCAGATCCTCTGGTTGCCTTTCCCTTTTTAGCGATCCCGCCGGAGAAGCAGCAGTCGAAAACGAAAACCGTTTTAGGAGATTTGATCCCTTCTAAATAATCGTTCAATTCGTCGTCGGAAAGGTGAGGCCTATCATAACAAATGATCAGGTTTCTCATTCCGTTCTTTGCTTTTTCATCTCTTTGAAAAGCACCGTGACCGGAGAAATAAAGAAAAACCGTATCGTCCGCTTTTGCTTTGGAAGCAAGAGCCTTAATTTCTTTCTGAATATTGTCTTTGGTTACGTCCTTACCTAAAACAATTTTAATTTCATCGAATTTTCCTACACGTTTGATCTCATCGTGTAGATATTTGGCATCCGCCTCGCAAAGATTTAATTCCGGAATTCCGGCTTTGTTTCCTTTATAGTTGGATCCGAAGATAAGGCCTAACCTTTTCTGTGCGAACACATCGGTGGAAAACAAAAAGAGGGAAATTCCGATTATGGAAATTAAGGATTTCAATCAGAGCCTCCTGGCTTGGGTGTCTCAAAATAGCAAAAAGCTAGGCTTTGTCATTATTTTTTTGCCCTAAGGATAGATACCTTCTAAGAGCAATTGCCGGACGTAAGACCCGGGTTTTTTCGATTTTTTTTCCAAACTTTGGCTGATTTTAGGGGCTCAGGCAAGAAATTTCCAACGTATTCTGCCAAAAATTCGCTGCTATTTGGGACAATATGAAATTCCTTCATCCCATAAGGTTCATTCTAAATGATTCAGGTCAAAATAGATAAATTTGATCTCCTATTTTTGTCTAATACCCGAGGTATTAAGGTGCGAAAGATTCTTTTTTATTTGATGGTTGCATTTTATCTATTAGCAGGGTCGGCTCATTTTATTATCCCGGAATTTTATTACGGAATGATGCCCCCATATATACCTTATCATTATGAGGTGAATATATTGGCGGGAGTCAGCGAAATTTTACTCGCTCTAGCCTTACTACCTAAATCAACCAGAGTGTTCGCCGCCTGGGGAATTATCTTACTATTGATCGCGGTTTTTCCTGCGAACATCCAAATGAGCTTGAACGCTTACGAATCAAAAGACCCCAAATTTCTTTTAACATTGATTCGACTACCATTCCAAATATTATTCCTTGCCTGGGCATGGATGTTTACTAAGAAGGATCCCGCTTAATTGGATCACAAAGATCGTTTAGTAATAAAAAAAAGGCCGGAAAAAGTCCGGCCTTTTTTTATCCAAGTTTATTAGAATTTTATCATTTACTCAGCCATTTCATCATGCTGCGTAATTTTTTACCAACATCCTCGATCGGATGACCTGCGTTTTTCTCTCTCATCTTATTGAATTCAGGATAGCCTGCTTTAGTTTCCGCGATCCAAGCTTTTGCAAACTTAGAACCGTTCGCTTTTTGGATATCCGCAAGAACATCTTTCATGCGGGCTTTAACACCCGCATCGATGATACGAGGTCCGGAAACATAGTCTCCGTATTCCGCAGTTCCGGAAATGGAATAACGCATACGAGCTAAACCACCTTCGTAGATCAAGTCGGTAATCAGTTTAACTTCATGTAAACATTCGAAATAAGCGATCTCAGGATCGTACCCCGCTTCGGTTAGAGTTTCGAATCCCGCCATGATCAAGTTGGAAAGACCACCGCAGAGAACTACTTGTTCTCCGAAAAGATCCGTTTCAGTCTCTTCTCTGAAAGAAGTTTCTAAGATCCCTGCTCTTCCGCCACCGACTCCCGCTGCGTGAGCAAGCGCTCTTTGTTTCGCAGTTCCGGTTGCATCTTGGTTTACGGCGATCAAACAAGGAACTCCGCCGCCTTCTACATACACTCTGCGAACTAAGTGTCCCGGTCCTTTTGGAGCCACCATGTAAACGTCTACGGTTTTAGGAGGTTGGATGAATTCGAAATGGATATTAAATCCATGAGAGAAAACTAATGCGTCTCCGTCTTTCAGATTCGGCTCGATATCCGCTTTATAAATATCAGCTTGGATCTCGTCCGGAGCTAGAATTTGGATAATGTCCGCTTTTTTAGCGGCTTCGGAAACAGAGAATACTTCGAAACCGGCTTCTTCGGCTTCTTTTTTGGATTTGGATCCTTCCTTGAGACCGATGATAACTTTCAGCCCGGAATCTTTCATGTTCTGAGCTTGTGCGTGACCTTGGCTTCCGTATCCGATTACGGCGATGGTCTTTCCTTTTAATACGGAAAGATCCGTATCTTTATCGTAATATAAATTAGCCATTGTGGTACCTCGAATTCTACCTTTGACCTTTAGATACCCTGCGATTTGGAATGAGACTTAATGCCAAAGGCTTGATCTCGAATTTTTGGAGTTCCTGATTATGGCAGGCTATGGAAACGGGAGTCGAACCGGTTTCTAAAGGGTCTTTTTTACAAAACATTGTGAAATGGCCGATTCCACAATCTAAATTTGTTTTAGTAGCCCTTCGATTTCAAGAGTTCGTCCAGCTTTCTGACTCCTGGACTCTCCGCATCTATCGACCATGCAACTTCCAGGACGGAACGAGCCTCGCTAAAACGGCCCAATAGTCTATAATTATCCGTAAGATTGATTAGGTTTGCAAGACGATGAGGTTGGGAACTGCGAACCTTCTCCGCTGCAGAGCTCGACTTTGTATATTCTTTTAAATGTTTATAACATACCGAAAGTAGAAACCAGATATTCGGAGAATCTGAATCAAATTCTAAATATTTTTCGAACCAGCGAGAAGAAGGATCATACTCCTTTCTATCATAATATACTTGACCTAATAATCTTGCGGCCGCTTTGAAAGATGGAACGGACTGTAACGCTTCCTCCAATAATACGACTGCTGTACCTATTTCCCTTTGTTGTAATAATGCCTTGGCTTCCGTGTACTTTCTTAGTACCGATTCCGGGATGCTAGTTTTGGATTCCGTAATATTCGATGAAAGTTTTTCGTGAAATCCGATCCGTATCAAAGAAAGGTCGTCGGATAACGCACCCAAACTATGGATACGATCCACTATACTATCCAGGTCTCCCTTGGATCCTTCCACGGTTTTGAGAAACACATTCTCATCGGAGTTCATTGTCCAATTCACCCCGTCTTCCGTTACATTGATATCGTCTCTTCCATCCGAACCAACATAAAGAATGTCTCCTGGCTTCAGATCGAATTCCAAAATCCGAAAACTCATTTCGGAAGGAGAACCTAGTTTACGTAAAGTTAATTCTCTTTCTAAAAAAGAAGCTTTGCCGTCTCGGAGAAGTACTGCCCAAGGATGTTCGGCATTAAAATAATACATTTTTCCGGTACTTTCGTTGATTAGGCCGAGAATTGCCGAAGCCATCATAACTCCGTCGAATGTCCTGAAGATATCATCCAACTCACGGTAAGCCTCTCTCACCCAATCTTCCGGAGAAATATTCAGGACCTTTCCTTGACTTGCGGATCTGGCCATAATATTGTTCATAGCTGTCCCGAGCACAATGGCCCCTCCCGCTCCTTGCATGGATTTTCCCATAGCATCCCCGTTTAGAAAAACGGACCATCTTTCTTTTTCAGAGCCGAATAAGAGATTTCCGCTGATACAAATATCTCCTCCTATTTCCGATTCTTTATTCTTAAATACGAATTTTTTCTTTTGTTCAATATAGAAGTTAGTCGTAACCAAAGACGATCTGTTCCAATTCGTCATCAAAGGTTTGCTTAAGAGAGACGTTAAAAAATAATCTCCATCCTGCTGTACCTTAAGCGATTGGATCTCTTCCATTTTTTCGGTAACTTCTTTTGTACGAGCGTCCACCTTTTCTTCCAAGGTGTCTGCGTATTCTTCTAACTTGGTCCTTCCTTCTAAAATACTCCCCACCATCTTATTAAAAGATTCGGATAGATAACCGATCTCATCTTGCACAAGCACAGGAATGCGGATCGTAAGATTTCCTAAATTTACTTCTCCAACTCCTCGGATCAAAGTATTTAAAGGACGTACTAAACTCCGATTAAAGAAGAATGGAAAGAGAACTAAGATCACGAATACAAGAGAAAGAGTTAATAGCACTAGCCAGCTATTCGTTTCATCCAAAAACTTTCTGTAATGTAGATACGGAAAAGCGACCAGAAGAGTTCTTTCTCCCACTTCATCTCTCAAATAATAAGAATAAAACAGATCGTTTGGAGAAGGTACGTAATTCTCTAAACTTGATTTAGGTACGTTCGTAGTTGGAGTTCTTTTTTGGAAATTTCCGGACTTTCTATTTTCTAAAATTTCCTTTTGCGCCAAATTTAAATTCGGCTCAATTCCGGGGGATTTTATCAAAACCTTCGGTTTAGTGGAAGAATCTCCTAAAGAAACCGCATACGCGATCGAAGAACCCTCGGATTTGCCTGTATTCAGAAAAGTTTGTGCTTCCTTTATACTGATCTCATCGAATAAGGACTCATTTTTTAGATTTACTACGGTTGAAAATGCCTGAGCAAAGACCAAACAGGTCGCCACGGTAATTCCAATGATCTTGGTCATAAAAGAAGTTTTATCAACTGTATTATTAATAAATAATATAGTTAGGGTAAAATAACCCAAGATCATAAAACCCACGTACAATTGCTGGAAAGCGTTAAAAGTGATCACACCTTCCCTAAACAAAAGATTAGAAACTACAGGGACCAAGTAAGTAAGGTCCATCCCCAAAGACATTTGTATTAAAGCCTTTCTTTCTTCCTTATTTGCTCTGATAATTTTCCGGACCTGAATAAAGATCATGACCAAAAGAAATACAAGAAGGGATATCGCTAAAAGGTTACCCACCTTCTGCTGGTAGTTATAGATCTGCCCTTCAAAATGGAATAAAGGCTTATTAGTAAAGATCTGAAAGTAAGAATAAGAGATCGTAATTGCGGAGATCCCAAGTAGAGATCCGATCACATACTTTGCTTCTTTTGGATGATCGTTCCTAGGATATAAATACGCGAAAATACAAAGAAAAATCGTACCGAATGCCGCTGCAGGACCGGTGACTATCCGATGATAAGCCGCTTCCGGATAGGGAAAGATCGCTGAGAAAAAAAATCCGAAATTAATCAAAAAAACGAAAAGAAAGAGATAAGAGAACGCACTTGTATAATTCGCCTTCTTCTTTAACGCAGCTAAAAAGGCAAAAATGATAAAAGTAAAAATGGAACAGATGAGCGAAGAGATCGCCCATGAGTTAAAGTAAACCATGGAGCGACTTTTCTAATCTCTAGTGTTTAGAATTCAAGGTTTTTCTAAGTAAACTAGTTCGGATTTTTTATTTGAAGTACGACTAACTTTTTGAAGCCAATGTTTGCGCTTCGGTTTCCAAAATTTTGATGGTTTCTGCCAACATTTCGCTCTTTCTTAACAAAGAATCCATTGAACTTTGTAAAGAAGAAACCGACGTCATGATCGCATTTGCTCCTAAAGTCTGCTCTTTGGAAGCGGATTCAATATCGGAAGATAAATTTCTTAAAACTGAAAGACTGTTCAAAAAACGTTCGTTCACTATTTTCTGTTCGCCCAATAGTTGATTCAGTTGTTTAAAACTATCTAAAAAGTTTGTGAACAAAGTATCTTGCTCCTTCACTTTTTCATTTGCTGTATGAGCGGATTTTTGTCCGACTTGCACGTATTTAGTACTTTCGTTTATTATTTTAGAAATACGATCCGCATTCTCGGAGCTACTCTCCGCAAGTTTGGAAACTTCCGTTGCAACTACTGCAAATCCTCTTCCTGCAGCGCCGGCTCTAGCGGCTTCAATCGATGCGTTTAAAGATAAAAGGTTGGTTCTATCTGCAACGTCAGACATGATCTGATTCACCTCTCCCACGGAACGGAAAGAACTACCTAAAGATTCTAAAGAAGTTCTGAGCCCATCTACAAATTCGCTGACCGCTTTTCCCGCTTCCAATACTATATCCATATTACGATTCAAATCATTGGAATGTCCGGAAATCCGATCGATCAAAGTATTGAGGTTTCTACTTTCTCCCAGTAAACCTTCAATTTTTGAAAATTGGTCTTTTACAGTTTCTGCGGACTGTTCTGTTTGTGCCATAAATTCTTCCATGGTAGAACTGATCTCTTCGAAAGAAGCGGCATGATTGCTGATTACTTCCGAAAAATCATCCGAGAACTCTTTTAACTTTTTCGAATTCTCTCTCAATGAAACTGCAGATTCGGTCATTCTGATCCTGCCGTGTTCTAAGTCCGCCTTGGACTTTTCGATAGCTTGGGATTTTTCCTCTTCTACATTCTTTAGCTGAAGAAAGATTTTAATTACCGCAACCACAATGAATGCCGTGGTCAACAAGAACAACATTTTGGTAATCTGTTCAGACATAGCTGCATAACCGGGGGTGATGGAAGTTATGCTGTCTTCGGTAAAAATAACCCCTGTATTTGCCGCATTCACTGTTACCAAAGTCTGGCAGAAGATAGTTAAAAGTCCGATCAAATATACGAATCTGGGCGAAAGCAACAGTCCAGCATAAACAATATAAATAACGTTAATCGTATAAAGCACAACTTGTTTGATAATATTCGAGGCAAGCTTCGAATCTTCGGTAGTCGCTCCGATCATGACCAAACAGAGAACGACCACATCGGTTATTATGAAAACTTTTCCTAAAAAAGGAGATACTCCGCTCCCAAACCTATTTTTGAGGAATGAGTAGGTGACATACATCACCATAATAGAAGTCCCGAGAATATAAAGGGAGTTTTGGAATAGGGTACTTCTTTTGTATCCCATTGCGATGGATGCAAAATAAAGCAATGTCAGACCGAATCGGATCCTATTGATCGTAATCGGACCTTGAGCGAGAATTTTTTCCGTTTCGGAACGTATCGCCATATTAGAAAAACCCGCCTTAGGTATATTTTTATTACCTAATATCCAAGACGGCAAAAGGAAGAATAAATCGATCCTTTTTCGAAATTTATTCATGGAAAATTTATTGCAAAAGAAAGTTAACGCAATGGTTTAAAAAACCTGAAACGAATTCCGATAGTTTATCCGATATAAGGGGCCTGTCCCAGGCTCCTGAAGCCTGTGCCTAGTATGGATCGATGGAATAGGTCTTGGACGGACTATGAATCAATTTTCCTTCGCGAGAAGTTCTGCTTCTTCTTCCAAAACTTTGATTGTGTCCGATAAAAGTTCGCTTTTTCTTAATAAAGAATCCATTGAACTTTGTAATTCCGAGATAGCACCCATGATCATAGAGGCTCCCGTATTCTGTTCATTGGATGAAGTCTCGATCCCCGCAGAAAGTTTTCGTAATTCGGATAAACTAAACAGAAATTCGTCGTTTATTTTGATCTGATTTTCCAATAGTCCATTCAACTCGTTGAATCTTTCCAAAAACGTAGTAAATTGATTTTCCTGATCTCTTACTTTTTCGGAAGTTACGGAAGCGGTATTTCTTCCGTTAGCCACGTAATTATTGGATTCTCTGATGATCTTCGAGATCCTAGCTGCATTTTGACCGCTACTTTCCGCAAGTTTGGAAACTTCCGTTGCAACCACTGCGAAACCTCTTCCTGCAACTCCCGCTCTTGCTGCTTCTATGGAAGCATTCAAAGAAAGTAAATTAGTACGATCCGCTACTTCGGCCATAATGTCCGTAACTTCGCCTACGGATCGAAACGATTCCCCCAAAGATTCCAAAGATTCGGAAAGTCCGGAAACGAATTTTGTCACTTCCTTACTTGTGTTCTGAACCGAGTAAATACGCTCATTCAATTCGGAAGAATAATCAGCGATCTTATCGATTAAGGTCCTCAAACTTTGGCTTTTGTTTACTAGTTGTTCGATTCTTCCGAATTGATCCTTTACTGTCGCAGCTGCGCTTTCAATTTGAGATAAAAACTGGCTGAGAGTACTTCCGATCTCGTCAAACGAAGCGGCATGATTGTTGATCACATCAAAAAACTCGTCGGAAAAATTCCGTAAAGATCTGGATTTTTCCCGTAAAGAAACGGCTGCAGAATCCATTTTTCCCTTACTTTTTCTTAATTCGTTTCCGGATATTAAGATCGTCGTTAATTTTTCCTCTTCCGCACTACGCAAAAGTGAGAATATGTTGATCACACTTTTCACTATGAAGGAGATCACGATAAGAAAGATCAATTTGAGTACCTGTTCGGAGATAGAAGCAAATCCGGGAGAAAGAACTTCCAAAGGTTCTTCCGAAAACACAACACCATGAAGATAACAATTCAATATCACGATCCCTTGACAGACTGCGGATACGAATCCGGTTAAAATCACGAATCTAGGACTAAGAAGTAATCCGGAATATACGATAAATATTACGTTAATTGCATATAATATGATCTGCCGTATAATCCCGGAAGACATGTTTTTTTCGGTGGATGCCGCAAAGAACATCACACATCCGAGAATTATTATATCGGAAATAACGGAGAACATTCCGATCCGTTTCGGGATAGTTCCCTTTTTAAAGGAATAAAACAGATTTATAGCGGAAACAATCCCCATCGCGATCGTCCCACCCAAGTAAGCCATATTCTGTTCGAAAGTGCTTTGCTCCCAAGAAGCCGCTAGGGAGGCTAAAAATAGAAAAACCAGGCCGATCCTGATCCTACCGATAGTTAGAGGACCTAAAGCCGCTATTTTTTCCGTGGTTCGTTCGTTGTCCATTAACGACCTCCGAAGCATATTATGGTTTTATAGAATGAATACCCTAAGTTCAAATGGAAGCCTGAGAGAATCGATACATTTTTTATAAAGCGAGCAAAAACTCACATTTACATTTTACGTTCAGGGATCAGCTGAAGAAAAAGCCTGCAAAGATCCGAGCAAAACGCAAAAATTACACGTCTTTCGGATTCCAATTTTTTCGAAGAACATCCCGAATCCGAAGTACTGCCTCGTTTTCAGGCTCCAAATGTAAAGCGGATTGAACCATATACATCGCCCGTTCATAATTTTTTAAAGCGATATACACCTGAGCCAGATTCATTAGATTTTTAAAATGGTTTGGTTCTCTCAGCCTTAACCTCTCCCCAAAGTCCAAGGCTTTTTTTAATTGGCCGGCTTTCCTTGCAGAGAAGGAAGCAACATACAAAATTTCCTTATCTACAGGTTTGATATTCAGATAGTCTTCCGCGTAACGTGCGGCTTTAGGATAATCTTTAAGTTTTAAGAATAATTTTACGAAATTTTTCTTCACTTCAGGAATGCGGCTGTCCAGGTTTTCCGCTTCTTGCAAATAAGTAATCGCTTCCGCAACATCTTTGTTTTGAGAAGTTTCTTTGGCTCTATGAAGTAACTCTTTTATCCTTTGTTTCTGTTCGTCGTGAATTTTTTGTTCAGAATCATCTTCTTTAAAAGAAAGTCGGATCAAAGAAAGGTCATCCGTAAGAGGACCTTTTCCAATGATTGAATTATAGATACCGTTTAAATCTCCTTTACCTTCTTCCACAATTCTGAGGAAAAGTTTCTCGTCGTCATTGATAATCCTTCCCCCGTCCTCGTCGGTTCCGATAAGAATATCATCCCTGCCGTCTGAGCCTGCAATGATCACGTCCCCGGGCTCCAATTGGAATGTTTTAATATATATACGACCTTCCATTCCGGTGGTTCCCAGTTTTCGGAACATCAGATCGTCTTCTATAAAACTTGCAATCCCGTCTCTATACAATACCGTCCAAGGATGTTCTGCATTAATATAATATAAAATACCGACTTCGTCGTCTACGAGTCCCATTACCGAAGAAACCAACATGGAACCGTCAAAACTCTCAAAGACTTTATGTAACTCCGTAAATGCGTTTTTCAACCAACGTTCCGGAGACTGTATTTTCATATTATCAACGAGCCTGGTCCTTTCTATGATCGATTCAAAAACGGATCCCAATACCAATGCTCCGCCTGCTCCTTGCATGGATTTTCCCATCGCATCCGCATTCAAAAACACCGTATATGATCTACCTTTCAATTCTATATGATTGGAGATATTTAAGTCCCCACCGATCTCGTCATGATATCTTCTGAAAGTGAATTTTTTCTTTTGTTCGAGTAAAAAATCCACCTTTACGTTTTCATGAATCGCTTTATTTGCGCCTAGCGGTTTGATCAAAAGAGAAGTTAAAAAATAGTCCCCGTCCTGTTGCTGTTTGAGTTCTTGGACTTCTCCCAAGGTTTGTTCCAATTCCTTGGTTCTTTCCTTTACTTTTTCCTCTAGCTCGTTGGCATACTGCTCCAACCTTTTGCGAGCCGCTTGGATGGACCTTGCCATTCTATTAAAAGATCTAGCGATAAATCCGATCTCGTCTTCTACTCTCGGTTCTAGTCTATAATCCAAGTTTCCGGAATTGACCTCAGTTAAACCGACTACAACCTCATCCATAGGTTTGATAAGAGCATTTTGAAAGAAGAATCGAAATCCAAGACTGATCACCAAAACGATCGCAAGTAAACATACGACCAGGATCAAGGCAGGTTCATGTATGAATGTACGAAAGGATTTGTAAGTGAATCCAACTTCGTAAACATTTCCGTTTGCAGGATGAACAACCAAGTACGAAACATAATACTGAGGTTTCTCATCTCCTACTTTATAATATTTCGTTCCTCTATAAATCCTTTCTCCCACTTCTCGGATCGGAGTTAATGGAAGAAGGACCGTTTTATCCAGATCCGAAGCCGATATATCCGCCTCAAGATCCGCCTCGGCCTTACCTTTCACATTTTCTAATATTGCTGAAAGGCCTACTTCTTCCGATTTTAAAAGTTTATAAATAGCAGGGGCATCCGATTTGGAAGGTAGGTGAGAATACTTGCTTCTTACTACTTTAAGTTTTTTATTGAGAAGTCTGAAAAATTCACGTATATCTTCGTCGGAGACAGGTTCACTTCCCTTAGATCCTAAAAATTGTTTTAGTCCTTCTTTATATGCATAAAATTCTTTGGGGGAATTTTCCAAAATTGTATTGGATCTTTCCCATCTTGTTTCGGCCGGAAGAGTACCTAAATTTGTAAGATTTTTCGCGATATAAAAGAAACGGATCTCTAATTTATCTTCCGAATCGAATCTTGGATCCTTAAATCCCCGTTCTGTTCGAAAACGATCTTCGTTCGGATCAAAAGAAGTCAAATATGCGAATCCTTGCGGCGTTTCTCCCTGTAAAACGACCAGTTTAGCTTCTTCTTTTTTGATCAGATCGAAAGAAGAATCATAACCGTTTAATATGGCAAATCCCACTAGCTGGAATGCGAGAAGGAAAGTCGCCATACTCACTCCTACAATCCTGCTTAAGATCGTGGTCCTTTCCTTGGTAGCGTTCACATAAACGATGAGTATTAAAAATAATCCTGCAACAAGAAGAATGTCTGCTGTTTGTTGGTACACCGCTCTAGAGACGGTTCCTTCTCTACTTAAAGCATTAGTAATGCCGGGCAGAAGTGTAATGGTAAGATATGCGACAGTTATGTAGATAACGGATCTTCGTTCGGCTCCCTTCTCTACGATTGCTCTCCAGACCGCTGCGATCAAAAAGATGAAGTTATAAAGAAAAACAATAAGTGAGAAAATTTTATAGAAAAGATGGGTTTCGAAATCCCAATAATGGCTACCCATCACGAAACTTCGAGTAGACTTTAAGGAAAGAATAATATAAAAGATCGCTAAAGTTATAACGCCCGCATACAAAACCGCATATAAAGCCAGCCCTAACTTTTCCTTTTTAGGAGTCGGGAAATAGAAGAAGAAGATAAAAAGCTGAGTATAACCCACCATCGGAAATGGGATCACTATCCATCTGTGAAAGATGGTCCATTCTTCCGGAGAACAAAACGCAACCAAATATCCGAAATGAAAGATGGTAGTAGATAAACTCGAAAGACCTAAATGAAACGCCGCCTTACTTCTGTCCTTGATTGTCAGAAAGAAAAAGGAAACATACAATGAGAATAAAGAAGCGAGTAAGGATCCGAAAAAATAGAAATTAAAATAAAAAGGGTCCATAAAGAAGGGCAGCCTAAGAAAATTGATCCGAATGACCCATCCGTCAAGGAAAATGCGAAAAGGAGTCCGAACTCAGAAGACGAAATTTTTTTTACAAAATTAACAGCTAGGATTCGAAGTTTCTACGACTAACCTTGCCCACCCCAACAGATATATTTTATTTCCTGATATTCTTCTATTCCATATTTGGAGCCTTCTCTTCCCATACCTGATTCTTTTACACCGCCAAAAGGTACCTGCTCGGTCGATAGAATGCCTTCGTTTACGGAAACCATTCCGGCTTCAAGAGCCTCGGAAATTCTCCAAATCCTGGCAGGGTCACTTGTATACACATAAGATGCCAAACCAACGTCGCTTGCGTTTGCAATCAATAAGGCTTCTTCTTCCGTTTTGAAACTTTTTATCGGTGCAAGGGGACCGAAGGTCTCCTCTTGAAAACATAACGACCTTTCGGAAACTCCCGAGAGAACGCTCGGTTCATAAAAGTTCCCGCCTAACGAATGAGGCTTTCCTCCGATAAGGAGTTTTCCTCCTTTTTCGATCGCATCTTGTAAATGAGAATCCACTTTTTTGACCGCTGCAGGATGAATCAACGGACCAATATTGATCCCTTCTTCAAAACCGTTCCCAACTTTAAATTTGGAAACTTCTTCCGCTAAACCGTGAGCAAATTCTTCTGCGATCTTTTCCTCTACCAAAAATCTGTTCGTACAAACACAGGTTTGTCCTGCATTACGAAATTTTGATATAATTCCTCCGCGTATCGCTTCCTTAATATTTGCATCGGCGAAAACTATAAAGGGTGCGTTTCCACCTAATTCCAAGGAAATTTTTTTTACCTGTTTTGCCGATTTTTCTAAAAGGATTTTCCCCACTCTAGTAGATCCTGTAAAACTGATCTTTCGAACGATCTTATTTTCTAAAAACTCATTTGCGATCGGTTCCGGCTGACCGGTAACAACTTGGAAAACCCCTGAGGGAATTCCGGCCTCCTCTGCAAGAACAGCTAACGCTATCGCGGAATAAGGAGTGAGTTCCGAAGGTTTCGAAACGACTACACATCCTGCCGCAAGCGCAGGACCAATTTTCCGAGTGATCATAGAAGAAGGAAAATTCCAGGGAGTTAGGATCCCGGTAACTCCGACGGGTTCTTTCCATGCCATCAATCGAACTTCTTTTCTATGAGTGGGAATCAAATCTCCGTATGTTCGTTTCGCTTCTTCCGAAAACCATTCCAAATACGAAGCTGCGTAATCGATCTCTCCTTTGGATTCGGCTAAGGGTTTCCCCTGTTCCCAGGTCATAATTTTTGCCAGGTCTTCTTTGTTCTGGATCATTAGATCCGCCCAATTCCGAAGAAGTCTGGCTCTTTGTTTTGGAATAGTCTTCGCCCATTCCTTTTGGGACTTCTCGGCAAATTCCAAAGCCCTCCTCACTTCCTCCCTAGGAAGCTCCGGCACTTCGCCTATTTTTTTTCCTGTCGCGGGATCGAATACGGGAAACGTTTGAGAGAAGGTTCTCCATTCTCCCGCATAAAAATTAGAATTTTTGAATAAACTAGGGCGATTGAGTTGGATCATATTTTTGCCTGAAGGAAGCTCTTTCTCCAAGCTTACATCTTTGATAAGAAGCTGAAAACCGAATTTTGCCCGCCAATGGCCTAGAATAGTTTAATGATCAAATCTTTGCTGAATGAAGGACTTTTCTAAACTAGGATCCGTTCGGCTCCCCATATTCCTTCGCCGTACTTTTATTCCATAAAGTATAAAAACTGTAATGTGGCGGCAAGTTCCATTGCCAGCGCTACCCCAATATGTATCAAAATCCCTGCATATACCGATTTAGTCCGGTAAGAGATCATCCCCAAGATAAATCCCCCGAAAAAGGAACCTAATGCTTCGTATTGAGGTTTCGTAAAATGTAGTAGACCGTACATGAATGACATGGCTAAAACTGCGGGTTTACTTCCCACTCTGGATGCCAGAGGAAAAACCATAAACCCTCGAAAAAAAGTTTCTAAAACCGCAAAGTCTGCCGCATAAGAAATTTCGAATAGAATGATCCATAAAGCGGGAGGATAGATCAAATAGCCGTCTGACATTCTTCCCGCAAATCGCGGATATACGGAAAGAAAAGAGAGAGAGAAGGAAGCAATCGCGATTATCGGAAGCATCAATCCCAATAAAAACAATACTTCCCCGAATTTCGGTGACTTATTTAGTCCTAAAAATCTTTCAGGAGAATTTTTGCGGAGAATGATCCAGATTAAAGGCAAAGCAACGTATGCGAGAATGGTTCCAACATAGTTCACCGTTAACATTGCAATTTCTACCGAAGAAGAAGGAACCCAATTGAAAAGTTCAGAGTCCCTGATCCTTGCAGAACAAACAATTGCTAGAACGATCACAAAACCTAAGATTAAAGGAATAGAAGGTCTGAATTCGTTTAGTTTTCCATAAAATGAAAGAGAGATCGGATAAATTACCAAGGCACCCGCAGCAAAAAATAAAAAGTAGAATAAACTTAATCCGACCTGATTGTCTTTTAATGCCTGGGTAAAAAGTGGCGCAAATCTAAAGGAGTAATTGTAAGACCAAAAGATTAAAAAAAGAAAGAACACTCCAGCAAAAGAGATCCAATCCCGTTTGGTTTGAAAAAAATCCTTTAAACTTTCTTTTAATAAGCCCAAAATTCTCTCCGGATCGAAGATACCCGATTCGGAGAGAATTTCCATTAACTAAGCCTGGGTCTATCTTTTTCGGATCAAATTTTTGGAAAGACCACAGATGTGATCCCGAATTTCCTTTCGAATTCGAAACTTGTGACGGACTTCTTATCTTTTGGAGGGATCAAGGACATCGCTCTTTCCGTCATAGCAGTGATCGAAAGAGAAGGGTTTACACCTAAATTTACGGGAATCATTGAACTATCACAAACCCTTAGATTCTTATAACCATAGACTTTATTTTCAAAATCGATCACACCTTCTTCGGGAGTTGAGCCCATTACACAACCGCCCATAATATGCCCGGTAATAGGTGCATTCAAAAGAACATCGTTTAAGGAACTTCTCGGAATACCTCCTATCTTTTTAGCGATCTTTCTTGCGGTTTGGTTTGCGATCGGAATATACGAAGGTACCTTGTCTCCCGAACTAATCGCAGAAGTCATGGACTTCTCGAAAGGCCAGGATATTCTTCTTTTTCGAACCAGCTTTACCTTACTGTCCAAGGTTTGCATGACTAAAAGAATAAGGGAATTTTTAGCAAAACCGAATGGCCAGGAAGCTTTCAAAAAATAGATAGGCTGAGTGAACATAGTAAAAAAATATTTAAGCGGTCTGGGAAAGAAACCTCCTCCGTCTGTCAACACACTCGCAAGCGTTCCAAAAAAGTCAGACCCTTTGGAATAACGGACCGGTTCTATATGAGTATGTTCATCCGGATGGATGGAGGAAGTGATCGCAACTCCCCTGGAAAAATCCACATCCTTTCCGAACTTGGTAACTCCTAAAACCGTTTCACTATTCGTGCGAACATCATCCCCCAAACAATGAGAAAGACGTTTCATATGTCCTGCTTCTCTCGAACGTAAAAGTAAACCGACAGTCCCCATCACTGCCGCAGAAAGAACGACGGACTTAGCCTTAAATTTTCTTTTAGGGGATCCGAACCAACCGGTGGTAGATCGAGTAGATAGTTGGTAACCGAATTCTCCGCTCGCATCCGGATCGGCTTCCCCTCTGTCGTTTAAAGGAACTATATCCGTTACCTTCGTTTCAGGAAGGACTTTCGCTCCTAACTTCTCCGCAAAAAATAGATAATTTTTATCTAATGTGTTTTTAGAATTAAAACGGCATCCTACCATACAACCTCCACAAAGATTGCAGGTAGTCCTTTCGGGGCCTTCTCCTAAGAAAAAAGGATCTTTTACAGTTTGCCCGGGATTTTCTCCGAAGAATACTCCGACTGGAGTAGCGGAGAACGTTTCCCCCCTTCCCATTTCATTTGCGATCTCTTTTAATATTGCATCCGATCCGTCTAAGTGAGGATTTTGAACTACTCCTAACATTTTGGAAGCTACTTTATAAAAAGGAAGCATCCCGTCTCTGCCCCCGATCTTTTTGTATGTAGGATGATTTAACGTTTTTTCTGAAGGAACGTAAAGTGTATTAGCGTATACTAACGATCCTCCTCCCACTCCAGCACCGCTGACTAGGAAAAAATCCTTTAAAAGATTCAATCTTTGTATCCCATAAAAACCCAATCTAGGCATCCATAAGTATTTATGAATGGACCAATTCGTTTTCGGAAATTCCTTTGCGGTCCATCTTTTGCCGGACTCGATCACCAAGACAGAATACCCTTTTTGGCTTAACCTCATAGCGGAAACACTTCCACCAAAACCGGAACCCACTATGATATAGTCGTAATCGAAATGAACGTTTGTTTTCTCTTCTGTCTTCATAAGTCCGACCTAAACATATCGAATTATTAACTCAATCCATTTTCGGGCTTGACTAAGCGTTCGAAAAACTTCTACTACTAATTCGTTTTATTACTCTAATAAAAAATCGGAGAACGATATGCAAGAGTTGCCGAAAGTCTGCGTTATTGGCGCAGGCTCTAGTGGAATCACCGTTTGTAAATCATTGCAAGACAAAGGAATACCCTACGACTGTTACGAAAGAGGAAGCGACGTAGGAGGTAACTGGAGATTTAAAAACGACAACGGTCTCAGCAATATTTATAAATCATTACACATTAATACTCATCGGGATAGAATGGAATACAGAGATTATCCTATGCCCGATTGGTATGCGGATTATCCGAACCATGAACCGATCCAAAAATATTTCTTAGATTATGTGGAGCACTTTGGTCTTCGTAAGCATATCAAATTCAAGAACGGCGTTGCGAAAGTTGAACCCCAAGACGACGGAACGTATTTAGTGACTAGCGAGAAGGGAGAAAAAATATTTTACGACGCAGTGATCGTCGCGAACGGACATCATTGGTCTCCGCGTTGGCCGGAGCCCGACTTTCCAGGTAAATTTAACGGAAAGATAATACATTCTCACGACTATGTGGACCCCGAACATCCCATCCAATTGGTAGGTAAAAGAGTTGTAGTCCTAGGTATGGGAAATAGTGCAATGGATATTTCCGTCGAGTTAAGCCGTCCGGGAGTCGCGAAAAAAGTTTTCTTAAGTTCCAGAAGGGGGGCTTGGGTAATCCCGAATTATCTTTTCGGAAAACCTTTGGATAAACAAACAGAGTTACTTCCACCCGGAACACCTTTTTGGTTAAAACAATTTCTATTCGGGACAATGCTAAAGATCGGCGTTGGAAAGATGGAAGATTTCGGACTTCCTAAACCGGACCACAAGCCGGGTGAAGCCCACCCTACGATCTCACAGGATATTTTAGTAAGGCTCGGAAGAGGGGATATCAAATACAAACCTGTGATCCAAGAATATAATGGAAACAAAGTAAAGTTTGCCGACGGTTCGGAGGAAGAGATCGATGCGATCATCTATTGTACCGGATATAACGTTAAGTTTCCATTCTTCAAACCTGAATTTATCTCCGCTCCTGAAAATCATCTTCCTTTGTTTCACAGAACTTTCAAACCTGATTTAAATAATATATTTTTTGTAGGATTGTATCAGCCTTTAGGAGCGATCATGCCTCTCGCGGAGTTCCAAGGAAAATGGCTGGCAGAATATCTGACCGGAAATTACAGCCTGCCTACGGTCCAAGAAATGGAAAAGCAGATCCAAGATTACGAAAAGAAAATGAAAAAAAGATACGTAACTTCTGCAAGACATACGATGCAGGTAGATTATGAGGACTTTCTGTATTATATGCAAAAAGAATTGAAAGCCGGTAAAAAGAGAGCCTCTAAAAGTTTGCGAACATTACCTGTTCCATCCAAAGCAAAGTATAAACAATCCGGTAAACAAAACTCAAACGGAAAATCGGAACCAAGGAAAAAAAGTGCTCTGGCAAAAGTTTGAGACTTTAGCGGCCAGAGCCTTACTTTCTCTTCCGAATTCAATACTCAGTGTCTTTGGAAAAGATATCAAAAGGGGAAGGACTTTGGATCCCAAGGTCCGAACCGCATTAATTTTAGCTAAAATAAAGCCGAAACCGGAAGATCTTCCACCGCTTAAGGCGAGAAAACTTTTCAAAAATATAATGGGTTTTTTTGATTTGGAAAAGGTAGACCTTCCCAGGATCGAAAATTTTTCCATCCCAGGAACAGGACCTAGGATTAAGGTTAGGTTATATTCTTCTAATATATCTAAGGACCTGGAACCATGTTTATTGTATTTTCACGGGGGTGGATTTGTGATCGGAGATCTGGAATCTCACGATCCGCCTCTGAGATACTTAGCAAAAACTTCCGGAAGGGCGATACTTGCAGTCGATTACAGATTAGGTCCCGAATATATGTATCCTTCTTCTTGGGAAGATGCGTATTCCGCTTATAAATGGGTAAGGGAAAATGGAAAGTCACTGGGAATTGATCCTAAAAGGATCGCAGTAGGCGGGGATTCTGCAGGTGGAAATTTAGCGATCTCCATTTCAACTCGAGCTAAAAAAGAAAAACTGACTCTTCCTCAATTCCAAATACTTATCTATCCCTGGATTGACCTAATCCAAGAAAGAAAAAGTGTGGACGAATTTGCAAACGGATACGCTCTTACTAGAGATCTACTTCGTTATTTCAAATATCATAGCGTGCCTAATTCTAAAGATTGGAAGGATCCAAGAGTCACACCTTTCCAACAAACGAATTTTTCTCATACACCTAAAACGTATATGTTGATCGCAGGATTTGATCCACTACAGGACGAGGGACTCGCATATGCGGACCTTCTTCAAAAAGCAAAAGTAAAATTGGAGATCAAAACTTATGAAACTTTGATCCACGGGTTTTTTAATTTAGGAAGAAGTATCCCTGAAGCCAAAAATGCTCTCGACCAAATCGCAAAATGGATACACGCAGGATTTTCCGAAAAATAACTGTATATTATTTTTATAAAGTATTTACTGAAACGATTTCTAAAAGGATTTATAGACTAAATTATGTTGTACCGATTCGACGAAGCCGGATTTGGAAGCCGCCGCTTTTAGAATACCAATGCCGGGATCGGACTTATACGTTACCTTATACATGTCTTCCATAATTGTTTCTATATTCAGGACCGTAGCATTAGGAACTAGTTCCTTAATCCTCTCCGAGCTAGTTCCGGAAGTTAGTTTGAAAATATATTCGTTTGGAACGATCCGCCCAGGCTTCACATATTTTCCTTTTTCAGAAGGAAGGTTCTTCGGAAATCCCTGCGAAAATATAGAAAGAGCGCCAAACGATATAAAAAGAAAGATCGAAATCGTCTTTAACAAAGATCTAAGGTACATCTATGCTCAAATCCATCGGCGCTTCCAAATTCCGAATCGCTCCGTCCCCATTCGCGGCCTTACCATACTTAGTAATGTTTTGTAAAGAACTGGTACTTGTACCGCCTGAGATTATAGCTTTTATCGTATCCGAATAAGTAAATTTAGGATTAAAGGATCTCAACAGAGCTGCAATTCCGGCCACATGAGGAGTAGCCATCGAGGTTCCGTTGATCGTATTATATTGGTTTATATTATCAATATCTAAAGTTATCAGATTAAATGCCGTTATGGCAACACCGGCCCGATTGATAGAAGAGTCCGAAATGAATTCATACCCGAAAGAACAATTCGATGAACCTACACAATTCGGGGCTGCAACCTCGAAATTTGAAATCAATTTTCCGTTCGTTTCTCCCGAAAGGCTTCCTACTTTATTAACCGAATTGAATATATCGAACTCGTTACCGGAAACGGACGTGTACATATTGATGCCATCAAATCCAGCCTCCGTATCCAAAAATAAATTCATTCTCGCGGTAACCGCATCTGCGCCCGAAAGGATTGTGATCGGAGCAAAAGTCAAAGCGTAAGTATTTGATGTATACCCGGAATTAGAAGTGCCTAGGATTGCGGTAGCACAACTAGTAGATAGATAAAGTACTGTCGGAGGACAATTTGTCGAGTTCCAATCTGTTCCTTGATAATTCGATTTTGTCCAACTAGCAAACGCTAAAGAAGAAGTAGCCTCTGCACCTGCCCAGGTACTACGAATATTCGTACCTGGAGCACCTATATCCACTCTCTTCTTGGAAGAATCATAATTGGAAAAACTTGCTAACTGGAACTTTTGGTCTAAAGCAGCCACACAAAGAATATTCGCTTCATCATACTCGCAAGGATAGGAATTGTCGGATTTGAGGTCGTTATCTTCATTTCCTGCGGCAACCACGAATAACGCGTCATATTTTCTGCCTGCATTTGCAATTGCAGAACGCATGGCAGAATCATAATCCGGACCGCCCAAACTCAAATTTAGGACCTTAGCTCCATTCCGTACCGCAAAGTTGATCCCCTTGATAATTGTAGCAGTGTCTCCGGAGCCTAACTGATCCAAAACTCGAACCGCCATAATTTTCGCAGTCCAACAAACTCCTGCAACTCCGGTCCCATTGTTTCCTTTGGCGCCGATCGTACCTGCCACGTGAGTTCCATGACCGTTTAAATCCATAGGATTCGAATCGTTATCCGCATAATCCCATCCGTTCGAACAAGAACCTAAAGAAACACCTTTATCCGAAACACAAGAAGCTGAGCTCCACATATTTTCGTTTAGATCGGTGTGATTATAATTCACTCCCGAATCGAGAATTGCGACAATAGTATTAGAACAATCCGTATTCACATCCCATGCACTCTCCATTCTCATATCGTCGCCGCTGGTACCTGGATTATTTGTAGGAGGACCCGAGTAAGAAGCAGTAGCAATAACCTGCCCTGTATTATTCATTCCCCACAACTGACCGTATATCGGATCGTTTGGAGATGTACTTGCATGATATAGATAGTTAGGCTGAACAAATTCCACATCGGGATGAGAAGAATACTCGGCTAATGCCTCTTCCACGGATTGTCCTTCTCTCAACTCTACTTGTGAAATTCCAGTCTCATCTAGATTGTTCAAAACTTTTCCATTAAAGGAACCGACTGCATAAGATTTAACGGAGTCACCTGCATTGTCCTTGAACTTCACTAAAATTTCCGAAGACTTGAATTTTCTTTTCGAATCCCTTTTATAATATTTTTTATTATCCGTATTTCCCGCAGGATCCAAAAGTTTGCTCCAATTCGGAGCTATATAAGTCTCCTTTTCAGCGAAAAGATAGCCGATAGAGAAGATCGAAAAAATAAGAGCGAATAATGTAAATTTATTCTTCATAATATTTCTTTAGTATCCTGGAGAACTTACTTTTGCCTGGATCGGCTTAGAGAATGGGGAACCCGTTGCATTAAATTGAGAAAAAGATTTTACTCTAATATACCATGTCCCAGCGGAACTCACCGTGATCGTTTTATAATTCGCAGTGTAAGGATCTCCTGCATACATAACATCTGTATCACAGGTTACCCCGGAATCTCCTTCCCCGCTAAAATCGGAACCTTTTTTATAACAAACTCTGTATGCCCCTGAGGCCATATGAACCGCATGTTCTTTAGAATGCGCCCAAGTTACGATAATGTCCCTTCTTCCTCCCGCCCCGGAAATATCCAGAACGGAACTGGAAGCATTTCCACCTTTTCCATTATTTGTATTCAAAGTAACTGTAGCCGATTTGGAACCTACACTAGTGGGACTGAACTGAATTACGAAAGTGATAGTAGCATTCGGCGCAAGACTCGTAACAGAAGGTTGAGTTACCGTAAATTCCCCCGGATCTGATCCACTTAAAGTAACAGGAGTAGGCGGAAAATCTACATTAGAACTTCCTAAATTACGGATCGTAATCGTTTTACTGGACGATATTACGCCAGGAAAAACACTTCCAAAAGAATAAGAGAATCCGGTACTACTAGTGATATCTCTGGAGATACTATTATTATCCGAATAAGTAACCGATATCTGAGGAACATTTCCGGAAGTTCCTACTCCGGAAAGTCCAAGAACATAACTCGCAATATTCGGATCATTACTATTTATTATAATCGAAGCGGAGAATGTCGAGACGGAAAGAGGGCTAAAAGAAATCGTAAATGTATACGTTTTTTTAGGAGAGATCGTAATTGGAGAACCGTTCTCGTCGAACGAGCTTGCATCCGTTCCGCTCAGAGAAATATTAGAAATTACTAAATCTTGCTCTCCGCTATTTTTAACCGTAATCGTTTTGGAAGAAGTTCCTCCGGAAGGAGCATAAAAATTGGTATGAGCATTCGGAATAAAATTAAAACTACCTTCCGAGATCTGGATTCCAGGAGCAGGAGCGTCGGTACCTGTCCCTTTCAAATAAAGAATATAAGTACCAATATTAGGATCGTCCGAATTGATGATCAAATATGCCGATTTTACACCTGCAGAGCTTGGCTGAAAACTGACTTGAAAAGAACTAGAATCCCCTTCCGCTAAACTTGTACTTGATGGTTGGGAATCGATTACATATTGAGAAGTATGAATTCCACTTTTGGATACCGAATCCGGATTTCCGGTCAGAGTAACGGTAAAGTTACCGTCATTCTCTATCACCAAAATATTAGAAGATGATGAACTAACTAAAACGGAACCTAATGAAAATGTGGAACCGGAAGAATATCTTTTTCCTTCCGAATCGGAAACGTGCAAACCTTTGATTCCCGAAGAAGAAGGGAAAATGGGAAATAATTTCATTCCACCACCGCCCCCTCCGCAATTCCATTGGGGAAGGGTACCTGCCAAAACACACAAGATAGAAATAAAACGATGATAACCTGAGCTCAATCTCGATTCCCTATTATGTTATGTTGGAATTCCTACAAGGGAAACCCAATATAAGATATGACTTTACTAACAAATGGAGACTACAATTCTCCCATTTCTATTGCCGAATGTTTAGAAAGGTACGTCCAGAAAAATACGTTCTTAAAATCAGGAAGAATTGGCAGAATAATGCCAAAAAACGATCAAAAATAGGAACTTATAAGCGGAAAATTATCTTTGAGAAAATAAAAAGGGCCGCACAGGCGACCCTTTTTATTTTTCATAAGAAGTGAACTTTATTTTTTGATCGGTTTATTCTTTCGTAAATTTTCTAGATCTGCTTCCGTTGGCTGACTAGTTTTTCTGAAATTTTCGAACCTTACTTTTTTCAAAGACTTAAGGACAGTATTTCCGATCTTCGTATCCGATTGGAATTTTTTCAAAAATGTCTCCACCTTCAACGGATCGGTCGAATAAAATCCATCTGTGTAACCTTTCACCGCAAATTTACGCAGCGAAGGATGTAGACTTTCTTGCTCTATCCGACTTCTTAAGAAGTTAGCCGAATCTTCCGTTTGATAATCTTTCAAAAGATAGATGGCTTTTTCTTTTACGTATATTCTAACTCCTGCTTCCTGAGAGATAGCGATCAGATATGGAACCGGATTGTTCGATATACGATCGATGCTTGCTTTCAGATCTGAGCTAGTCGAATGCCTAGTCAAAACTAAAGATTCCTTTATTTTAGAATATACATTGGAATCCAAATTTTGCGCTGCAATGGAGATTGGCAGCCCGAAGGCTACCAATCCGATCATTAAGAATGATTTTAACTTCATCTCTTTTTTCCTCTGTTAATAAGCCAGCGGGTTGAGTCTTAATAACCAACCTTGTTCGCCGGTAAGTTGTGTTTGAGAAGTAACTCCGTCACCTGCCCAGAACATTAGATTTGATGCTCCGGAATTGGTGAAGCCGGTACCGCTGCATTCACTTATGGATACCATTCCGTCAGTATTTGCATCGTTTGACTTATTACAGAATGGAGTATCGGACATAGCATCCTTATTGTATATCCCGAACGGCCAATTGCTTACGGAAGAAACAAGAGTGCTGTCAAATCCACCTCTCTCATTCGTATGGAACAATCCAAGGAAGTGACCCGCTTCATGAGCCATAGTGTCTCCCATGAACGTTAAGTCTGCGGCACTAAGTGCAGTTCCTGCAGTCCCGGATGTTCTATGAGGTTCTAAGAAGACAATCATACCTGCCTTTTTAGTTCCGACGACTCCCGGCAAACCTGGGATTCCGGATGCTATTCCTAATACACCACCTACTTCGCTTTCGCTCGCTGTAATGTAGATATTTAAACTATCCGCCGCCTGTGCACTTCCTGGATTCGTAACATACAACTTAGTAAGGGAACTGGCTACCGTTCCAGTATCGTCGCTTAGATCCGTTATATCTTGGAATTCAGCTGCACTAATGGACGTAGCGGAAAATTGAAGGTCTATCTTCACTGAGTTTTGACCATAGATATTAGTCATCCTATCAACAGCTTCCTGGACTCCAGCGACTGTATAAGTCGGGTAGGTTCCCTGAACGAAGATCAGATTTACCTTCATTTTCTTACGGTACGTCCATTCTTTGGAGAGTCCGCTGGAGCTTGTAGTTCCGGTAGTGGAGGTGAAAGACCTTTCTTCCAACAAGGATGGACTACAACTACGAACCACTCGGAAACTCGCATTCGCAGTAACAAAGCTTGTGAAAGAATCCAAAGCCACTAATGCTGTAGCGCTGGTGCTCGGTGAGAATGTCAACGAGCCTGTTCCAAAATCCTTATACAAGAATTCGGAAGTATTCCTGCCGTAAGGCCACATTCCGGAAATCGCAGTCGTTCCGATTCCGTCCCTGCCATAGAAACCGGTAGTTTCCGCAGAAGTCGCATAATAATATGCGTACATCAAGCTGCTCGATCCTGCACTCGCTTGGTCGGCATAGAAAAGAGCCGTCGGGAAGGCGGTTCCGGTCGTTAAGGAAATATTCGAACTTTCAAAAATACTTCCGAAGGTCGCATCATTAGTCGATTTTGTTCCGGTACTGATATCGAAACAAGGAGCAGTCGGCTCATTTCCGATCGCAGAAAGATTGATTACGTAACTGCTCTCATCCGAATCGTTATTTGCAATCGTCAAAGTCGCACTCTTCGTTCCCGTAGAAGTTGGAGAGAAGGTAACCGTGAAAGTAGAAGTTCCACTCGCTGCAACAGTTGCCGAAGGCTGAGAAGAAACGCTAAACATTGATGCGTCTGTTCCCCCAACAACCACTCGCGGGGTTCCGCTCAAGTTCAAGGTTGCCGTTCCAGTGTTCTCAACAGTAAACGTTGTAGTCGCACTAGTAGTTCCGATCCTGGTATCCGCGATGCCCGAATATGTTCCGGAGCTTGCAATATTTGTCGAACCTTGCTTCAAATTAATCTCGGGAACAGGCGTTGGAGTTCCGGTTCCAGTGATCGTGAAGTTATAAGGATTTTCATCCGAATCATTGTTTGCGATCGAAATAGACGCCGTTTTTGCACCTGTGGAAGTAGGAACAAATCGAACGGAGAAGGTTGTATTCGAAGAAGTAGCAACACTAGCAGTGCTTGGTTGAACAGTCACTTCGAATTGATCGGAATTGGTTCCGGTAATCTCCACGATTGGAGTTCCGGATAAGCTTAAAGAAGCAGTTCCTAAATTCTGGATCCTAAATTGGACCGCAGAACCCGCAACATTCTCTACTTGGCTTCCGAAATCGAAAGTACCGCTTCCATCCGCGATGTTTACGGAACCAGTGACTCTTTGTACGTTAATTTCTGGAACAGGAGTTGGAGTTCCGGTTCCGGAAAGACCGAACGTAAAATTCGGAGTACCTGCATCATCACTTGGGATAGTAATCGTAGCAGTTTTAGTCCCGGTAGAGGTCGGTGAGAATGTAACGGAAAATGTTGTGGAGCCGGAAACGGCAACGGAACTGTTAGTACCCGTAGTATCCAAACTATACTGGTCAGCATTTGTTCCAGTTAGAGTGATCGTACTTAAATTTAAAGCAGCATCCCCTAAATTGTTGATCGTAAAAGAAACCGCTGTTCCGCTCGTATTCTCTTGGACACTTGTAAAAGTATGAACGCTCGACCCACTGGTAAGAGTAGTGGATCCCCTTCTTACTTGGATATCCGGAGCAGGTGCAGGGTTTGCAGTTCCGCTAAGATTCAAAATAAAAGTAGGAGTATTCGGATCGTTAGATGCTATTTGCAATTGAGCCGATTTCGTTCCGGTTGGCGAAGATGGAGAAAAAGTCACAGTGAACTCGGTAGTTTCCCCAGGATCTAAAACATTATCAGTACCTGATTGATCTATCGTGAATTGCGCTGCTTCTGCCCCCGTTTTCGCAACGATCGGAGTATTAGTCAGATTTAAAGTTAACTCACCGTTATTTTGGATCGTAAAAACACGGGCAGTACTACTTTCCGTAATTTTTACACTTCCTAAATTTTCGGTGGAACCGTCAGATACGGACGTTACCGTACCACTTCCTCTGTAAACCCGAATAGTAGGATCAGGATTTGGAGGTTCTACAGTTTCGCCAGGCGGCAAAAACAAAGGCCCCTTTCCTCCACCCTTCGGACAATTTACAAAGGAGAAAAGAATAACAAGAGTTAGAATACTCTTGAGAAAAAATGTCGTAAACCGTTTCATATCGGAACTTTTCGACCTCTCTATTTCCAAATTAAATAGCACCAAAACCCCGACGGGGTTAAAATGCCTTCTTCCTACGTTAGTAAAAACTGTATACAACTCAGACAAAAGTTCCAAAAAAATTATCGAATTTGTATAATTAATCCGCGTTAGTGGAATTTTTTTTTAAATTCCACTTAGTATACGGAAAGTTATTTGCACTTTGGATGATTTTCATCAAAATCAGATACCCCAAATAGGATAAAAAAATTTTATATGTCGGCTAACGTTGACGAGAGAATAAGAATCATTAAAAAGATCATCTATCTTTAGCTATTCGGGCTACTGGAAAACCCACCGCGATACGAGGGTCCCTTCTACCTGAAAAAGAAAAATAAAGGGGTTTTGAAACGGGATTGTGATAATTTTGGAAAGAAAAAATTTCGATATTTTGCTTTGGATTGCCTTATAAAGTAAAAATACTTGTACCTTGAAATCCTATATATACCGATAGGTAGTAAGAACCAAAAAACCTCGTCCAATAGAGATTTATGACCCTTAGAAAATATTCCGTCTTCCTCTATATTTCGGTTTTATTCTTCCAATCCCCCGTTTTTGCCTTGGGAACTTATTCGGAAGGCTGGACTGTCGCAAAATTGATCCAATTCGAGAGTCGAGGCATCGTCTACGAGTCCTATGAGGGTGTGATAGAAGTACTTACCTACGATCCTGCCGAAGAATGTGACGAAGCTAGGGACGAATGTTTTATGCCTATGCGCAGAAAGGCAAATATCAGTGTCCGCCCGGAAAATGCGGATGTAGTAAACTTTCTGATGAAAAATCTGAACCAGACAATAGTCGTCCAATTCAATATTCACAGGATCCAGCCGATTTCTCTTTCAAGCAGCATCGAAATAATAAGCGCGCAATATCAGGAAAATATAATACCTCATACAACCCCCGTAAAAGATCCAAGCGGAAGAATTACTGTTTGGGTCCAGGCACATGATACTTCTCATCCGATCGATAAGATGGTAACTCGTAAGACCGGTGGAAAAAGAAACTTCTCCGTTATGGGAAGGATCCTAAGTCTAGAATACAAAGGAACTATTGTCGGAACGTACGAAGGTCTTTATATGGATGAGTCAAAGGGCAGAATTCATCCGTTCTCCATAACTTCCGAAGAAATGGCGGAATTCGCCTGGAAAGCAATGAAATATACAGGCAAATATTATTTGGGAGTTTCGGTGGCCTTTGTAACTGGGGTTAGGGAATCACATTACGATATATTTGAGATCAATTTTAGGGAACCGGCAGGTTCTCAGGAAAAACCTAAAAACTAAAATTAGTTAAGTAAGATTTAGAATCCGAATTGAATTGTCTGCTAACCAAATAACCTTCGTTTCCCGTTAGAACAAGTACCTCTATATTACCAGAAAAATTTCCCGGCAGATCTTCTCTGATATAAACTTTAGCATCCGCTAGTTCTAGTGGCGCTTCCAATCCGAAATGAAAGATGTCCCAAGCTAATTCCTCTTTCCAAAAACTTTCATCTACTTGGTTACTCTCCTTCCAACCTTGTTTCAGAAAACGTTCGGGAGAAATTTTTAAATTAAAATGGGCATATACGTTATGATCGGAAGGTTCAGCGAAAATTCTCAAATTTTGAGTATCAGCTAACTTATGGGTCTCTACATAATATACAGCACCTTTCTCCATTCCTAAAGAAGGGTCCTGGATCTCATACAGATCTCCCTCACAATTCGAACTCAGTATAAACGAAAGCACGAACAGTAGGGAATAAACGAAATGTCTGAAAGAGAGGCCCATATATTCTATTATACGAAAATAATTAACATTGAGGGACAGGGTTTTTTTCGGAATTTCGCAAGAAAATCCATTTGGAAAAAAATTTCTTATGTCCATAGGCGACTAAATTCTAATCCAAATGATCTATAAATCGGATTAGGTATTTTACAAGTTCCTTCTATTTTCCGACTTGACAAAACTTTCAAACTATTTCGATGTCTAAATAAATGAAGCCGGAGTATGTAATTCATTTATTATCCAGGACCAGAGACCGGATCCAAAAACATTTGTCCGAAGAATTCCTAAAACAAGGGATCCAGGATCTGGTACCTGCCCATGGCGGAGTACTTTTTGTTTTGGGAAAAGAAGGCCCACTTACGATGAGCGAGTTGGCAAAGTTATTAGATAGAACCAATTCCACAGTGACGGCTCTTTTGGACAAAATGGAGGATTACGACTATATAAAAAGATCCAAACCGTACGAGGACGAAAGAGTAACTTCGGCTGAATTAACGGAAAAGGGAAAACAAACACTAGAAAAAGTGCAAAGAGCTTCCAAAGCAACACTCACAAAGCTGAGTCAAAATCTAGAGCCGGGAGAAAAAGAGGAATTCATGCGGATTTTAAGTAAAATCCATTCGAGTTTCGATCCTTAACGGGAATTTTTTGCATTAATATTTCGACATCGAAATAAATAGGAGAAGGATATGTTAGAGGGAAAAACTGCTGTCATCACCGGATCGGCTAGAGGGATAGGAAAAGTAATCGCAAAAATGTTTTTGGAAAGAGGTTCCAAAGTTATTCTTTCCGATCTAGAAGATTCAAATTGTGAGCAAACTGCGGATGAATTGGCGAGGATTAATCCGGAGAGAGTCTTCTGGAAAACCTGTGATGTGACTTCCAAAAATCAAAACAAGGAATTGGCGGAATTTGCAATCGAGAAAACCGGAGCCTTGGATATTTGGATCAATAATGCCGGAGTCGTCCAAGACGATCTACTCTTGAGAATGTCCGAGGAAAAATGGGAGAAAGTACATTCCGTAAATTTGAAAGCCGCCTTCTTCGGAATCCAAACGGCGGCAAAGTTTATGCTAAAGAATGAATCAGGTAGGATCGTAAATATTGGTTCTGTTTCAGGATTTTACGGTAACGCAGGTCAGGCAAACTATTCTTCGGCAAAAGCAGGACTATTTGCTCTCACAAAATCCGCCGCAAGGGAACTCGCTTCCAGAAATATAACCGTGAACTGTGTTGCTTCCGGTTTTATCAACAATCGATTTGCCGAGCATGTCCCGGAAAAAATTAGAAATTCTATCTTGGATTCCATTCCTTTAAAAATCAAAAGAAATCCGGAAGAAGCGGTCGGCTCTGCAGTCGCTTTCCTAGCTTCCGAAGAAGCGGATTGGATTACCGGAGCAACTCTCCGAGTAGACGGAGGTATGTTGATCGGATTTTAGACCGTTTGCTCATTTGGCAGTTTTACGAACAGGTTAGAAAAGAATTCAAAAAATTTCTTGCCTGTTCTTTTGTAAGAAGTGATTTAACTCTTTAGATTCTTTTCTTCTTATTTTATGAATGCTCTTACAAAATATTGCCAATATGTTCTTTCGCTTGAAAAGGATCAAGATCCGGAAAATAAAATCTATCACGACACGGAATACGGTTTTACCCTAAGATCGGACGATGAATTATTCGGCAGGCTAATCTTAGAGATCAACCAGGCAGGTCTTTCTTGGACCACGATCTTAAGAAAGAAGGAAAACTTCCGTAAGGCTTATAAAAACTTCTCTATTAAAAAGATCTCAAAGTTTTCCGAAAAAGATTTCAATCGCCTTATGAACGATGCAGGGATCATCCGGAACAAACTTAAAATAAACGCCGCCATTCATAATGCGAACGTAATTGTCGGTCTCCAAAAGGAATTCGGAAGTTTCCATGATTGGTTGTATTCGCATCATCCCAAATCATTGGAAGAATGGACCAAACTATTCAAAAAAACTTTCGTGTTCGTTGGTGGGGAGATAGTGAACGAATTTTTAATGAGCACAGGTTATTTAGAAGGAGCTCATGGTCCGGGTTGCCCGATCTATAAGAAAGCCTTAAAGTCCATGCCTGCCTGGAATTCTAAATAGATCTATCATGCAAAAATGAAATCCTTCCTCCTTTCGGAAAAATCCAATGCTGAATTCGAATCTTACTAATCGGCTCCGAAAATCAGGTTTTCTGCTGGTAGACTATCCTAGCCCATTATAAAATAACTTTCCAAGCAAATGAAAGTTAAGTTGTTCTCATTTTCCATTCTTTTCTGTTTCGCGATCAGTTTTCCTTTTTTTATAGGAGCTCAGCCCGAGAGTAAGACAGTTTGTTTAAACTGGGAAAAAAATTTTCCCAAAATAGATTCCAAACTATATTTAGAGATCAGCGGGTTAGAATTGATCCTAAATCCTCCTTCCGACGCGACTATGAGAAGCAGAAGACCGGGAGAGCTTGTTCCCGTCATTCACGGATCTTATAAAATCGAAGGAAACAAATTAGTTCTGATCGAATTTCCGTACGAACCTTCCGATCCTGACGAGTGTTCTTTCAATTGTAAGGAACAATCACTTACTCTTCGGGCCAATCGAAATGTTGAGGAAGTATTCGATACTTGTTTCAAATCATGCAAGGACAATACGAATTTCAAATACGGAAAGGATAAGTTCAAACTACATTTGAAATTTAAGATTTACAGGGATGAATCGGATACTTTACGGATAGATTCAGTTTCTTATAGAGATCTGAATCCGGTCACAGGGAAATTGGTTTATTCATTTCCTCATTATTTCGCAGGCGACCTGGTAGAGTGCGCTAATTCCATTTGGGATTAATATATTCTTAAAATATAATATTACTTATCCAAGGATAAAAGTGCTTTTTCTAGTCGATGGATATGTTTAAAGTCGCCTGACATTCCATATAATTGTAACGCACCTTGATAATAAAAAAGGATACTTTCGGAAATTTCCTTTAACTCGGACTCGGTTTTTGACTTTTTAGAATTCCAAGTAAATCCTTTTAAACACAGTTCGAAATCCTGGACCCAACGATTTAATGCGACTTTTACAAAATCCGAGATCTCAGGTTCGTCATGTGTTTGATTGGATAAATTTGCGTAAGGACAACCGTAAATATACGTATTTTTCAGTCCTCTTCTCAACATTTTCATCCAAGATCGGATAAAGTCCGAATATCTTTTTTCTTTTGCAGCAATCCTTTTAACAAAACCTAATATAGCTTCTTCTTGTTCCAAAAGATAAGCCTTACCCAGATCCCTTTTTGAGGGAAAATGGATGTACAAGCTCTTCTTAAAGGCACCCGCTTCGTCTAAAATTTCGTTTATTCCAGTATTCGGATAACCCTTGGAATAGAACAATTTAAACGCCGCCTGGAGGATCCTGTCCTTGGCCGGATCTTCCGATCGAATTAAGTCCTTTTGGATTCTCATCTTTTTTCTCTTCCGATTATAATTATGGTAGACTGATTTGTCTACCATAATTTATTCTGGAATTTACGAAGTAGACCATTTTGTCTACCGGAGGCTTTTTATGAGGCTCATGGAAAAAACAGATAAGATCAGCACATCCTTCACCGTTCCTGTCCGTAAATCCGACATAGATGTAAACGGACATGTAAATAATGGTACCTACCAAAGTTATTTTGAAGAAGCAAGGATCAAAACATTCCAACTTTTAAAAGAAGAAGGAGAAACAATCCTTAGTTCAGACCGCTTAGTAGTCCGCCAATGCGAGATAGAATACAAAGCAGAGTTAAAATATCCGGAAGATGCAGTAGTGACTACGAACATTCTTCACTCCGATCCCGAATCGACGGAGATTATACAGGAAATTTTCCGCTCTTCCGATTCAACATTGGTATGTAAGGCAAGATTTGTGATGAGCCTTTTTAACGATTCGGAAGAGGTCTTTTATTCGGAAGAGGATTATCCGTATGCCTTCTATCATCCGATCAGCGTAGGCTGGGCGGAGATGGATCCGGAAGGTAAGGTAAATCTAGAAACAATCCAGTATTATCTAGACGATGCAAGGATCCGCTCTTCTTATCAATGCGGATTGGATTTACATGCATTACAGGCAAAAGGGATCGGTCCGGTTGTTTACAAAGCCGAATTAAACTATTTCGACTCTATGGGTTTTCCGGAAAATTTTGTGATCGTAACTGTGTATCAAAAAGCGGAGAAGAATAGATTGGCATTTCGACATGATGTATTCTCTAAAAAGACAAAAAAATTGATCCTTACTTCTTTAGTGCAAGGACTGTTTATGGATCTAAAGAGAAAAAGACCCCACCAATTCACTGAAGAAGAAATGAAAATGATATTTAGTGTGAAAACTAAGCCTATCTTCGATTGAATTTATGATTTGAATTATAGCTAACAAAAAGAGAGGTTAGCTTCAATGAGATTCGAACATTGGAGCCCTCTCCATTTTATTATTCTTTTTCTCACGGCTTTCCTCGGTTTCGGACTCCCGTACTTCTCTAAAAAGTTCGCTTCTCCCAAAGTTAAGAATACGATAGGGTATGTACTCGGGATTATTCTTCTTTTAAATTATTTGGTTTATGTAATATATCGGATCGATTCGGGATATTGGCAGATACGTTATGATCTTCCTATGGAGTTTTGTAATTGGTCCGCAATCGTAACCTCTCTGGCGCTTTTTACTCGAAACAGGACTCTTGCGGAACTTTCCTATTTTTGGGTAATTGCAGGTTCCATGCAAGGGGTTATTACTCCGGATCTTTCAGTTACATTTCCTCATATCTACTTTTTTATATTCTTTATAGCTCATTCCGGCCTGGTCATTGCCACTCTTTATGTTGTATTTGGCCTGGAGCTCATCCCCAGAAAAGGTTCAGTTCTTCGAGCCGTTCTTTACGCGCAGATCTACGTTATTGTTGCTTTGATTATAGATTTTGCTTTAGACGCGAATTATGGATATATGAGAGAAAAATCGGCAGCAGGCTCTTTAATGGATTATTTAGGTCCATGGCCTATTTATATTCTTTGGATGCAGGCTTTAGGAGTGATCCTTTTCACCATATTATATCTTCCATTCTGGAAGAAAAATGCAGAATCGAAATATTAAACAAGAATGGTGTAAATCAGCAAAGATCGGCAATTCGGTAGAAAAAACAAGACGACTATTCAGATTCTATTCTTTCTACAGCGTCTACCGGAATGATCAAGTTTCCATCCGGTCTTAATACTACATAGAAGCTATCTTGCTGGTAAATTATCCCTCTTTCCATCGATCCATCCTTTAGATATAGAATACGGACTTCTTGGGAGATAACATGTGAAGCACTCGGACCTTTACTATTTAAAATGTCCGTAATGGATGACTTGTCCACCTTCTTGACCAACTCCATCAATTGTTCTCTTTCCTTCAGATCTTTTGGAGGGAAACGAACCATACTTGCAAATTTTCTTTCCAAATCCGCTTTTTCATCCGGAAGGATCTTTTTTAGGGAATTTTTAAGCTCTTTAGGAGAGATCAAAAAAGGGTCCTTAGGAAGCGAATCCACATGAGGTTTCAAACTCTTAATGAGAGTTTCGTCCAACTGAGCGCTAGGTAAGGATTTTTTACCGGCCTTAATCGAGTCTTCGATCTTTTTAAGGCCTTTTATTTTTGCAGGAGAGAATCCCTTCCATGCAAGTTGTTGTCCAGATTCTAATATTACTTGTTGTTTATCGAATAAGATCGGATATTCTTTTTCAAGTAGCGCAATTTCTTCTTTCGTCAACCAACTTGAGACCGATTCCCAGAAAATGGCTCCTCCGGACTCTAATCTCGCTTTTCCTTCTAATACTTTTACGGATAAAGAAGAATCAGTACGTCCTTTGTTGATAGAGACTTTTGTTCCTTCTAAGACCAATCTAAAGTCATCAGAACCAATAGAAATATTTTCCGAATCTTTCGGGCCTTGGCTGTCCATAAGAATTGTTCCGTATCCAAGGGATACATGAATAGCATTTTCCTGACGTTCCGCAGTGAAGTCCGTGTCAGGTAGGGCTCTAAGAGTCACACTCCTTTTACCTTCTAACTGAACATCACAAACGGAAGATTTTCCGGATACGATCCGTTTTCCGGAGACATCTTCGCCTGCTTGGGAAGTTTTACCTTCGATAGAACAATCGCCGTAAGAATAAGTGAACTTATCCAAAGTAGCTTCGCCCTTTTTGATCCGGGAACTCTGATAGAAGTATATTCCAAAACTTGCAAATACCAAAGCTGCCGCTGCGAGATAGATCCTAGGTTTAGGGAAAGGGAGAACTGTTTTAGAGGAAGTTTGAGGAGAAATGTTTTTTAACTCCTGGGAAGCGCTAGGAGTTCTGAGTTGGGATTGGATCTGGGTAAGTCTTCGGTATTCGACCGCTCTTTCAGGGTCCTTTAATACGATCTCCAAAAGTTGTTTTTTCCCTGCAGCATCCAGCTCGCCGGAAAGATATGACTCTAGTAGGTCTTCGAAACTATTTGACTGTTGAGTATCTAATGCCATCTTATAGTCCGATCCCTTCCGCTTCAAGATGTGTTCTTAATAATCTGAACGCACTAAGCAAACGACGACTAACGGTTCTCTCCGATATTCCGAGAGTATCCGCAGTTTCCTTGAGAGTTTTCTTTTGGATTTCCTTCAGTAATATTATACTCTTCTCAGGCTCAGGAAGACGCGAAACCCCATCTTTTAATGCTAAATTGAGAGAATTTTTCTCCAATTCAAGAGGATCCTCATGGTTCCCCCCCGAGAGTTCCGGAAAATTCTCTACATTAATTGAGACGTTCCCCGTCTCCTTCTTTGTACGATTGAAATGTTTAAAATAGAGGTTTTTAGCGATGGTACAAGACCAAGAGGAGAAACTACCTCTCTCTGGATCGAATCTATCCATGACCTCGAAGGCCTTCAAAAATGTCTCTTGAGTCAAATCTTCGGCAATTTCGGGATTTCCTGAGAGTTTTAGCAGGAAATGGTACACAGTATTCTTGCAGGACTCGTAAAGAGTGATAAATTCCTGTTGGGAAAGACCTTGCATTTTTTGTTCAGTAGGACCGAAAAAAAGGATTTCTGCTAATTTTTGGGATATTCCGATTCTGCGGAAGCGAAAAAAATAAGGCCCCCGAAAATCGAGAGCCCTACTCTTTTTACAGAACACAGCGGTTTCCCGCAGGTAATTTTAGCGTAAGAACTGGAACTTTTCGTTATCCGTCCAAGCACATGGCCATTGGATCAGGAGACCTCCATCCCCAGTCGCTCCGCCGGCGATGTCCCAACACTGGCTGCTATGTTTTGCCTGAAGAGCAAAGAATCCATCTCCGTAAGAGAGCAATTGGAATCTTTGGTTGTTTCCGCTACCGCAAGAATATTGGATTACATTCATTCCTGCCGCAGTCGATCCTCCCTTCACATCCATACATTTGCCGCTATGTTTTGCGATAAACTTGAAGTATCCATCTCCAGTAGATTCAAGTAACCATTTTTGGTTATCCTGATTTACGTTCGTCCATTGCCAGATGTTGGTGTTGTCGGAAGTGCTCACACCGGAAACATCCAATACTTTGCCGCTATGTTTTGCGGAAATCGCAGAATAATCCGAACCGGTCGGATCGTTTACGAAAGGAATATTTCCTCCCACGGAAGACTTATCACATCCGTCGGATCCGCAACCCGCACGGGAACGCCAGTCCCCTCTTTCCATCGGATGACCGATCCCGTCGAAACAAGCCGATCCTTCACAATTCATCCAGCTAGGAGCATCTCCGCCTCTTCTCAATTTAACTAAATTGTTCCAAGTATCCTGGTGATAATCGTTGCTCCCCGGATTTCTGAAATCTTCGAAGTATAAACAACCGCCTGATCCACCGTCATCATGGAAAGATCCGTGCGCATTCTTACCAACATAACCGACAGGATGAGTACCGTTCACAACTTCAAAGTTCCCGATTTCTTTGGAATACCATCCGGAGTGTTGAGACCAAGCAACTCGTTTCATTTGTCCGTTTACTACGAGTACACTCATTCCTTCCCAGTCAGCGGCGTGACTTCCGAAGCTTAGGAAACAAGTACTTTGCCAAGCATAGAAGAACCAGTATCTAAGAAGAACTGCATTTGTTCCGACAGGAGAAGCTTCGTAGAAAATAGGTACTTGGTTGTTTGCAATAGTGGAATAATCCTTATTACAAAGATTTTGAGCGGGAACCCCGGCAGCTCTCTGAGTGTAATAGGTCTGAGGATCGCTAGTGAAACATTTACCAGAATCTCCCGAACCCGTAGTAGTCTCTTGATCGAATCTCAAACGCGGAGCAAATTGTTGTGCCAACGCGTCGTAGTCGACACTTGGTCCACCGTTATCGGCTTGGCAAAGATATAAGCTCATATTGTCGCAATAACGACCATTACAGCTTGCGCCAGCGATATACATGGATTCAGGAGCTACGAATTTCCCGCCGTCCTCCTCAGAGATGCCGGAAGTCCAATAACAATTATTCCTTACTCCATTATTGTTCAATTGAGAACATTTCAAGGAAACGTTATCGCAATAACTTCCGGAACATTTGATCCCGGTAACAAACGCGTTATTATCACAAACACGATAGTTTGTACCTTCTTCCGAAAACCAATCTGTCCACCAGCTATTGGTGTGAGTGTATCCGGATTCGCTTGCTAGAAGATTTATATCATCGCAATAACGACCGCTGCATCGTAAACCGCGGGTTAAAAACGTTGGCCCTGTTTCGATCGGATTCGCACCATCGGTGGTCCAATTCAACCAATGGGGAGGAAAAATCTCATTATGAAAATAAGTGCTGGCTGCTGCGCTAAATAACTTAGATCCATTTCCGCTTTTAGAAGGAAGAAGGCTAGAAAGCACTCCTAACTCCGCTCCGTTCGACGAGGACTTATCGCTACAAGCCACAAAAGACCCGCTGATAAGCCCGATGATTACCAGAGTATATACACCCCGGATGATAATTCTCTTCATTAAGATCCCTCTTTAGTTTTAATGTGGAGGTTTATGTATTTAAACGATAGGATAGTATAGGCACCTTAATTCTCACTTATTTTCGAAACTAGATAATATAATTTCTGAAATAAATAAAATTTTTATTTCGAAAGCTTGTTCGATTTTAATGAATAAAGTTCGTTCTATATTTAACTGAGAAGGAAGATAGAGTTACTAAGGGGATGAGAATTAAGACTTACGGCCCTTCTTCTTTGGTGAAGCTGCCTTTAGGTTTTTAGGATCCTGATCTTTGCTCATTCTGATCAATTGTGGTCCCATAAATTTTATGAATTCTTCTAAGAATGTGACGAATCCTTTGGAACCTCTATTCTCGCTTATAAAAATTAAAATCCTACGAATTGCCGGATCTTCGGTTAGATCACCTAGCGCAGTTTCGTGTGAGCTTTTCTTATCTTTATCTAAAAACGCTTTTAGCTCCAAGCGAAAGAATAAACAAAGATTGATAAAATCATGAGTAAGTAATCTCGACTCTCCTCTTTCTATTTTTCCTAAAAGGTTCGGATTGAATGGAACGCCATATTCCTTTTTGAGAGTGTCGGCAAGTTCCTTTAAAGAGAGTCCCTTCTCCATCCGGCAATATCTGAAGACGTCGCCGATTTTAGTGTAAATTGATTCGATGGAGCCGTTTTCCATATTTCGAACGTTTAAAAACGTCTATAATAGAATAGGATCTGTGAAGCTGCTCAACTTCGAATCGAATTCTTCTTCCTTGGATTGACTTGGCTTGTTTTAAGCTGAATTTTTTATCCTATGAGTACTTTTGTTACTTTTATTTATATTTTATTCTTTTTATTACTTTAAGGATTTTTTTGAAAGTTGTTTATTCCCTAAATCATACGGATTATTTCTTTCCTCGGAAAAATTTCAGACTAAAGAATTAAAGATTCAAAATTTGGCTGGGAGCCTTGTTGTAAAATTAGAATGGAAACAAATACAGAAACTATAGATCGGATCGTATCCCATCCTTCCATCTGCGGAGGTAAACCCGTGATCCGGGGGACCTCGATCCGAGTTTTAGAAATATTAGATATGATTTTCTTAGGATTCGGATACCGTGAAATTCTGAACGAATATCCGAATATTCGGGTTTTGGATATTGAAGCTTGTTTGGAATACGCTTCGAAAAGATTACATTCACCGATATTGGATAAAGCAAATCGGGAACTACCAAGAGAATTTGACTCGTCGGAATTACGAAATTCTAATCGAAGAGTTTCATAAGAGCCTTGTTCTAAGCTCCTGAAGCTCGCAAAGCGAGCTATAGTCGTTACACTTCCTGAAGCTCGCAAAGCGAGCTATAAACAGGAAAAGCCGGAGGGTTAGAGTCTTTCTCCTAAGATTGGTCCTCCGACTTTTTGCATCATTCTTTCCTTAGTTAAAATCAGATCTTCTCTATTGTCCGCGGCCATCTCCGCAGGACCGTCCAAATAGATCGCACCTTTAGGACAGGCCTCTTCGCACATCCCACAGAATATACAACGCAATAAATCTATTTCGAATTTTTTAGCAAACTTATCTTCCGGATGAAGATGTTGGATCTCAGGAGTAACATGTCCTGCTTCTATTTTGATCGCGTCTGCAGGGCAAATCCACATACAGCAGAAACAGCTGGTACATCTTTCTCTACCCAACTCGTCTCGTTTCATAGTATGCATTCCGCGGAAACGAGAAGAGAACTTTCTTTTCTTTTCGGGGAATTCTAATGTGACTGCACCTTTCAAAAAAGCGGCTTTGATAAAATGTTTTAACGTGATCCATAATCCATTCGCTATGGAATAGGAATATAATCTTTGGTACCAAGCCGGCTTATGTTTTGCCGCTACATTAATTACATTAACGGTTCCCAACGGCTGCCTCTCTAGGGTTAGAACGTAATTCTAACGTTTTCTTTTCCAATATTGAAAAAATTTCCGCAGAGCTTGATAAACCTTTTGGGGCTTCCATTGATTTACTAAAGTTCTGGATCCATCCTTTTTTATTCGTAAAACTTCCGCTTTGTTCCGAATATGCTTTGATCGGTACTGAATATTTTGCCTTAGCTACGTCCTGCGTAAGGTTCGTTTCTAAGACTACTATAGATTCGGAAGGCACGCCAGCCAAGATCTCGGAAACTTTTTCCTTAATCACGAAGATCAGATCGAATTCACCTTTTGCAGCAGAAGAACGAATGGAATCGATTCCTTCAACGGAAACGAATCCTGCATCTACTGCACCTTTTGTGTTCGGTCTTTGATCCGTAGTGTATAAGAAATCCACTTGTTCAGGCTCTTTGTATTGTTCGGAACTTATTCTAGCCTCGGTTACGAATGCAACTCCAAGCCTAGATAAGGATTCTTTGATAGCTTTTAAGTTCTGATCCGATTCGTGAGCCCCGCCGATCACTGCGATCTTTTTGGATCCAGAGATTTTTTCGGAAATCTCATCGAGGACAGTAGAGCTAACACTTGCTTCTCCATTCTTATAGAAGGAGAAAAGTCTGTTTGTATTCAACCAGTCGACATTGAATCTTCCTTTATCACAAAGGAAATACTGATCCTTTTCCTCGTCTATTCGAGGCATATAGCGGAACATTTTATTATCCCGAACGTTTGTATAAGTTTTACAACCGGTGCTACAGCCAGGACAAACGGATTCTTCCGATTTATACCACCAAACCCTGGATTTGAATAATGTTTTATGATTTAATAATGCACCAACAGGGCAGATATCAGCAAGCGCACCCTGGTAATTATGGTTGATCGGTTCTTCTTTTGCCAGTCCTATGATGGAATGATATCCCCTTTCGAAAAGTCCAAGGTTGGATTCACCAACCATTTCTTCTTCGAAACGAACGCAACGATAGCATACGATACAACGATTGTGGTTGATGATCAGATTAGAACCGATCTCTTCCTGAGGAATATTCCTTTTTTCAAATGTGAATCTGGAATTTCCTTTTCCTTCTTTGAAGGAATTGTCTTGGAGCTGACACTCTCCGGCTTTATCACAGACTGGACAATCCAAAGGATGGTTTGCGAGTAAGAACTCCATCGTGCCTTCTCTCGCTTCTTTCACTCTATCACTTTTTGTGACGATGGAAAGTCCTTCGGTTACCTTAGTATTGCAAGCTACTTGTAAACGTGGAATCCCTTCTATCTCGATGAGACACATGCGGCACATGCCGACTACGGATAATTTAGGATGATAACAGAAAAACGGTATATCCACTCCTACATCTTTAGCGGCGGATATTAGATTTTTTTTCTCGTCGACCTCGTATTCGATCCCGTCTATCTTTATCTTGACCACTCGAACCTCCGTTTTTCTAAACAAGCCAGGCGCCAAATCTCAATTGAAACGTACTATTCTAAGTTGGCAACCCGTTTCTAGATCGCATAGAGGTGAGAGCCTGTCTCAGATCCTGGAAGTCCGTTGCAGACTAAAGAGACGAATTCAGAGTTTTAAATCTCTGTAATAATCCGGAATTTTGGCCCATTTTTGGAACCACTGCGGATTCATCGCTCTTTGGTAAAGGTAGGCGTCTACTAGAACCAGGTTTACGGCCGCTTCCACAATTGGAACCGCTCTCGGAAGAACACACGGATCGTGTCTGCCTTTCGCCTCCAGTGTGGTTTCTTTTCCTTCGATATTTACAGTATTTTGTTTTTTGAAAATAGTGGATGTAGGTTTAAACGCGGCGCGGACCACCAAAGTTTCTCCGTTAGAGATCCCTCCTTGGAGTCCTCCGGAATTATTTGTGCGAGTGCGGACTCTTCCGCTTCCTTCTTCCACGTAAAACTCGTCGTTATGAGTACTTCCGGTTAGAAGAGTACCGGAAAATCCGGAACCTACTTCAAAACCTTTACACGCTGGAATAGAGAGAATGGCCTTCGCTATGTCTCCATCCAATTTGTCGTACACCGGATCTCCAAGACCGGGCGGGAGATTATAAGAAGCAGAACGGATGATCCCACCCACGCTGTCTCCTGCTTCTTTCATTTGTAGAATAAGGGCACGCATTTTATCCGCGGCCTGAGTGTCAGGACAACGGACCTCGTTTATATCAACTTCCTCTCTAGTTTGGGGATATTTGTTTTCTGCAATTTCGGAAGAGATGGTCCCGATCGTATCCACCCATGCGACCGTTTTCACTCCTAGATCGTCCTCTAAGATCATTCTGGCAATAGCACCTGCAGCGACTCTTGCGATCGTTTCTCGAACAGAGGATCTTCCTCCCCCAACGTGAGCGCGGAATCCGTACTTGGTTTGGTAAGTATAATCTGCATGGGAAGGGCGGAACGTTTCTCTTAAATTTTCGTAATCTTTGGAGATCGTGTTCTGGTTGTTTACGATCAATGCGATCGGACTTCCGATCGTTTTCCCTTCAAAAACCCCCGAAAGAACTCGAACTGTGTCTGATTCGTCCCTAGGAGTGGTGAGTTTACTCTGTCCGGGTCTTCTCCTGTTTAAATCCTTTTGGATCTCGTCCAATCGGATCGGAATTCCTGCGGGAACTCCTTCGACAACAACTCCCACCGCTTCGCCGTGAGATTCTCCGAACGTACTGACTTTGAATATTTTACCCCAACTGGAAGGCATACAGTACCAGAAAACAGGAGACCACCAACGGAAGAAAGTAGGATTCCAAAGTGGAGAGGAAAAGCGGATCGTTTACGCGACAGATTTCGGAGCCGTTTTGCGATAACTTTTATCTATCAGATCGAACAAAGGAGGATCCAATTCCGGATCAATCGCGTAAATTACCCTTCTAGGATCCACTGCATTGGAGAGATTGAAAACCGCCTTTCTTATATCCGGGCGGAACGTTTTTCGATCGTAACCCACGATCTTTAACTTTCCTTTATTCGAGAAAACAGGCCGTATAGTCCCGACTCTTTCTAGGAGGGGACGGGTTTGGTTTTTGTTAATTTCCCGAATAACACATGTCTCGAAGTGGATCTTGTGCTGAGAGTCCGTGGAAACTACGATCACATAGTCTCCCACATTTAGAACACTTTTGTTCTCACATAAACTCAAAGCCATAAAATCGAAAAATTCCTTAACTACTCTTTCATTATATGAGAAAAAGCTGTTATTCAAGATCAACTTCATGGCAGTGATAGGAGAATATGCCGGCCTCCAATTCTGAGCGGTGCTAAGAGAGGCAAACTCCCCTGCAATGGAAATAATCGCAGGATCGTCTTCGCTATACGAATTACTTTGTAGAATATACAATTGTCTTTGCATATCTTCCACAAGCACACTTCTAGAAAGATCGTTCTTATATTTTTCGCAATATTCCCCCAGTCTTTTCACTAAAAATGCAGTAGAAGGATAGTTATTGTTCAATCCTTCTCCTCTGTATGGCCTATGGCTATTCAATACTGCGGTTTTTACCGGACTTTGGATAGAAGCTAGATTCCCGATCATCAAATAGCTGACAATCGGATGATTTTTAACGTATTCAAATTCTTCCGTACTTAGATTCCCATGGTCCGGAAGTTTCATTCTGACCTTGCCTATATCGACCATATAAGCCGCCATCATCAAGTTCAATTGTTGTGCTTTGGAATTTTCGCTGTCTTTAACCGAGATCGCTTTTAAACTCCTTAGCTTCATCGCCATTGAGATAACCGTTCTTTTGGTCAGGACTTCGGAATCCGTTTCAACTCCTGCGGATTTCATTACTTCGATGACGTTGACTAGACCCAGCTCAACATCCTGGCTATTTGCAAAATCATCTAGGATCACATCGATCGCCTTCGCGACATTCTTCACATGATTACCGTTTAATGGATAGTCTCTCAATTCCTTGAGAAGATCGGAGGCCTGTCTTGCCATCTGCAAGGTAAGATCAGGATTCACTAATTTGATATAAGAGACTTTTTTACCGTTTACCGAGTCCGGTTGTTCCGTTTGGATCCCCACCTTATGTCTTTCGGAGAGAAGGTAATAGATCCCTTGTAGTTCGAATTTTTGTAGTTTGTTAATATCCGCTTCGCTAGCGTTATCTTTGCGATGAATTAAGATCTGCCCGTTCTTATTATAAAAATCTACGGGAATAGATTGGTTTTCTTTAAACTGTCTGATTACTTCCGCATTAAACTCAAATCTTTCAAGTCTGAGAGGATCGATCGGACCACTTTGAAATTGAGTCATAGTAAAAATCCATACGCATCACCAAAGGGCCAAAAAAATAAGCCCAATGTACATAACGTTTAAGTAAGATATCTGTTTAGTAACAAAGAAATGATCAAGCCTTAGTTGTAGGCAAGAATAAATTTCCGAAATTGTGTCAATCGATCAAGAAACGGATGGTTTAGAGGCGGAATCCGGATCAGAAGAAGTCCTAGAGGGATACGTTTCCCGTACTTTACGATCTAAGGAATCGAAAAATTCGGGATCAATTTCCGGATCCACTAAATAGATGATCCTTCTCGGGTCAGCGTTGCGCTCCAGATTGAAGATCGCCCTCCTTCTATCTACACTCAAGCTACCCATTTCGAAACCCGAGATCCTGATCTTTCCGTTGTTCGCAAACTTCGGTCGGATAGTTCCAATCCTCTCGAGCATCGGACGAATGGAATTTTTATGGGATTCTTTGATAATACAGATCTCAAAGAAAACCTTACGATTCGAATCCTGGGAAGCGACAATAACGTAATCTCCCACTTTGATGAAAGGTTGATTATCGCATAAAGAAAGACCCACATGATCAAAAAAGTCTTTCAGAGTTTTTTCATTATACGCGAAAAAACTATTATTCAAGATCAGCTTCATCGCCTTGAGGCCGTCCATCGGTTGTCTCCAAGGTTGAGGGGTCGTCAATGAAGCGAATTCACCTGCAATAGATAATACTCCGATATCTTCGTAAGAGATCGCGTTAGTAAGAATGGACTTTACTTGCTTCTGAATATCGGTAGCTAAAAGATTTTTACGATAATCGTCTTTATATTTTTCTCTATAACCTTGGAGTTTTTGCACCAAAGGTTTGGTTTGGGGATAATTATTATTCATCCCTTCTCCGCGATGAGGTCTATGGTGATTTAGAACTACAGATTTAACGGGATCCTCTATCTCCGGAATATTCGCGATCATCAAATAACTGATGATGGGATGGTTTTTGATATACTCCAATTCTTCCGGTTTAAGATTCGCGTGAGTGGGGATTTTCATTTGAGTATAGCCGATGTCTGCGAGATAAGAAGCCATCATCAGATTCATCTGCTCCACTTTTTTCTGATCCATATCCGCTTTGGTAAAAACCTTTGCAGCTCTTACTTTCAAAGCCATAGCAATCACTGTCCTTTTCGTAAGAACCTCGGAATCCACGGGCATACCCGCATTTTTCATCACTTCTATGATATTGACTAGTCCGGTTTCCATATTCGGAGAGGATTTAAAATCGTCTAGTACTGCGTTTATGGATTTATTGATCTCTTTTACATGATCTCCGTTCAGCGGAAACTTTTTGATATCGGATAATAGGTCCGTTGCTCCCCGGGACATATCCAGAGTGAGTTCAGGATTGATCAATTTGTCGAAAGAAGGATCTAAGGAACTTTTTCTACCGGAACTCGGATGGATCTTGGCAATCTCAGCAGTAAGAAAATAGATCCCTTGTTTTTCGAATTTTTGGAGACGACTGATATCGTCTCCTGTGGCCATATCCTTTTTATGGATAAGGATCTGTCCGTGCTTATTATAAAAATCGACCGGTATAATCCTATTTTCTCGGAAGTGTTGGATCACTTCTTCCGTAAAATCGAATTTTTGTAAATCTCTGGCTGCGTCCATCGTTAGGCGGAAGGAACTCCTGAATTACAATATCGGCAAATTGATCCGATGAATCGAATCATTCCGATACCATATACTTCTCTTTTGTCGGTTTAGTACTTTGGACGTTTCAAATATGCTAGATCAAACTTGATTTAGGCTGCTTTGCAGAATATATCTACGAATCCGCTCTTCTATGGAACTTCCTGAGAAACCGAGCCCTGTACGAGAGTCGGTTAGTATGAATGTATCCTGAGCTTTTAAGGACTTACCGTCGGTTCTAACTTCCCCGGAAAGAATATTAATCCCGAGATCCTTCAAAACTCCGGTGACAAAGTATAATAATCCTTTTCTATCCGGAGCTTCTAAGTAGAACTTTGTAGCAGAATTGCCGGGTAAGTCTTCAAACTCCAATTGAGAATCTTGTCCTAGATAAAATGTATTTCGAATATCTATTTCACTTGAGGTTTGGATCATCTCTTCCAAAGCGTTATCATCGGAAAATACGGAAGACATTAAGATACCGAGTTTGGAGGCTTTGATTTTAGAATCCGTTTCAGAAGATCTGAGAAGAAATTCATCGTAACTAATCATCGACTCTCCTTCCTTAATCGTGCGAATATCACCGGAAAGGATCTCGAATCCCATAAAGAACATTGCCTTCACCATTTTATGAAGGGTTCCCGGGGCGGTCTCGGAAGTCTTGAGAGTGACTCTATAGACCCCGTATTCTTCTTTGTAGTTAAATTCTATCATAGTTTCCGCTTCCTACAAAGCCTGCATATTCCCTGAAAAATAACACTCAAAAACTACCGTATTTCGAGGAATGTTTTTCGAAGTCTAAATGAGTAGTAGCTTCGCTTTAAATATTCTGTCTCCTAAAATTTTTCAGCAATGAGACAGAAGTTCCAAGAAAATCCGCTGCTACCGGATATACGCCGAAAGGCCTCTCAAATATCCTGGGGAAATCGGGGAAATTTTTTTACTAACCGATACGCCCATTTCTCCCGCCGGGGATCCATGGGGATATATATATGACAAATAAACAGAAATTCACCGAAGGATTTAAATTCGGAAAAACGCAGGCGACGAATTCTAACACAAAATTAGCCGGACCTAAGATCCCGCAAGGAAGTCAGGCCGCTAGAGGGTCCTATTCTTCTTCTTTAGGGCCAAGCTTTGCAGGGAACGAACCCTCTTCCGAATCTCCTTTGCTAGTTCTGCTCGGTTTAGGCAGATATTTTAAAAAATATAAAGTACGACTTGGCATCGTTTTAGGCCTTCTTTTTACCGAAATCATCGTTTATTCTGCAATTCCTTTCTCTTTTAAGTTTTTGATCGACGAAGCTTTGATCGGGAAAAATGAAACCGTTCTCTATATCACAGGCGCTTTGTTGATCGGCGGAACAATCTTGATCACTGCCGCAGGAACAGTCCGTGATTATTTATACAATTGGGTATCCGCTCGTGCAATAAGAGACATGAGAGAAGAGTTATTCATTCATTTGCAAAGAGTGAATCTGGAGTTCTATTCAAATACTCGGCTTGGAGACGTTCTTTCTAGATTTTCCACCGATCTGACCGCTCTGGAAAACGCCGTTCTTGCGCTTATTCCTTGGGGACTCTCTCCATTACTAGAAGCGATCTTCGGAACCGCGTTATTATTCGCTTTGGATTGGAAGTTAGGTGCAATTGCTACTTTGATCTGGCCGATCACTTTCTTAGGGCCTGTATTCTTCTCCACTAGATCTACCGCAGCGAGTTACGAAAGAAAGATAGAAGAAGCCAAGGTCCTAACCGCTGTCGAAGAATCTATCTCGGCTCAAAACCTGATCCGAGTATACGACTTAGATGGAGCTTTCTGGGAAAAATTCAAAGGAAACTGTGAGAAACTATTTCATGTTTCCTTAAGACTGGGTTTGACTAATTCTTATTTGGAACGTTCCGCATCCGGCGGGATCCTTCTTTTACAAGCAGTACTTTTGATCTCAGGAGCTTGGTTTGCATTTCACGGGATGGTGAGTGTGGGAGCTTTAGCGGCATTTCTTCCTCCATTCTTGAACTTGTCCTATTCTCTACTTTATGTTTCCCAGTATTTTCCTACAATGAACCAAGCAAGCGGTTCGGCTAGAAGAATACTAGAGATCCTAAGGACGCCTACTTTCGAAACGGAAGGAGAACGTCCATTTGCACCTTCCGAACTGTACAACTCCATTAAACTAGAAGATTTACATTTCCGTTATAAAGGTAGAACTAAAAACTTGAGCGGAGTCAATCTAGAGATCAAAAAAGGATCTTATACTGTGATCCTCGGGCAAAGTGGTTCCGGAAAAAGTACAATTCTGAAATTTATATTGGGAATGATGGAGCCGAACCAGGGAAAAGTCAGCCTGGACGGTATCGCAATGGAGAAAATCCGTTTAGATGCTCTTCATTCCATGATAGGTATCGTTTTCCAAGATACTTTCTTATTCCATACGAGTATTCTGGAAAACATACGTATGGGACGCCCGGATGCGACCCCGGAAGAGGCGATCGAAGCTGCAAAACTGGCCGAGATCCATGAATTCATTTCCGCTCTTCCTGACGGATATGAAACGATCGCGGGAGATAAGGGTTCTAAACTTTCAGGCGGAGAAAAACAAAGGATCGCCTTAGCGAGAGCATTAGTGAGAAATCCTCAAATTCTTCTTTTGGACGAAGCGACTTCCGCTTTGGATCCGATCACAGAAGCGAGAATCTTGAAAACTCTCCAAAAATTGAGAGAAGGAAGAACAATCGTTTCCGTAACCCACAGACTGACCGGTCTACATGCCGCGGACCAAGTAGTAGTCTTGAAAAATGGAAGTTTGGAACCGTATCCTTCTCCGGAAAATGATTCACTTTCCGCGGCCGCTATCGGATTATAGAAATATGCTGAAAGTGCCGACTTACGTTGCCGAGTCTTCTATCGGGGGCCTTGGTGTTTTTGCAGGCAGAGATATAGAAGAAGGGGAACTCGTGTGGGAGTTCCATCCTAAAACCGTTTGGACCCTTACGGAGGAGGAAGTCCAAGCTCTTCCGCAAAGGCTCCGAAATATGATCCATACATATTCTTATTTGTTTGAAGGGCAGTGGTATTTTTGCGTGGATAATTCCCGCTTTATGAATCATAGTGATCAAGCAAACACTTTGGAAGATAAAAGCGGGGTTCAAGGAGAAAGCAACCCTCTAGGGAGGGATAGAGCCGTTCGCAAGATCCTAAAGGACGAAGAGCTGACCTGCAATTATAAACAATTCGATCAGAACTGGAAGGATAAACTTCCTTCTTAGTAATCTATCTTAAGATCTTTGATCTTCTTATCCAAGGTGTTTCTGTTGATGCCCAAAAACTTGGCAACCCTGGTCTTGGTATATTTGAATTTCTTCATGGCATACTTGATCAGTCTTGCCTCTACTTCTCCCACTACAACTTCCATTGCCCGCCCGTCTAACGCATCTAAATGAGCCGGGGAGAACTTGGAACTTGCCACTTCGGAAGAAGCTTCCGGATCCATACCAACTTCCACTTCTTCGCCTTCGTCCCCGTAAAGGATACGACCGCTGATCTCGGAGAAATCTTGTATATCCAACATTTCGGATTGAGAGAGAACCACCGCTCTTTCGATTACGTTTTCTAATTCTCGAACGTTACCGGGCCAGCTATAATTCATCAGAAGTTTATGCGCTTCCCTAGTGATCCCTTTGATCTTCTTAATATTCTCCGAAGTATACTTAGTGATGAAGTGATTGATCAAAAGAGGAATATCTTCCGGTCTTTCGCGAAGAGGAGGAGTCAACATATTAACCACATTTAAGCGATAATATAAATCAGCTCTAAACAATTTTTGAGAGATTAGATCTTCCAGGTTCGCGTTAGTCGCCGCTATGATCCTTACGTCGATCTTCTTCGGTTTAACAGAACCGACCGCTTCTATTTCTTTTTCCTGAAGAACCCTTAAAAGTTTGGACTGAAGATTCAGATCCATTTCTCCGATCTCATCCAAGAAGATGGTCCCAGTGTCGGCCATCTCGAACTTTCCTTTTTTGTCGGCGACTGCACCTGTAAAGGATCCTTTTTTATGACCGAATAATTCGGACTCCAAAAGATTCTCAGGAATGGCGGCACAATTGATCTTGATAAAAGGTTTATCACCTCTGGAAGAATTGTAATGGATCGCGGATGCGATCATCTCTTTTCCGGTCCCGGATTCCCCTGTGATCAATACCGAAGCACGAGAATCCGAAACAAGTTGGATCATCTCGAAAAGTTTTTCCATCGATTTGGATTTTCCGATCAATGAACCGAACTTGTATTTATTCTTAAGTTCTCGTTTTAATAGAATGTTCTCCCTAGAGATCTCGCGTTTTTCTTCATCGATCAGTTTTTGGATACGGATCGCTTGGTAAATTATGGATGCGACTACCTGCAGGAAGTCCAAATACGTTTTTAAATCCACGTATTTTTTATGAACAAAGAAAACGCTGACTACACCCAATACATCCGTGTCGGACTTGATAGGTGCTGCAAGAAAACTAACGTTCTCCGGGTTATTCTTAAAATGACTGGCATTCCCGAGTCTATCCAAGAATTTATCATCGCTTACGATGGATTCCACTATGACTGCTTCTCCGGATTCGTAAACTTTTCCGGTAACACCTTCTCCGGGAAGATATACACCCTTCTCCATTTCCTCTGCGGTAAGTCCGGAAGCAGCGATAAGTTTCAGGATATTCTTATCTGATTCGAAAAGAACGATGGATCCTCTTTCCAGGTTCAGAGATTTATCCAACCTATCCATCACATCGTCAAAAATTTCCTGCAGCACTAATGTAGAAGTTACGGTCCTAGAAATATCTATAAGTACCTGTTGGATCTTATTTTTTTGTTCCAACTGTCTGAAAGTCTGGAGGTTTTTAAAGATCTGGGCCGCCATATTAGCGAGAGTGGAAACGAGTTCTAGGTGTTCATCGCTGAATGCTTGTTTTCTGCTTGAATCAAGAGAGATAACTCCGATGACTTCGTCTTCCACGATCATCGGAACTGCAAGCTCCGAAAGAATATCATCCTTAATGGAAATGTAATGTGGATTCTGGGTAACGTCGTTTACGATCATCCCTTCGCCGGAAGCGGCAACGATACCGGTAATTCCTTCTCCCACACGGAGTTTAACTTTTGTCCGAACGGAAGGGTTCATCCCACGGAATGTAACAATATCCAAGACTTCGTCAACTCTGCTGATCAGCATGAGGGAACCGGAACCGACTTCACAAATTTGGATACATCTTTCCAAAATCAAATCCAGAAGGCGGTCCGGATCCAAAGTCGAATTCATAGCGGTTGCCACTTCTTGTATATGGCGGAGTGGGCTGGGTTTTACGTAACCGGACATCTGCTCAAAAAAGGTGCTGATTGATGATTTTCCGGTCAAGGAAAAAACTTAAAATCCAAGCAAGTCGCTTCGTTTCGAGGAAGGAGCGCAAATTTTGTATTAGAATAGATTTAAACCCGGCAAATCAAATGACATAATATCATGGAGATGGATGTACTTTCTAATTTTAGAAGAAGATAATCTTCCCTCTTTGGAACAAATTCATGTTATTCGGAGATTTTCTGAAAGAGGAAGATAAAAACATCTTTCCAGTCTCAAACCTTGCCCTTATCATCTTGTCCGGATGTCCTGCGTATTTTGCGGAGAATTTTATCTTCCGGAAGGAAAACTCAAAGATGGAAAGTTTCTTTGCCATTCCTGTGGAAGAGAATGGATCTTAGAAAAAAGAAAACGAAATAGGATCAAACCTCCGGAAATACATACGTTATCCAACGAGATCTTATTAGAATTCCTCTCTCTTTTTAATACTAGTCCGAATCTTGACGACCTTCTTCAAAATTTTACGAACCTAGCATTCAGAAAATTGAATCTTCCAGGCATCTCGGTAATGGTGTATGAACCTCGATTGGATCGGATCCTGGTAAAATCCTGTAAAAACAAAAAAGGCCCTGCATTAGAAAAACTTGCCTTTAGGATGGAGATAAAAAAGGGAGAACAGAACGGACCTTTAGGACAAGCGATCGAAACCTGCAAGTCGGTATATTATAGATTCGATGAACAACCCCATAAACAGATCCGACAATATGGAAGAGTGAATAAAGTTGAATCGGAACTTTCCGTTCCCATTCATCTCAAAAAAGAAGTATTAGGATTAATTAATGTAGATTACGAAAAAGACGATCCGGTCCAAGCGGAGAAGGACCGCTATTTTCTGGAATTAATCGCTAGTCAGTTTGCCACTACGTTAAAAAACAGAATTCTTTTCGAGGTATCCCAGACCCAATCCAGGAATTTTAGAAATTTACACTCAGCCGCCTTAAAACTCAGCAGTTTAGGATTCAAATACAGAACTGAAATTTTTCGGGTTATTCTTCTTTCTTTAACCGAATTTTCGGAAAGTAACCTCTACGCTCTTATAGAAAGAAAACTCGGCTCGGAAGGAAAAACAACTTCCACCGAAGGGTATATACTTACGGGAAGCCCAAGAGCGCCCGAAATTAAGTTAAATATCCAACTAAAGGGAGATTGGAGTGTATTGAAAAAACCGAACGAATCCGCTATCTTAATGGATTCCACGGATCTGAAAGAATGGAAAACTTTAGGAAGTAATGGAAAGAAAAAACATTTGGCGATCTTGCCCGTTTTACGTTCCGACAATTCGGAGATTTGGATACTTCTCGCTAAGGAAGAAGAACTCCATTGGAGTCCCGAAGAAATCGATGTCCTAAACGCATTTGCCGTCCAAGCAGGGATCTCCGTTCAAAACTTTCATTTATTCCATCAAAGAGCCGAAAAGGAAAGATTGGATAAAGAAATTGAGATCGCTAGAGACCTACAAAGATCCTTACTTCCTAGAAAAATGCCCGACCATCCTAATTACGAATTCGGTGGGATAATGGTGCCAGCGATCGGAGTAGGCGGGGATTATTACGATTTTATAACACATCCAACAAATAAAGAAACTTATGTTTGTATCGGAGACGTGAGCGGCAAAGGAGTTCCAGCCGGGATCGTGATGGCAACTGTCAGAACGGTTATCCATTCATTAGTCCGAAAGAATCCGACTCCTTGGGAAATTTTACTTACGGTAAATACCTATTTATATCAAAATTATTTTAAGGACGTTGTTTCTCCTCGTTTCATGTCCTTGACCATAATTCATTGGGACCAAAACGAGAATCGTTTTGTTTTTAGCGGCGGTGGACAGGGAAATATTTTAGTTTATCGCAAAAAGGAAAATCGTTTGGAGGAAATTCCGACGGGAGGGGTTGTTTTAGGAATTGATCCCGAAATAGACAGATTCGAGAATAGAGGAGAATTAAACTTAGAACCCGGTGATTTTTTCCTAATGTTCACGGACGGTGTGTGGGAAGCCATGAACCTTACCGAAGACTTTTTCGAAATAGAACGCTTACATGATTGTGTTTTCGAAGCCAGAAAAGAAAACCTCCCTCAACTCTTAGAAACCGTCTTAAAAAAGATAAAAAACTTTACCGGGGAAAGGGAACAGACGGATGATATTACTTTAATAGGTGTAAAACGCTTAAGGTGATAATGAACGAAACCTTAGAATCCATTTTTCAATCCGCTTGGTCCCGTTTAAAAAATTACCAGGACTTCATGAAAAGTAAACCTGCGGTAATCTCTTTTTCCGGGGGAAAGGATTCTTCCCTACTTCTTCAATTCTTTCTGTGGCTTCATAATAAAAATCTAATCTCTCATTTTCCAACCATTTACCATTTGGATCATTCTATCCGGGATAATTCGGAGCAAGAATCCGAGATCCTAAAGTATATCAGTTCCTTAACCCCAAAGCACATCTTTAAAAAAAAAACGTTCCGAAGTTTGCAAATAAGACAAAAATTAGTTTAGAAGAAGCCGGCAGAATTCTCCGATTTAGAGACCTAGAGAAAATTTCCGAAAAGATAGGCGGGTATATCACAACCGGACATCATACGGAAGATTATCTAGAAACCGTACTGCTACAACTCATCAGAGGAGGGGGGTGGAATTCGCTTCGCACATTAGGAGTTTTAGAGAATAATAGATTTCGGCCATTATTATTATTCGGAGAACAAGATCGTAAAACCGCATTGGCAAAAGCGGATTGGCCCGTATTCGAAGACGAATCCAATCATTCTTCACGTTATCTTAGGAACAGGATCCGATCCGAACTTCTTCCTGTACTTTTAAAAGAAGGCGCAGATCCGGATAAAATTTTTCATAATTTTCACGATTCCGATACACCTAGAATCGGAATTACAAACCGAAAAATAAATGAAGACGAGATTAGAACAGTTTCCAGACAAATTTTAGAAGAAGAGCCTGGCTCTATATGTAAACAAATTCTGGACTTACATATGAAAAGTCTAGGTCTTCATCCTCTGAATTCTCAGTTCCTTTCGGATCTTCTTCATAACATAGATAGGAAAGTTTCTTTTTCACTCGAAAACAAAGAAGTTTGGTTTTGGAAAAGTGTTTCGTCGGATTTGTACATCTTACCAAAAACCGCTTCATATTTGAAACCATTCAGTTATAACTCCGAATCTTTCTTTTTGAAATGGAACGGTAAGACCAAAAAGATCCCGAAAAATTGCGAACCCTCTAACGACGGAGAAGGAGAAAAAATCCTGCTTGGAGGAATCCATAGAGACGTTTCGGAAATCCTTCGGGAGAAAGAGATTCCGGTTCAGGTCAGAAAAATGCTACCCATTCTAAAACGGGAAGGGAAAACTGTATTGGTTTGCCTTCGAATGTGGGATTCCCGTTTGGATGATATTCGATCGGATGATTTCCCGCAAGACTAGAGAGTCCAGAGGTTTATGGAAGAACTCCAAGAATTAAAGCCGGACCCGTTCTTTAGAGAAGTTAGATTCGTATCTTCTTATGCGGATGCTTCTAAAGTTCCTTCCAAAGGTATTCCTCATATAGCATTTGCAGGTCGTTCCAACTCAGGAAAGTCCAGATTATTAAACGCAATCGTAGAAAGAAAATCCTTAGCAAAAGTTTCTGCAACTCCCGGTAAGACCAAATTACTGAATTTTTTCTTAGTATCTAAGTCCTTATTCCTCGTAGACACGCCCGGTTTCGGTTACTCCGCAAATTCACATAAAGATCATGAACAAATGATGGATCTTTTAATGAATTATCTGAACTCGGCCAAAGATCTAAAATGTCTGTTCTTATTATCCGATGCACAAAGAGAATTGCCCGATGAAGAGCTGGAATTGATCGGTACCTGTTTCGAAAGAGGGACCAAACCTGTTTTAATTCGTACTAAAATAGATAAACTCAATCAGTCGGAACTTTCCAAACTCAGAAAAAAAATGAAAAACATCCAAGGACTATATCCTATGTTGGAAATCGTTTTTGTTTCTCCCAAATACGGAAAAGGTCTACCGGAACTCAGAAAGATCATAGAAAATATGATGAAATCATTAATCATTCCTCCGATGGAAGAAGACGCAATCCCACAAGAGATCAATGAACAAGGCTAAAGCTTACGCGTGAGTTTCTAACAGATTACCGGCAGAACTAATAGCATCTCCATAATATACTTTTCCGGCAAATTGGAGCTGTTTTTGATTTAATTCTTGGATGGTTTTTAAGGTTTCTTCCAAAAGGGCTTTCAGTTTTTCCTGGCTTAACGCCATCTCCAATTTACGTTTTCTTTCGATCAGTTCCATATGACGACGAGCTTCGTCTTCGCTCTTTCTTTCCGGATTATCATGAGATGAAACCTGATTCTTATCCAGTCGGTTCAATTCCAGATCGATCTCACGTAATTCGGACATAAGTTCCCATTCTTTATCCGAAATCAGATCGGAATGAGAAGCAGCTTCTTTGTTTTTAGTAGAATCGGCCGAGTTATTGCTCTTCGCCCCTTCTTCATTTAAGGATGAAACATTAGGTTTCTCTTTTTCGGCCTTTTTAACTGTGGTCGCTCTGGTTTCTCCAGCTACCGCTACTAATTTTCCGTCCCTAAGTTCGTATTCGATAGATACGTCTATAGATCTGAGTTCTGCATTATCTCGAATAGCATCGTTACGAAACTCAGCAACATGTCCTAATTCATGGGAGATTACATGGAGTACAGAACTAGCCTGGGGCGCACTTTCCAGTTGCCCGTGACCAATGTACTTAACCGAATTATCTTTCGGTCTTTCCAGCATGGAAGAAGATTGTATAACTCCCAGGTTCATCCTATTATAAATGTCGGCCTGGCAAGCCTTGAGTTTAGAGCTTTGGAAAAAAATTCCAACTACTTAACAAAAAACGTTATTTGCAATACGCTATCTTATTAAGTATCTCAAGTATGCTTGAGTCGCAAAGATCGTGAAATACTATCGCATATCTTTGCCCAACGTCCGTAACGGTTTTACGAATGACCTCTCCCGGTATCTCGCAGGAAAACATTGGCGACATAATCGTGATTTTTTTGCCTGGGCTCCAATCCTCATCCGAAAGAATAGACGCTCCAATCATCGATATATCTATCAGAATACCTTCGCTCCAATTTCCTCCCTCAAAAAGTTTAACCCGACTGTCTTTACGGAACCTTGTATAAAATCTTTGATCCGTCAGCGAATCGGGTACTACCTTTTTAGAAGGATCCATCCCGATCTCTAGTTCTTGCATAGCCGGGAGAGCATACAGTACTTGGAAAAAATTTAAAAGAAGATTTCTTTTGAACTTAAGATTCTTTTAAAAAAATGAATTTAGAAGTGAGAAGGACCGTTAAAAATAGATCTAAACATCTATTCTTATGCTAACTTCCTTCTACAAATTAAAGATATCCGATTCTCTAGCTAATACGATCTCTGAAAGCGCAGTGGATTGTTTTTCTTGATTGAACATTCGTATGATTTCTTCGTCCGGATGATCTGGTTCATGATGAGTTAGCACCAGTTTATTTACACCCAGGACTTCCCCGCAACGCACCGCTAATCTACCGGATGTATGCCCCCAACCGATTTTACGATCCGCTTCTTCGGAACTGTATTGTGCATCTATGATCAGCATGTCAGGACTTCCGAATTTCGCGCGTAATTGTTCGAATTCGGAAAGATCCTCTTCTCTCACTTCCACATCGGTACAAAATAGGAAACTTTTTCCATTTTCTTCGATATGATAGCCCGTACAATTGCCCGGATGTTTTAAAAGGAAAGGAGTTACTTTAAAATCGCCGATCTGGACGGTCTTCTGTCTTTGGAGAAGGGTGAATGTTTTCTTGGACATCATCTCATCCAATGTGATCGGGAAGTTTTCCGGATTTTGCTGACGATCGAATCTTTCTTTCAGATTGCTAATGGTGGAATAAAAATCGATTTGAACGTTTGGAACGTATCCAGGTTTAAAAAAAGGCCACCCTTGTATATGATCCCAATGAGTATGTGTCACTAAAATTTTGATAGTACCGCCTTGAGCTATGCCGTCTTTTAGAAGATCGTTACCAAGTTCTCTCATTCCGGAACCGCAATCTATAATTAACTTCTGACCGCTTGTGGATTCCACAAATACACAAGTAGTGTTTCCTCCTACAGGACGTAATAGTTCAGGGCTTAAAGTTTGTAAAAATGTAGGAACGGAAAAACTTCCATTCTTAAGTTTGAACTCCCTATGAGCGGACTCTAGGATCTTTTCTAATTTTTCTCTATATTCCGAACCGGAAAGCGGAGTAGGAAGTGATCCTCTTACTCCGTATAATTTTATTTTCACTGTATTAAATTAGACAACTAAGAGATTTGGTATTTGCAGGCATTCGGCGATGACATCGAATTTTCGTGAAAAACAATGGAAGATCGCGACTAGAATCCCGTTTACCTCTGATTATTTCTTAAAAATAAACCCCGGAAGTAAATTAAAAAAAAACGATTTGTTTTCCGAAGAATTCGGGACATATTACCTAGAGTTAGGTTCCGGTTGGGGAGAAGTTGCCGTATCCTTAGCGAAAGATAATCCAAATACCGGTTTTGTTCTTATGGAAAAAAAGCCGGACCGTCTGCGCAAAACGATCCGCGACTTGAAAGAATACGATATAAAGAACGTTAAACTTCTTTCAGTTAACTTCAATTGGTTTTTAGAAGAAATTTTCGAACCAGGCATCTTCGACGAAATACTTCTCAACTTTCCCGACCCTTGGCCTAAGCGTAGACACCATAAACATAGGACATTGAATCCCAGATTTTTAGATACTGTTCATACTCTTTTGAAAAATGGCGGCAGATTCCATTTTGCAACCGATTACGGCCCTTATGCACGCAAAGGAATTCGCCTTTTTAGGAATGATCCGAGATATAAACCCGTCAATACAGAGTTTTCTCTCCAAAGAGCAAACTTCCCAATCTCCCATTTTGAGCGGGAAAAACGGGAGGCTGGCTCCCGAATTTATTATTTGGATCGGATCAAAGTAAACAATTGATCTTAGTGATACAATAAGGAGTAAACATTGTCCGAATCTTGGACTAGTTTGTAAGTCCAGACTGTTTCTCCCTTTTCATCATATCTAATTGCCGTATTATCTTTATATAATACGATCACATCTTTCTTTTTCCCCGGCAAAAGGCCTTCTACTTCTTTGTCCGAAATTTTGATCTCTTTCAGACCGGAAGAATCCGCATCCACACGATAGATCTTATCGTTACCGGCAAACCAGAGAGAATTTCCTCTCACGCTGAACAGATTTGCAGATTTGTCAGAAATTTCCGTCTTAGTCGCTTTTCCTTTTCCGGAAATATAAACGATCTCCTTATCCGTACGGAAGAATGTGCCGTCCTCCGTGGCACCAAGCAATCTTGGATTCGTAGTTCCGGTCCAAGCAGAGTCCACATCCTTACTTAATTTTGCATCCGTATATAGGATCTTGTCTTCTTTCGAAGATGATTGCACCAAGAACACTTGTCCCTTTTTAGAAGCGGACCAAGTTTTAGAATCCAATGGAATGGATTTATTCTCTTCGAACGTATCCGAGTAACTGGTTAATGTCCTTTTTGCCGAGTTTTCGGTTTCCACTAAAATTCTATCACCGGAAACCATTGCTTTTTTGAACATTCCAGACAGATTAATCGTTTGAAAAAGAGAGCCCGAATTTTGGTCTCTGACTTCTAGAGTTCGATCCGTAAATGCGTATACTCTGCGATCCGCAAGAACATTACGGAAAGGTTTATTACTTGTGATCCTCCAAAGACGGATCGCTCTATTTTTATCTAAAGCTTCTATGGAAGTTCCGTAATTCATCAATAATAGATCGTTGACGATCACTGGAACTCCGATCAAAGATCCACGATTCGGAAATGGCTGTAATATCACAGGAGTATCCGAATCGGATAGGACCAATCTTTCGGCTTGGCTAGAATAGGGAGAATTCGGGAATTTTTCCGCGAGTTCTCTTCCTAATTGTATCACCAGTTTTTTATATTCCGGATTTGCAGGATTTTTGATCTTTAATTCTGAAAGGATCCTGATACGGGCATGCAAGAACTTCTCGTCTCGTTCGAGTTCAAGAGCCTTTACTATCTCGGCGTCCGCAGCTTCCAAATCTCCTTTCTTAAAATAGATATAAGAAAGTTGGAAATGTGCATCCGGGAAGTCAGGATTCTTCTTTATGATTTCCTTAAATATTTCAACGGATTGTTCCAGAAGATTATCGTTAAAAAGGACGATCCCAATATTGTAAGGCGCCAATTCATTCTCAGAATCCGCCTTCATAGCGCTTTCGAATTCCTCTTTCGCTTCTTTACTTTTATTCTGATTATAATAAGCGATCCCTTTGCCGATCCTAGAAGGGGTAAACTCAGGATTTAATAACCAGGAGCGATTGAATGACTCGATTGCTGTGTCGAATTTTTTCTTTTGGAGGGCGATAATGCCTAATTGATAATGGCTATAGTAAGAATCCTGTTTTTTTTCCAGAATCTTTTGAAACCCTTTCTCCGCGTTTTCGACTTCCCCTTTTCTTAGTAAAAAAGCGTAGATAGCTTCTTGGGCAGCTAGATTTTTAGATCCCTCCGGAGAGTTTTCTAGAAGAGAAATCCCTTTCTCTTCCATTCCCATTGCAAGATAACATTCAGCTACCTTAATATACAAGGTTAACTTTTTTGTTTTATCGTAAGCGGATTGGTAAAGTGGGATCGCTTTTTCATAGGATTTATTGTCGAAAAGTCGATTGGCCTTTTGTATAGCAGGAACTACTTCGGAAAACTTTCGATTCTGATCTATGGTTTGTTTTGCTTCCGCAATCTCAGGTAGATCTTTGGTTAATTTTTCTGCTTTTGCCAACCAAGAACTTGCCGAATCATAGTTTGCTTTTTCATTTTCTTCTAAAGCGATCTTATAATAAAGAAATGCCAAACGGAATTGGATGGATTCGTTGTCCGGGTACTTCTTCATTAAACTTTTATAAGTACTTTCCGCCTTATCGAATTCTTTTTTGTCTTCGTAAGTTCTCGCTAATACTATCCCCGATAGAGGATCATTCCCCGTGATCGCTTCCAATTCTTTAGTGTACTGAGCGACTTTAGATTGATTTTTTTGAGCTGCATAAAGGCGGATTAAACCTTGGAGTGCAGGAAGATTCCCTTTTTGGAGACTCAAAGCTTTTAAATAATTTTGTTCTGAAAGTTTTGTATCTCCGCTGATCTGATACAAACGACCATAGGCCGTATAAACTCCCGGGTCTTCCTGATCTTTAGCTTTTGCACGATCGAAATATGTTTTTGCGGATTTAGTATCCCCTTTACGAAGACGTAAATCTCCTTCATGGATCAACTCGGAAGATTCCAAGAAGGCGGCGACCTTCTTTGTCTCTTCGTCGGACTTTAAACTTTCTAATTCATTTTTTGCCGTTTTATATCTATGCTCGGAAGCAAGAAGGTACACAAGATTCAAAACAGGTTCCTTATAGTTCGGATCCAATTCACGGGCCTTGCTGAAGGAAACCATCGCTTTAGCATTTTCGCCTAAAGACTTTTGGTTTAAACCGATTTGGTTATAGATAGTTGCGTTTTTCGGGAAGAATGGAATGGCTTTTTCTAAAACGGAAATCGCTTTCGGATTATTCCCAGACTTGCTGTAAGCCGAAGCAAGACCGGAATAAGCTTCCAAATAGTCCGCTTTTAATTTTAGAGAAGTTTCGAAAGCTTTAATTGCTCCGTCCGTATCATTCGAAAGTATTTTAGCATTTCCTAAAAAAACAAACGGAGAAGGATTTTTCGGATCCAATTGGGTAGCGGACGTAAAATATTGGACCGCTTCCCTGTAACTTTTTACTTTTAAAGCGGCATTTCCTTTTTCTAATAGACCGGCCACCTTAGTTGCCGAAGCGGATTGTTTTGCGGAAGCCAGATCCGGATCCGCGTTTCTTGCCTTTTCAAAATAAGCCTCTGCCGCTTCGTAATCTTTCACCTGAACGGCAGTATCTCCCAGTTGCATGTACAACTGGGCCTTAAATTTGAACTTATCTTCCGGAATCGATTTTAGAGCGGAATATGCCTCGTCGTATTTTCCAATCGTTTTTAATAGTACTGCCTTTTTGAATGTATAAGCGCTTCCATCTACCTTAGGAAGTTTTTCTAATTTGGAATAAACTTCTAAAGCGTCTTTATTGGCTCCTTGAGAAGTGTATAAAATCCCGAGAGTTAATAGGATTTGTTCATTCTCCGGATCTAGCTCGGTTCCTTTCTTTAAAGAATTTAAAGAATCTTCGGTTTTACCCAAGCGGTACTCGGAGGATCCGATTAAATAATAACCTTCAGCGGTAGGATATGCTTTTACGGCTTCTCTTCCTTTTGAAAGAGATACTTCGAACTTTCCCTTCTGGAAAGCTGAGTTTCCCTCGTTAATCAATCTAGACGCTTGTTTTAATTTTTGAGCCGCAATAATGTCCTTTTCCTGGATAGCATCTTGAGAATTCGATTTTCTGAAATCTTTCGAAGCACAATGGACCGCAAAAACGGAAACGATAGAGAATATTAAAAAACGTGAAAGTATACGATTCATCACTTGTATCCCTTATAGAGAATCTTCAGATCTTTGATGGGAGTTTTTTCCCTAAACTCCTCTCCTCTGGTCAAAATGGAAACGGTCCAGAGTCCTCCCGCGGGTAGATCACCCTGCCAAACCACATCCCTTCCTAAGTATAGGGACAGTTTTTTGTTTTTTATATCCGTTTTGAATGAGAATGGACGACCAATATCCTTGTCCACATCCAGATATTGATAAGTACTGAGTGTTTTTCCATCGGAAGGAAATTGAAAGACGGAAACTTTCTCTTTTCCAGCGACAACTCCAAGAGAAAGTCCGTTCAAGTGGAACGTCACAGCCACAGAGCCGTCTCCATGATCTACTGGAAGTAAGAAGTAACCTTCAATCTCCAATTCTTCCGGAATGAACGGAAGGGAATACACACCATTCCAACCATTGGGCAAGTTTTTCTTCTTTGCGAATTCTAGACCATTCGGCCCGAAAGGAGAAAATCCAAATTCGCCGGATGGTTTCCAGAATTCTAACTCGGACAATAAATTGTACCCGAAATAGGGAAGCGCTAATTCCACCAGACGGTCCGGTTTTACATCCAAGATCCCTTCGTAATATACATAAGCCCCGTCCGCACTTTCTTTTAGGAGCTCCAACTGGTAAGCTCCAGGAGTTAGACTACTACGATAAAATGGTGTTTCTCCCTGCTTGTAGCCGTCCAGGGAAACGGAAAGCCCGCTAGGAACCGTGACTACTTTAGCGGATCCTAATGTACGATCTTCTTCCCATTCTTGAAAAAGGAAACTTTTTTTGCCCGCTCTAACTTGAATGGTCTTAGTGATCGGCTTTTTCCCCTTTAGGACTACTTGAATGTCCTGGATCCCCTCTTGGATAGGGACCTCAGTCAATGGAGTATTTCCTAACGACTTGCCCTTCCAAAGTATCTCCGTATCTCCGGAAGAAGCTCTCACGGTTAAGGTTCCCTTAACGGAAGAATTTACGATTTCTTTAATTCTTGTTAAGTCCGGTTTTCTATCCCAAACCGGAACGGTAGTTTGTTTGGATTCTAACGAAATTACTCTATCGGACGATTTCCAGAAGATCGCCTGGGTCCAAGCTCCAACTTCCTCCGTTGAAACAGGACGTTTGAATGAAAGTTCAAAATCCCCATAGGAACTTGTGTCCACGGAATCTTTTAATTCGAATTTGAAAGTCCAACCTGTTTCGGATTCACTTATCGAACCTAAAACCAAAACGTCCACATCCTTGGATCTCAACTCTTTTGCTAACCCAGTCTTATCTTTCCAAACATCCGAAGAAATTTTAGCGTTCGAAAATTTGATATCCTTCCAGATCAAACTTATCTCTTGTTCGAAATAAGAGGCTAATTTTTTATCCACTGATTTAGGATATTCGATAGGAGAGAAAGCCAAGATCGGGATCTCATGTCCCGTTTTACGAACCCTATGATCCGTATCGGATTCCCGAAAAATGAACACGCTCTCTGAATCGCCTATCGCCTTGTAATATGGTTCTTGTATCAGCTTAGAAGGTTCGTTCAGCTTCTGTACCGAGGAGCAAGTAAGCCCAAGGCTCGTAATAAGAGAGAATATAATAAGATTACGAAATGAATTGTTCCCCATCCCGTAAAAAAATTTCTCAGGGACTGATTTAGCAAATCTTTTCCTAGTTCCGGAAAAAATGAGGGCATTTTTAGAAAGAATTTTCCGACCTTGGTTGGCCCGCAGGTGAATTACAAAATTACGACATCTTTATAAAGTATCCGCGTAATTCCGAAAGATCCCGGATCTTGAAACTCGTTATCAGGTTTCTATCGACGACCTTTGTTTTTGGAGGGATTTATAGGAAGAGAAACCCCGCTGAATAGCGGGGTTCGGTAGAATTTTTGAAAAGCGGAAAAGAAGAAGAAACTAAATTAGAAAGTTTCTTTTGCGTTGAGTTTCAACTTTTCCTTCTGAACGTCTTGTTGTACGTATTTTGTTTCGTTTAATTGCTGAGCGGTTCTGGCTACTTCGTCCGCATTGGCTCTGGTAGCTTCACGTTTTTGCAACTGGGTACGAACTTCTTCCACAGTGGAAGCCTGGCTTAATATACGAAGTTCTTCACTGGACGCTTTCAACTCATCCACCAGGTTATTGTATTCGAGAACGTCGTTTTTCTTGAGAACGATTAATCCTTTCAGTTCTTTAACGGACTCAGGTCTCAAAGAAAGGATCAATTTTTCGGTCAACTTTTGGTTCTTTTTCAGGGTAATCTCCCTGTTTCTCTCCAGGATGACTTCCGATTCTTCTCCAACCTTAGATACTGCGACCGAACCTTCTAAAACCGCGAATTTAACATCACAATGTTCTTCTGCGCAGTTCACTTTTTTGCCTGTTGGATTTTCAACAGAAGTTAAGAAGGTAGTTCCACGAACTCCCGCGAGAGCGGTAGGAGTCACTACACTGAAATCGGAGGTCTTGTTCTCTTTACGAACTAGGGTTACGATCCTTCCGTAGTTCAGATTGACCTTAACGTTAGTTCCTTCGTCTCCCACTAGAGCTGCGATAGAAACTTCACTCTCTTTGGAAACCTTGATGATACCGCTTTCGGCAACCATGATCTCTACGGATCCGTTCTTACCGGTTAGAATCGTATCAGCAGCAGTTACTGTCTGACCGAATTCGGCTTTTTTTTCACCTTCGGCGGACTGGACTTTTACATCTCCATTCAACCAAACGATCTTAGCAGCAGAAGACACCGCTTCCGATTTTACTTGGCCACTGCTTGTTTTAGGACTACAAGCGATCAGATAACCGATTGCTAGTAGAGTCATTAGAATTAGGGTGTTTTTACTTTTTAACATATATTCTCCCCCGCTTTTTAAGCTTAAGAATCCTCTAGATATAACAAACTAACAAGGACTTTTTACCAATACTTCTGTTTAAACCATTTTACAAAAAGCAAAAGATTTGCCTTGGAAAAAAATTTCCAAAGAATGCCCCTTTGGCAGTTTAGGTTTGAAAGCCTGAAAAATAACCCTTAAGGGTTATTTATTTACGAACGAATTCTATTTTTTCTCAGCTTTTTTAGGCTCTATTTCGGGTAAAGAATCCAGTTCTTCTTCCAGTTTGCATTTCGGATAATGATCCGCGTTCAGACTGGAACCCACCCAACCGAAAGCCTCTTGAGATGAGATAACGTGAATATCCCAACCTTGCACTATATTCGGGCAATCCCAGACTTTATTCTTACATAACACTTGGCTTGCCTTAGGTTTTGGGTATGCCCAAGCGGCCGGTGGATGAAGACATTGCATCTCCACTTCCGCCAACTTACGCATACGCTTTACGTTTTCTTCAAATTGTTTGAATAAATTTACCAAAGGATTGGCAAGCACTTCATTGAAGTAACCCCTAGAAGTGTTATATGCCAAGAAGTAGACCAATTCTTCCATTACATATTCTTTATCATGAGTAAAGGAACTAACAGTATGGATATACCGAGCGATCTTTAAGGAATCCGTGAGAAGTTCTCGTAGCACATCTTCCGATTTATCGGGTAGCCCTGCGTCTTCATCGTCGTCAGGAGTAGAATCACTTTCCCCATCATCGACCATCAACTCGGAAAAAAACGTTTCATCCGGATTTTCCCGATCCGATTTTTTAGGACCTGCTGTGACTACTTCCACATTATCCTGTAATCCGAGTGGAACGTGGTTCGAAGCGGCAGAACATACGAATTCAGGGAGGTCCAACTTTTGCATGAAGTTAGCGCATTGTTTTGCGATCCTAGTTTTTTCGGTATCATCCGGAAAAGGCCGATTCCAATGATCCCCGGATACTCTAGCGATATCCATAAAGATCCCACCAAGAAAAGAATACCTACGTAACATTTTATATTTGAGGGCATCCGGAATGAGAACGATCCCCAAAGCAAGTAAACCTAGTTCGCAGATATGTTTGAAAAATGGAGGATTTGATTCGTATACCTTAAAAAGTGCAAGTAAATGTTTCTTATTATTGATCCCGTTACGAATAATTCCCTTATAGTTGAATTTATTCTCTTCGTACATGAACTTTAAGAATTTCTTATCCGTTTGCTTGAGTTGCTGGACAATCTTTTCAGCCAACTTGTCCTGTATCTGACCGGTTAATTCTTTGGTTAATTTTATTTTAAATTCGGGATTGTACTGACCCTTAATTTCTTTCAGTCTGGTAAGAGCAGATTCTTTTACCTGGACTTCTTCTTTTACAAGAATGTTACCGCTATTGTCTTCGATCGCATTTAGGAAACGTAACATATTTCCGGCATCGTAAATACGTACGAAATTTAAAACCTCTTCGATCGAGTTGTATTCTACCGATTTAGGATTTACTTTCATTCTTTAGGTGATCTCTACGTGTGATTCTAAACGGGTTTTCCAAGCTTGCAAGCATAGATTCCAGGCTCTTTTTTCTTTCCGTACTTATATCGGTCGCTTCTCCGATAGAAAACAACATTTTGCATCCCGGGCCCGCGTCACAACAATCGGAAATGTCACATTCTTCTTTATACTTTCTCAATTCCGGGTAACTTTCTAGGATTTCACCTTTCGACAAATGTAAGATCCCCCATTCTTTGATGCCCGGAGAATCGATTAAAACGATATTATCTTCCAGGACTAAAAAGTTCGAGTTTGTCGTCGTATGTTTACCCTTCTTAGTGGAAAAACTGACCTGCGAGGTTTTTTGCAATTCCCTATCCGATAAGACGTTTACTAAGCTAGATTTTCCGACTCCGGAATTTCCGACTAAGTAGGTGGTTTTGGAAGAAAACTTGGAGTACAGTTCTTCTAGACCCTGGCCGGTCTGACAAGAAACCATAATCACCTCATAACCTAGATCTTTATAAACGGAAGAACGTTTAATGGCCGTTTCTCGATCCACTAGGTCCAATTTTGTGAATACAATTAGGGGAGGTACCTGGGAGAGATACGCGGCCGCCAAACAACGATCTAAAAATCCGTCTTTGGTTTCCGGATCTTTTAAAGAGGCAAGAACCGCGATTTGATCCACGTTTGCACAGAGAACTTGTGCATCCCCCTCTTTACTCTTACGCAAAAGTTCGTTTTTGCGGGCTAATCTCTCTTCGATGGCCCATTCTCCGCCTGATTCCATCGCGTAAACCCTGTCGCCTACTACAAAGGGATGTCTTTCTTTTGAGGAGATATTTCTGAGTCTCCCTCGAAGTACAGCTCTTACCCTTCCTCTTTCCGGAGAATATAAATCATAGAAGGCTCCGAAGACCCTCGCTATCGTAAAAAACTCCTTTACTGGATTCGTGGAAGTAGACATTCTTAAGCCTAATTTTACAGGCACGCGATGAAAATCATACGCAAATTCGGACCGATATTCGGTCTTGTTTTAGCCGCATTCCTTCTGCAATCGGCGCTAATATTCGGTTTGGATTTCAGATCCTTGGATCCTGATCGTACTATCGTGCTTCTCATCAGTTTGCCTTTTACCACTTTGGCTGCCGTTTTCGTTTGGATCTGGTTCAATGAATTCGGACCTTCATGGAACTTATCATCTGCTCTTTCCAAACTGACAGACCACGAATATGTAAAATACCTTTCTTCGTTAGATAAATTCAAAAGTGATCTGATTGCAACCAACATCACGGAAAGTGTATGCGATAAAATCCTAAAATTTCTCCCAAGTATCATCAGCACAAGTCGGGCGAAAATTTATTTATGGAGAGAGGATCTTGGAAAATTTTCCCCGTATCCAAGGGATTCCGGAGAAGATCATTTTTACATTTTCGATCCCTTCCTATTATGGATCACTGAACACGATAAAATTTTTTATTCGGAAGAATTTATCGATAACGTAAAACTACAACAAATCAAGGAACATGCACTTTCTTTCACAGCAAAAACAAAGGCCGATCTTCTTGTTCCTTTTATCTTAAACAAAAGCCTTTTAGGCATGTTGGTTTTAGGTCCTAAAAACGATGGAAGAAAGTACACCGCTTCCGAGCTGGAAAAACTGAATGAAATGCGTTCCGTTTCGGTAATGTCGCTTTCCAATTCCATTTTTTACGAAAGACTAATAGAATTAACGGAAACCCTTGAAGAAAAAGTAAGACATAGAACGCAAGAACTGGAGAACGCCCAATCTCAACTGATCATGTCCGAAAAGATGGCTTCTCTAGGAACTATGGTTGCAGGGATCGCACACGAGATCAATACTCCGGCAGGGGTTATTAACGGTTCCGCGGATAATTTAGAATCGAATATGAATTATATCGTAAAGAACGTATTCGAAATAGTCAGATTCGCAAGAAATAAGAAGTTAAGAAAATCGTTCGAAGTCGCCCTTCTTCATATCTTAAGAGACCGGAAAAAAAGTCAGGCAATGGAATCCAAAGACAAATTCCGGATCAAAAGAGAATTGAAAGAAGAAATGATCGAAATGGGGGTAGAAGTTTCCCTAGCGGGGGAAGTTGCTTCTTTCATCATCGAAAACGATATCATGGAGGTGAGAAAGTACATCTTGGAAATTCTGGCCCAAGGAGCCAAACCCGGATATGAAATGCTTAAACACGCATCCAATACGAGCCGCAATATTAAGAATATTAAATATTCTATAAAAAATATAGTTAGGATCGTAAAAGCGTTAAAATATTATTCTCACCTGGACCAAAGCAAATCTTTCACAAGCGCCGACCTGATAGAAGGTATCGAAAATACTTTGGTGATCATGAACAACCAACTTAAGTACGGTGTGGAAGTGAAAAAGAACTTCTCCACTATTCCGAAAGTTGTATGTAATCCGGATGAATTGAACCAAGTCTGGACCAATCTTATACAAAATGCAAACCAAGCAATCCGGGGACAAGGCACGATCGAATTATCTGCGTATTCTTCAGGCGACACAGTAACGATAGAAGTGCAAGACGACGGCCCTGGGATTGATCCTTCCATCAAAGACAGGATCTGGGATCCATTCTTCACTACAAAAGATCAGGGAGAAGGTTCCGGACTCGGTTTAGGCATAGTAAAAGGGATCGTGGAAAAACACAAAGGAAAGATCACTGTGGAATCCATGCCTGGAAAAACGGTCTTCAAAGTAGAATTGCCGCTTAGACCTCCCCAACCGAATGCGGAAACAAATTTAGAAAAACCCGCAGTATGAGTGCAAAACCTAAAAAGAAAAGAATAGAACTAAAAGCGGAGAATTTTTACGAACTAGTTTATAAAATCGTAAAGAAAGTCCCGAAAGGAAAAGTCACCAGCTACGGCAGGATCGCTATTCTGATCGGCAAACCTAGAGCCGCCAGAGCAGTTGGTTACGCCTTAAACGCTTTGAAAAAGGGTCAAGAACAGAAAGTTCCTTGGCAAAGAGTCATCAATAGTATGGGAAAAATTTCCCATAGAGGTGATACACCTAGAGCCATCCTTCAAAAAAAACTTTTAGAATCCGAAGGTATCAAATTTTCTAGAGAAGAGGTCGTGGATTGGAAACGATTCGGCTGGCCTGAATAATTTATCGTAAGGTCTCAAATGCAAAAGCCGGTAGTATTAACGATCGCAGGTTCAGACTCCGGAGGTGGAGCAGGGATCCAAGCCGATCTAAAAACGTTCAACTCTACCGGATCTTTCGGAACATCCGTAATCACATGTTTGACCGCGCAAAATCCGGACGGCGTCGCGGGCATTTTAGAAGTAGATCCCGACTTTTTAGAAAAACAACTCTTAGCTGTACTTTCTTATTTCCCTGTAAAAGCGATCAAAACCGGAATGTTATTTTCAGAAAGCCTAATCCGGAGAATTTCTAAAATTTTAAACGAATACAGAGCCAAAGGACAAAACTTCGAGTTAGTTTTAGATCCCGTGATGGTGGCAACAAGCGGTGCGAAACTTTTGCAAGACGGAGCAATTCAATCTTTGATTTCCGAATTGGTTCCAATGGCGAGTGTCGTCACTCCAAACCTGGACGAGGCGAAAATTTTAGGCTCCGCAGAAATTATCAAAACCGGATCCATGGAGTCGGAAGCGGTTTCTCTTTCTAAAAGATTAAAGGTGCCTATTTTATTAAAAGGTGGTCATATCAAAAATTCCAAAGAGGCTTTAGACGTATTAGGAATTCCGAATGGAGAAACCTTTAAGTATGCGAAACCTTTTATTGAGGATTTTAATCCTCATGGAACCGGATGCACATATTCTTCCGCGATCGCTTCCTATCTTGCACAAGGATTCCCTCTTTCCGAGTCTGTAGCAAAAGCAAGGGAATTTCTACATGCGGCTATTTTGCAGTCCTTCCCTACAGGAAAGACTAAGACATTAAATCATAATCCGAAACTTTAGTTTTTAGGAACGAGTCCCAATTCTTCCTTCGAAGCATTTTCTAAAATTTCTAGAGGAAGAGAACCTTTTCCTAAAACGAAGCCGTGATATTCTTTGATATCGAAAGCTTCTCCTTTGACCGATTTCCAATCCTCTCTCATTTTTAAGAAGGAGATCATTCCGATCTTGTAAGAGCAGGCTTGTCCTGGATAAACGATATATCTTTCGATCTCGGCGGAAACTTCTTTAGGAGCCATGCCGGTATTGTCCGACATATAACGGATCGCATCTTCTCTGCTCCAACGTTTGTAATGGATCCCCGTATCCACAACCAAACGAACTGCTCTGAACAATTCGGCTTGTAGCCTTCCAAGATCTATAAAAGGGTCGGAGTAAAAATTATAATCTTTCGCGAGTCTTTCTGCATACAATGCCCAACCTTCTACAAACGCGGTAAAATGTGTTGTTCTTAATTTTCGCGGCGCAGAAGTCAATTCTTGGGACCAAGCGATCTGCAAATGATGTCCCGGGATTGTTTCATGATATGTTAATGTATTCATTCCGAACTTAGGAATTTCTTTTAGGTCGCGAAGATTTGCGTAGAATACACCGGGGCGTTTTCCATCCAGACTGGGTTCTTCATAATAAGCCCCAGGCGCTCCTGCTTCTTTAAATTCCGGAATTCTTTCTACCTGTACTTTTGCCTTCGGCCAAGACGGAAAAATAGGTTTGGATCTTTCAATGGATTCCTTTAGGATCTCTTTGTATACCTCTATAACCTTTTCTTTTCCTTCCGGAGTGTTTGGAAATTGGAACTCAGGTTTTTCTCTCAGTTGTTTCATGGTAGCTTGAAGATTGGAAACTTTGATTCCGGAAGTTTCCAAAATAGATCTCATTTCGGTTTGTATTCTTGCTACTTCCGAGAGTCCTATAGAGTGAACTTCCTCCGGAGAAAGATTTGTAGTAGTATGATATTTTAATGTATGTTCGTAATATTTATCGCCGTTCGGAAGTTTCCATACTCCGGCTTTACTATCGGCAGATTTAAGTTGTTGTTCTAGAAAATTTTGAAGTTTAGAATAAGCGGGATAAACGGAACTTTCTAAAATTTTTTTTACTTCCGCCAAAGAAGAAGTTTTTCGTTCTGATACGATCTCATCATTCTTCTCTAATTTTTTGCGAAGGCTAACATACAGAATATTCTCTTCAGGATTTTTTACCCTGAAATTTTTCAATTCATCCAAGACTCTTCTTAAAATGAAATCGGGGGGGATTACTCCGTTGGATTGCCTGACCTCCAAACCTCGGATCACTTGTTCTAACTTTTCGGAAATTCCTTGTAGCCTCGCAATATATGAATCTACATCTTCATAATCTTCTATCATATGAGAAGTTGCCAAGAAGGAAGGAATATGATTTTGGACTCCAAAAAGCTGATTTACCGGATAAGAATTATAAATATATCTTTCATAATCCGCCGCAAGTTCCAGATCCCACTCCAAAGCCTTATAATAGATCTTGTCTTCTCCGCTTAGTCCGGAAGGGTCATAAGTCCTCAAAGTCTCCAGATCCCTTTTTGCTTTATCCGCCCTTTCCATTTCCTTTTCTGGAGAAGAGTCGGACCATTTATAATTATGAGAAGTGATCCCCCAGGAATCCAAAATTCTGAGAGAAGTTAGGGTTTCCGGATCATCCAGAACATTCTCCCAAAAAATCTTTTCATAATATAAACCTAATGTGATCGGCCGGAAATTAATCGTATGCCAAACTAATATTCCGATGGAAAGTAAAATTACGCCAATCGTCGATATAGAGATAATGAAGATCTTCTTCACCATGGATAATGCTCCGATGTTTAGAAAAGTGGGATCAGGATTTTAGATAAAAATACGAGTAATAGTGTCCAGATCGCGGATGAGGATGCCGCAAAAGAAAAATGATTTTCCCAATTTAATAAAGGTACACATACGAATAAGAACATTCCGAAATAGGAAAGATAAGGGTTTCGAAGATACAAAGTTTTTTGCCATTCGAAAAATCCTTCTCTAAAGTCTTTTGCATCTCCTTTAACCTTGTTTAAGAAGATCCATTCCGAAACAAATCCGAAGACGGAAAATGTAAAAAAGAAAAAGGAAATGATAAGTATCCAAGACCAATCTAAAAAAGGGATCGGATACATTGTGAATACGATCGGAAGTGCAAAAGAGATCAAAGCGGAGAATGGAAAAAAAATAGTCGTCCGAAATAATCTACTTTCGGATAAAAATTTGAAAAACGGGATCCGACCGGGTAACTGATAAGATCCACAAAACAAACATTTTTCCGAATCGGAAAGAATGGAAGAGCCGCAGTTCCTACAATGAAAATTCTTTTTGAAAACTTCGGCTGCTTCCGACACTGAAAACCTCAGACCTTTTTGATCAAACTTTCGATCAAAGCTCTTAGGAAAGCTTCTTTCGGAGTTCCACTCTGTATCGGTTTATTATTAATAAATAAACTAGGCGTGCTATGGATCTCCACTTTAGCAGCATCATCCACTTCCTTATTGATCTGATTGCGGACCGCAGGAGAAGACAAACAAGCGCGGAACTGGTTCATATCCAGTCCTTCTTGCTGAGCCAAACTCAACACGGATGCAGGAGAATGAGCGATACGATTTTCCGTATTTCTGTAAAGCCCTTCGTACACTGCCGGAAACTTATTTTGTTTATCCGCACATATCGCAGCAGAAGCGGCCACACAGGAACTTGCGTCAGGACGAGGAGATTGTACTAAACGGTTACAGTTTGCGTCCAAGGGAAAATTTTTATAAACGATCTTTACGAGTCCAGGATAGTCTCTCAAAACTCTTTTTAAGATGTGAGAAGTATCCATACAGTGACCACAATTGAAGTCCGCAAATTTTACGATCGTGATCGGAGCGTTAGGATCTCCTTGTATCGAAGAACCTTGTAGATCGATGGATACGACCGGTGCCTTTTCGTAATCAGCCAATTGTTTTTGGATCTGAGCGACACCTGTATGTTCTCCATCTACTAAAGAATCGTGGAAAGACTTTCCTCCGATCTGACCAGCTGCTAAGAATAATAAAACTACTATATAAGTATTTAAACCCTCCAGTTGGAAAACACTGAACGCTTTTTTCAAAGACTTGTCCTGATAGTTTTTAATTTGGAAAAATGTCCCTACAACCAAGATTAAGGTTAATATCCACGTAGCCGCACAGAGCCCGCAAATCGCATCTATATAAAATACTGAAGCAGAAAATAATCCGAGGTCGACCACCAGTCCTAGAAGCAAAATATAAAAAGAAAGAAGAAGATAACCTTCTCTATTTTCCGGGTTTTTCTCTGATCTTATAAAAAGGTATGTAACAAATCCGTAAAATGCGAAACCGAAAAGAGCTATTGGAAGATCTCCGAACCAAGGAACATCTCTGATCGCAGAAATGCTACTTTCGGAAACTTTGGAACAAGAGCCTGTCTCGCTTACAGCATCGCAAAGAGATTGGGCGAGTCCATCAGCGGTTTCTCCGCCGAAATATTTTCGTATCAATAAGAACGAGATAAACGCCGCTATACCGGAAATTGCGGCAAGAATATAGCTATGAGATAGTTTTTTCATTCGGGACTCCGATTACAAAATACCTTTATACGTACATGGAAGGCATAAGGAAAGAAAAAATAAGCCGATCTGAAGTTATAAAAGGGAATTTAAAATTAATCGGAGCCCAGGCTTGTGATCGCTTCAGCCAGATCTATTTTACCTTCATATAAAGCTTTCCCGGTAATCACTCCATACATAGAAACCGATGTACCCAATGCGGATAATGCCATAATATCTTTCAAAGAAGAAATACCGCCGGATGCGATTACCTGAAAATTATATCTGCTTAAAATTTCCTTATATGCGTTAAGGTTTGGACCCGCCAATGTTCCATCTTGTGCGATATCCGTAAAAATAATATTACGGATCCCTGCTTGCTGCATCTTTTCCAGAAGGTCCAGATATTTCACACCTGAATCCACTTCCCAACCTGCAATTTTGACGATACCGTCTCTAGCATCCACTGCCACAACAACCCTATCTTCTCCGTATTTTTTAAGAGCGAAATCCAGAAGTTCCGGATTGTTTACTGCGGCGGTTCCGAGAATAAAACGATCAATACCAATCGAATCGTAATATTCCAACTTCTCCTTATCTCGGATCCCTCCACCTAGCTGGATCTTTAAATTAGAAGATTTACGAATTTTTGAAATAGATTCCGTATTGATGCCGATCTGATTTCTTGCACCGTTAAGGTCCACAAGATGTAAAAGAGTAGCACCATTTCTCTCGAAACCTTCTGCAAGTTTCCAAGGTTCGGTTGAGTAGACCGTTTTTTCTTCGTATTTACCTTTGAATAATCTAACGGCGCAATTATCCAACAAATCAATGGCTGGAATTAAAATCATAAGGATCGAATAAAGTTCTCCAGGATCTTTAGACCGAAGGAATAGGATTTTTCGGGATGGAATTGTGTTCCGAAAACGTTTCCTTTTTCGACCACTGCGGGGAACTTCTCCCCATAATAATCGCAGAAGCCGGTGATAGCGGAACTCTCCACTCCAACGGGACGATAGGAGTGTATAAAATAGGCGAAGGATTCGTCTTCCAAATTTTTCAATAAATTACTTTTGGAAGGATTTCTTTTATATAATTTATTCCAGCCGATATGAGGAACCTTGTAGTTTTTTCCCTTAAACTTTCGGATCTTACCTTTGATATAGCCAAGCCCTGGAACGGTCTCATTCTTATTTCCGGAAACAACCTCGTCGGAATCTTCGAATAAAATTTGGAATCCGATACAAATCCCGAACAATGGTTTTCCTGTCTTCACATGATCGTCCACGAAGCTCCTTAAACCGGACTCATTCAGATTTCTCATGGCCTTATCAAAATGACCGTCGCCAGGAAGAATGATCGCATCCGCTTCTTGCAAAACGGAAGGCTCCTTAGTATAAGAAAAATCTTTAGTGAAAAGAGAGATCGCTTTTAAGCAAGAGTGAATATTCCCCATTCCATAATCGAGAACGGCTATCATTCCAAAACACCTTTGGTAGAAGGGATTGCACCGCCTGCAGCAGGATCTATTTCGATCGCCATTCTCAAGGCCTTACCAAAAGCTTTAAAAATAGATTCATGGATATGATGACGATTTTCTCCGTAATGAACGTGGACATGGAGATTCATCTTCGCATTCAAAGCGAACTTCTGTAGGAATTCCAACGACAACTCAGCATCGTAAATTCCGAACTTTCCCGCAAGTTCCGGACCGGTATACTTATAATAATATCTACCGCCCAGATCAACAGCAACAGTCGTGAGAACCTCATCCATAGGAAGAGTGTAATGACCATATCTTCTGATGCCAGCCTTATCTCCCAATTGTTTGTGAAGAGTAGAGCCAAGAAGAATTGCAGTGTCCTCGACACTATGGTGGCAATCGATTTCTATGTCGCCTCGCAACCAAAGATCTATATCCAGAAGGCCATGTTTAGAAACGTGAGAAAGCATATGCTCGAAGAACGGAATTTGAGTATCGAATTTATAATTTCCCGTACCCCGAATATTCAGGGAGAGCTTGATGTCCGTCTCCGAAGTTTTGCGTTCTTCTTTCATTATATCCTGACCCTACTTTCCTATTAATTATCGTGTCAATGAATTCCAAAAATAAGCTGACGGAAAGTCCCCGGAGCCAAAATTATCCCAAGGGGTAGAAATCCCGCCAACCACTAGCCGAAGTGGCGGAATTGGTAGACGCACTGGTTTCAGGTACCAGCGGGTAACACCGTGGGGGTTCGAGTCCCTTCTTCGGCAAAAAATTGCACTTAAACTAAATTAAGATCTAAGGGATTCGAAGCTTTCGAGCGAGAGTGTTTGCAGTGACCCTTAGGGAACGTCGCAAACGCGATCTGAGTCCATGGATGGACGAAGACGCAAGAAAGACGCCGTGGAGCCCAATCGAACAGGATGTGAGATTGCGAAACGGCGAGTCCCTTCTTCGGCAAAAAAACTTTCAAAGTAGTTCCAAGGAACTTTCCGACCTTAATGATGCGATTTAAGTATCATAAGCGTCATACGAAAGTTAATCCAAATAAATCTCCAGATTTGCCATGGAATACACGTCCGCAATCTGAGTACCGATTTTCCCGGTACAGAGGTAAAATCCCCTTGGGTGTATGCTTCTCTAAGTTTTGCATTTTCAAGGGGAACCCATTCTTTTTCCGTCGGTTCCTTCATTATTTTATCTCCTGCTTTATTCTGGAATAGCCCACCATCCCGGTTTGGTCTTGGCTTTATAAAGGAATAAGTAATGTAGTAGCAACTTGATCCAATGTCCAGCTAAGCCAATCTCTCCGGTTGTATACCTCAAAGATCTCCCGAATTTTGGGTACTTTTTGTAGTCAGGGACTACCGGATAAACTGTCATGGACACTGCTGTTCCGTCGAATAATCCTTTACCGGCCGATGCGACACAAGCCGCTCCCATCTCTGCCATCGAAGCGGTATGGCTCGGAGAGGGTTTTCCTTTTAAGATCATGTCCGCTATACTTCTTGCTACGGCGCGACCCATGGTTGCAGAAGGCATCCCCGTGCGAGGAGGAGTAGATGAAATTTGGACTCCTTCTTCCGTTTTCATCACCTTGGATATAGGATGAGGTGGAGCAAAGGCAATCCCGATAGCGAATAAGTTCTGATACGAAGGTGATTGATAGGTTCGCGGCCAATCTTCCGGCATCCATTGTTCGAATGGCTTCGCTTGGTAATTCGCATCGACTTTCATCATTCCATTTGGAGCAAAGAGAGTTTCGGTGATATCTTGACCGGATCTGGAATATGCTTTTAATCCTACTCCGGAAAAAGGAGGGATCAACATCGCAAAATCGCTGCGGACGAATCCGGATTCACCTTCTAACGTTACATAATGGATCGATCCCTTTTCTACCTTTGTAACGTGAGCGCGGGTCTTCCACTGAATATCCCTTTCTGCAAACAAGGACTCTGCGAAAATTTTGCTACTGGTGATATAGCCGCCTTGTTCTAGGTGCATTCCACCCATACCAAAATCACCTAATTCATACTCATTCGAGATCCACAGCAATCGAGCTCGGTCCCGTACTCCTGCCTTACGCAGTTCATAATCCACATTAAATAAATATTCGAACGCGGCTCCTTGGCAAGTGCACATCCCGTGCCCAGTTCCGATCACAAAGTTGAGAGTTTCTCCGGATTTCATTCGTTGTATCACTTCTTTTAATTTTTTACCCGCTTCTTCTGCGTGAGAATAAGTGCAAACGGATAAACTATTTCCGAACTGAGGACTCAAACCCGGAGTTGCATCGAAATTCAGTTTGGGACCGGTTGCGTTCACACAGAAGTCGTATTCGATCTCCTCACTCTTTCCTTGTTTCTCTCCCGCGACATATTCGATCGTCACGTAAGGTTTGTTTCTGTGAGTGCCACCTTCGGGATGTATACTAATCGCTTTCGCTTGTATGTACCGTATTCCTAATTTGTCGTAAACCGGTTTCAATGCGAATGTGACTTGAGAGGGTTTCATTGCACCTACTCCGACCCAAATATTGGAAGGGATCCAATTCCAGTGTGAGTTCGGTGTAATTACCACTACTTCATGCTTATTCTTTACGTACTTTTTCAGAAGTGTTCCGGCGGTATGTCCGGATATCCCACCCCCCAAAATTAAAGTTCTCATACACATTCTCCTCTAGGTATTTATTAAAAAATTAGAATATATCTTTCGTTTAGTTTTTACTCCTTCTTTCCGGAAAACCAATAGTAAAACGCGGGTACCACAAATCTACTGAGCACTGTTGCAGCGATCTCACCGAAAATCAAAGACACCGCGAGACCCTGGAAAATAGGATCGAACAACATTACGGATGCTCCGACAATCACTGCTGCCGCAGTTAAAAACATTGGACGGAACCTTACTACGCCGGCATCCAATACCGCTTTTTTCAACGGTTTGCCCGCTTCCAATTCGGCTTGTATAAAATCCACCAGAATGATGGAGTTCCGAACTATTATCCCTGCCCCGGCAATGAATCCGATCATGGAAGTGGCTGTGAAATACGCTCCTGAAATCAAATGTCCCGGTATGATCCCTATTAAAGAGATAGGGATCGGAGCCATAATAATGATGGGGAGTTTATAATCTTGGAACCATCCTAAAACGAGAATATAGATCAGTACCATAACGACGGCGAACGCACCACCAAGATCCCGAAAGACCTCATACGTTATGTACCATTCCCCATCCCATTTTATTACGGGATGTTTCGTGTTCCACGGAACTTCCGAAGTGAATATCGGATATTGTATTTTCGGGGTAAGGGAAAGGATCCCGTATACTGGAGCTTCTTCTTTTCCTGAAAACTCCGCAGTAACGTACTCCAGCGGTTTTAAGTTTTTACGATGTAGTATCTTAGAAGGTGAGATTTCTTCCTTACCGATCAGGAACTTAGGAGAAACCGAACCCCCGTATTGGGAAGATAGATCCCAATTGGAAAACGACCTAGGAGAAGATCGGAAATCGTTTGGAACGGAAAGGTCGACGGAAATATCCTCGGGATGTTCCGATTCCGAAAGATAGAATATCGAATTTTCTCCAAAAAAGAATCCGGCATTACGTGCTAGTATGTAAGAAGGAATTCCAACTATTCCTCCTTTTCCGAATTCGAAAGGAACCTTTATCTTGGGTCTTGTTTCGGAAAGACTGGAATCCAAGTCCACAATCCCTTCTTGATTTTCAGCAATGGATCGGATTTCTTTGGCAACGCGGATCCTTTCTTTTTCACTAGGACCGTAGATTTCTACAACGAGTGTCGATAGTACAGGCGGTCCAGGTGGTATTTCTAGAACTTTACTCAGAACGGTGTTCTCACTGCTGAATTGTTTCAGAATGGGGCGGATCGATTCTATGATCTCATGACTTTTTTTCTTTCTAGAATCCTTTTCCTTAAGAACGATATGCAAATCAGCTTTCCATTCATCTCTTCGTAAAAAGGTATGCTTAACCATTCCGGAAAAAGAGAAGGGTGCAGGCTCTCCCGCAAAAATTTGGATCTTCTCAACGTTCTCCTCCGCTAAAAGCCGCTTCGCAAGATCGGAACTTAACTCTACTGTTTTGGAAAGGGGAGTTCGAGGATCATAGTCCAAGAGAATTTGGAACTCGTCCTTGTCGTCGAATGGTAGCATTTTTACTTTCACGATCTTAAAAGCGACAAGAGAGACAGCGATCGAAAATAGAACCAGAATTAACAGAACCATTTTCGCCAAGTTTTTCTTGGATTGCAAAAGCCAACCGGCAATCCTTAGATATAAGGCGTCTAACTTAGATATTTTTCTTTCGGATTCCGATCCGGTATGCTCTTTCAGCAGCCTTAAACTAACCCAAGGGATGACAGAAAATGCAACTATGAGCGATAGGATCATGGCAAGACTCGCTCCTACCGGTATCGGTTTCATATATGGGCCCATCAGTCCTCGGACAAATGCCATAGGAAGAATAGCGGCAATCACAGTAAACGTAGCAAGGATCGTTGGATTTCCTACTTCCGAAACCGCATCCAAAATGGCCTTGACCTTCCCTCTTTTCCCGGCAAAAGAAAGGTGCCTTTCAATATTTTCCACGACTACGATCGCATCATCTACTAAAATACCGATAGAAAAAATGAGAGCGAACAAAGTTACCCGATTGAGAGTATAGTTTAGAAAATAATAAATAAATAATGTGAGAGCCAAAGTGACCGGGATTGCGACAAATACAACAAGGGAAGCGCGAAAGCCCATCCACAGTGCGATCAATACCGAAACGGATATCGTTGCAATCAATAAATGTTCGATCAATTCTTTCGATTTCAAACCGGCCGTAAGACCGTAATCGCGGACAACTGTCAATTTTACTTCTTTAGGAAGGTCCTTTGCAAATTCGTTTGCCCGTTCCCGAATAATGCCGGCAAGAGCCTCCACGTTAGTTCCCTTTCTTTTCGAAAAAACTATCGTAACAGCATTCTCCGCCGTATTCGGATTTTCTTTCAGAAAGAATAAAGACTGCCTCGTTCTTTCTTCAGGTCCTTCATAAATTCGAGCGATATCTCCTAACTTTATCACTCTCCCCCAGCTTTGTTTCACGGGTATTTGTTTGAGATCATTCTCGTTTCGAATGGAGGATCCTATTTCGATATCGTAAACTTTTTTGGGATCCCAGTTTTTTCCGGCAGGGAAATCCGAAGAGTTCATCTTCAAACTTTCGGATAATTGAAGAAAATCGACACCGTATTGTCTCATCCGATCCGGATCGGCAATTACCCGTACCGATTTCTTTCGGCCACCCAACAATTCCACTTTTGAAAGGTCCGGCGTTGAAGATAGTTCACGCGCGAGAGGAGCGATCAAGCTGCGAAGGGAATAGTCATCTTTTTCCGTAGAGCTAAAAGTAAATGCTAAGAAAGGAACATCGTCGATCGTAAACGAATTAACGGATGGCTCGGAAGTGTTCGGAGGAAGTTGATTTTTTATCCCTAAAATTTTATGATGCACCTTCACTAAGGAAGGTTCTAAAGGTTCCCCTACTTTAAATCGTACGGTAATCATTGATTTATGGTCTTGCGTCGCGGAATATACGAACTCCACTCCCTCCAATCCCCAAACAGCTCTTTCCACGACTTCGGTTACTTTTCTCTCCATTTCTTTTGCCGAATATTGGGGGGAAAAGAAAGCTATGTCGACCATCGGAACGGAAATTTGCGGTTCTTCTTCTTTTGGTGTAAGATACACGGCCAATATTCCCGCAAAAATGCTAACAGCTGCGAAGATCGGAGTCAGTTTTGAACGGATGAATTTTCCCGCGAGAACTCCCGCAAATCCTTCCGCATTATCTTTTTTAGTTTCCTGATGCATTGTTATCTCCCGAATAAAGAGTTAGTTGGGCGCGAGTTCTCAAATATTCTAGATCTATGTATTCTTTCCTAGTAAGAGCGTCCGCGGTCCTAGAAAAACTTTCCGCAAGAGACGTCGCTGGAATATTACCTCTTTTGAATAAAGTCTGAGAAAGGATCAGTTGTTCGTACTGAATGCGATAGGATTCTTCGGAATCTTTCCCCGCCTGAAAAAGTACCCTTTCCTTTTCGGAAAGAATTTTGAACTCTGAATTTTCTTTCAGCCGCGCTTCTTTCCATTTGGTTTCCGCGGCCTTTGCTTGGATTTCCGCCTCCTTTTTGGAACCGATATCCGTTGGATTCAATAAGTTCATCTGAAGATAAACTCCCGCATTGTATGAATTCGCAAAATTTCGATCGCCGGCATAACCGTACGCCTCGGCATAAACACCGACTTTCGGCAAAAATTTGGAATTCTCCATAGAAACTTTATCTTTAGAGATACCTGAATATGATTCTAACATTTTCGAAACGGGAGTCCTGACTTCGGAAGCGGAAACCGAGAGGGGTAAATTTTCGTCATAAAATTTGGCTAAAGAGGATTCCGAAGGCTGGAGATTATCGAGAACTCCGCCCGACATGATTTTTATCGATTCCAAAGACTCTTTTTTATAAAGATCTTTCTCCTTTATCTCAGAAATAAGCCTAAGCTGAACGGATTTTAACGCCAAGGAGCCTGAATGTCCTACAGGATTCGAAAACGAATCGAGTCTATATGTACTCGAAAATGAACTCAATTGCCGAAGTATTTTCTCTCGCTCCTTCACTCCCTCGGAAAAGATCAACGATGATCTGAACGCAATGGCTGTCTGAATATATAATGTTTTATTAAAATATTCCGACTCATGTATTTGCGCTTGTAATTCCTTTTCTTTTATTTCCTTAAAAGCCTCCTTTGAACCGCCTTCATAGAGTGGAAATTCCAGACCTATGGTTCCTCTGGAATAACCGTTACTTCCTGGGCGATTCAAAGTGTCTTTGGCGAAGATATTTGCCGAATTCGGATTAAGATTCTGATATAACTGATTATTCGAATCTAAAAAGTTGGAAAGGTTAGAACGATTACTCGCAGTCGAAAAATCGGATTGGGTTGCCGACCTTTGTCCCAACTTTCCCGTAAAATTCAAAATAGGATCGTCAGTTTGGTAAGTCCGAACATCCGTATATAATTTCGGAAACCAATGTAATCCGGCCCGATCGCTCGCAGACCTTGCAGCCTCTATTTCCAAATTCTTCGTTCTGAGAGAAGGCGAATTTGCGGCGACCTTTTCCCATACGGAAGAAAATTCCAAAACCTCTCCAAAAATATCCCCCCACAACGGAGTGACAATTAACGTTCCAGTTACTAAAAGCGAACCAAGGGACCGAATTTTCATAAATTTTTACCTAATAGCCTCGCATTTACGAGGTACTCCAAGTCGAGTCAGGATAAAAGCCATGGGGCAAAAACCGACTAACGAGAATAGGATCATGTTGATACTCGCTAAAATATTCAGTACCAGTCCCCAAGGACTGATAAAATACGCGATTAAGAGACCCAACAAAGAAACCGATCCTCCGATTAAGAATAGGATCCGCTCCAAATACCAAATTTTTGCGTTTGATTCACTCATTCCATATACCCCCATAGGTATGATCATTTCCATATACCCATAGGGGTATGCTGAATGTCAACAAAAAATCGAGAGTAAAGATTTGATATTGCTCAAGCCCGAAAAGGACAGAGCCTAATCGGGGCTGAAAAAGGATGAAAGGAAGAGATTAGAGAGAAAAAGCGGCTTTAATCGCTTTTTTTAGGTTTTTTTGGATGGAAGAAGGAGCTTTTTTTTCGGAGAAACATTTATCCATATAATCCTGTACATAAGCTTCTCCGAATTTCTTTAAAGCCTGGCTGGAAGCCTTTAGAAGAATTATGGTCTTTTCACAATCGTCATCTTTATTGTACAGATTCTTCTCGATCGCGTCTAATTGGCCCTTGATCCTATGTAGTCTATGAGTAAGCTGTTTTCTTATTTCATCTAATTCCATAATCTATACCCTGTATGGTATGATACTTTGTCAAGAATATTATAGAATGAGCGCTTTACCCGCTTCCTCGTAGAAAAAAGAATGGATTTAATGTTAGCAGCCTGAATATTTTCCTTTGCATGAAAGGCGTTCTTTATCTTTGTTCCTTATTCTTGATCACCTGTATCGGTTCAGCGCAAAGAATGCAACAAACCTATATAAACCATCCGGATATTAACAAGGCCTGCTTACGGTTTCTTTTTTCCGACAAATCCGTCTCAAGTGGGAATGAGAGGATCATGTTAGAGACTTTATATAAAATATCGGAACAGAATATTCGAGAGGATTACATGACAGGTCAGATCGTCTATGTTCCGGAAGCAGGAGAAGGAAAACATTTTCATTTGAATAAAGACGGAAATATCGAATATTATAGGATCAAATATGAAACTTTAAGCGCAGAAGAAGGAACGAAATTCTTTTGTGCGGAAAGACTTCGCTTAGATTTAGAAAAGAAATTTCAAACGACTTCGGCAAAGTTGAAAGTGAATCCATTGGATACGAAAGCAAGGCTGGAGCTGGAATCAAATTTAGAATCGTACCTAAAATTCTCAAATGCGCTCGAAGGTAAGTCTCAGATCGTTAGAAACTTTTTATTCTTCACTCTTGGAAAATATATGAAGGGGGACCAAGGCCTACCTGTATCTCCTTGCGACTTCACCCAAAAAATAATAAAACCGATCACGATCGCGACTTCAGATCTAACCGACACGGATTCTAAACTTGCGTGGGCAGCCAATATCCAAATTTTTACCGCTTATGAATTGGGATTTTCTATGGCTGGGTACTGCAAGTGAACCTTCGACTAACTTTGTTTAGTTCGTCTTTTTTTGAAAACGGGATCTAGGAACTCCAACATGCATTTATCTGGAGATCGTTCGTTTTGAGATAAAACAATCTCAATTTCTTTCGATTCTTCTTGACCTCAACCGATTCGGTGCAATAATCTTGGGCCGAGATTTTATGCGGAGAAGTTTATGCGTTCCACAATGATGGATTATCCATTGGTTTTGCCTTCCATTCTAAAAAGAGCAAAAGAGGTTCATCCGCATAAGGAAATCGTTACCAAATGGCATGATAATTCCGTCCAAAGACTAACTTACGGTGAATTTTACAAAAGAACGATACGATTAATGAGCGCATTACGAAAGGCGGGCGCAAAACCTGGAGAAGCGATCGCCACTTTTTGCTTAAATCATTCGGTTCACTTGGAACTGTATTTTGCGATCCCAAGCATACGTGCAGTTCTCCACACTATCAATATTCGATTATTTCCGGAACAACTCACTTATATCATCAACGAAGCGAAGGATAAATTTATCTTTGTGGATAAGTCGTTAGCTCCGTCGATCGAAAAGAATTTAAGCCAAATACACGGCGTGCAAAAGTTTATTATTATAGACGATAAGGAGAATGTTCCCTTCCCGAATCTGCCCAACGCTATCTCTTACGAAGATTTTTTAAAAACGGGAGACGATGTCGAAAATTTCGAACCTATCGACGAGTTCGAGGCGGCCGGGATCTGTTACACTTCCGGAACGACCGGAAATCCGAAAGGGGTCGTATATTCTCATAGATCTACGTATTTACATTCTATGTCCATCTGCATGGGGGATGCATTGTGTATAAAAGAATCTGAAACTGTTCTTCCAGTGGTCCCCATGTTCCATGTTAATTCTTGGGGAATACCTTTCGCTTCGGTAATGACCGGATGTAAATTGGTATTTCCTGGAAAACATCTTTTAGGAGCGGCGCTTGCGGAATTATTGGAATCGGAAGAAGTTACTCTGACTGCAGGAGTTCCTACAGTTTGGAATGTTCTCTACCAACATTTAAAGAAAACGAAATATAATCTCAAACTTCATACTATGGTTGTCGGCGGTTCTGCCGCGCCTAGAGGTCTGATCGAAGGTTTTGAAAAAGATTTCGGGATTTCTATTCTCCACGCATGGGGAATGACGGAAACTTCTCCCGTTGGGACAGTTTCTCATCTTCGCGGTTTTATGGAAGAATGGAACGGTGATAAAAGATATTCTTATAGAGCCAAACAAGGTGTTCCTGTTCCAGGGGTAGAGATCCGTGCAATCGACGATAATGGTAAAGACGTTCCTAAAGACGGAAAAACTCCCGGTGAACTTTTAGTAAGAGGACCTTGGATCGCCGCTTCTTACAAAAGTGGAGAATCTCCTGAATCTTTTACTTCGGATGGTTGGTTCCGCACAGGTGATGTTGTGGTCCTAGATGAATTCGGCTATATGCAAATCACAGACCGTAAAAAGGATCTGATCAAAACTAGGGGGGAATGGATCTCTTCAGTGGATATGGAAAATCTCGTCATGGCAGATCCGGATGTTTTAGAAGCCGCAGTTGTCGGAAGAAAAGATCCTGTAAGAGACGAAGCCCCGGTTATCTTTGTAGTTCCCGTAGAAGGTAAAAAAGTAGATCCGAAAGAGATTCATGATCGACTCAAAGAACATTTTGCTCATTGGCAATTACCGAAGTTAGATGATATTCGGTCGGTTTCTTCGATCCCAAAAACTAGTGTGGGGAAGTTCGATAAGAAAATTCTAAGGAAGGAATTAGAAGAATAGACCTCTACTAGTCGCATCAAATTCTAGGAGAGTGAGCAAATCTAATGGCACTTTAATCCTAATACTTGGTGCATTGACTGCAATTGCACCCTTTTCGATCGACATGTATCTTCCGGGTATGAATGAGATCGCAAAGGATCTCGGAACTCCGATCTCTGATGTGCAACTAACGTTAACTAGCTTCTTTTTCGGAATTTCTTTTGGACAATTATTTTATGGCCCAATTATAGATCGTTTCGGTCGTAAAATTCCTCTATTGGTAGGCTTACTGTTATACATCACAAGTTCCTTGGCATGTGGGTTTTCAAATTCCGTGAATGCATTAATATTTTTCCGATTTCTTCAATCTTTAGGTGCTTGCGCTGGAATGGTAATCCCAAGAGCCGTGGTAAGAGATGTGTTCTCTCCTCACGAAGGGGCCAAAGTTTTTTCTCAGATCATTTTAGTGATGGGAATTGCGCCGATACTAGCACCCACCGTCGGAGGACTTCTTCTTCAATTTGCGAGTTGGAAATGGATATTTTTCACACTCACCGGAATTTCTACTTTAATGCTCTTTGGATCTCTGCTGATTTTCCAAGACAGCAAAGGAGGAGACTCTTCCATTTCTCTTAAGATCGCTCCGGTAATTCGAGAATATATCGAAGTCTTTTCCAATCCGATCTTCAAAACCTACGTGCTTAGTTCCGGATTTTCCGCCGCAGTGATGTTTGCGTATATTGCCGGTTCACCGTTTGTGTTTATGGTTTTAAACGGACTATCACAAACCGATTATAGTTATCTGTTCGGATTTAACGCCTTCGGCCTGATCCTTGCTAGTCAGATCAATCGCATCCTTCTCAAAAAATTGGAAGCCGCGACCATTGTGAAATATGTCGGATTCTCTTATTTAATACTCTGTTCCTTGCTCGTGATTTTCGAAGTATTCGGTTTCGGATTTATTCCTATGCTTGTTTTGATTTTCTTCCTGGTGAGTGCTTTCGGACTCATCGTTCCGAATGCTTCCGCTCTCGCAATGGGCCCCTTTTCCAAAAACGCAGGAAGTGCGTCCGCTTTAATGGGGGCAATACAGATGGTATTTGGTGCGGTTTCTACAGCGGCAGTTAGCCTTCTTCACGACGGAAGCGCTTATCCGATGATCACGGTAATGTCAATGTCCGGCGTTATGTCTTTAGCTTGCCTGTTTTTTTTAGGAAAGGACCATAAGAAAATTAAATAATCTTAATATTATTCGGCAGAAGAAGGAATGAAGGACCCGAGAATTCGGGTCTTATCAAAATATTTACTTTTTGTTTAATTGCGGTTATATCTGAGCTCGCTGATCAGCACGACTTTTGGTGAATGTGGCTCCAGCAAATTGTCCGCATACGAATCCAACAACTTTCCTAATCTATTTATTTGAGGAAAGTCCCGCCCGGAAATCTGGGAGTTTGGAATCTGGTCCAAGACCTCAGTATTGGGTCGGGTATTCAAGGCTAGCCTCCGGATTGGGATAAGGCGAAGAATTGAACCTTCTCCGAACGATGTCAAGCCTATTGGACATAGTTCGGGAAGTTTTTCGAACCGGCCAAATCCTTGCTTTAGGGCATTCTAAATGAAGAATGTTGGCAGACCCATTTTAACCGCAGCCTATTCCTCGGAGCTAATTCCCAATTTGGATTCTAGAGCCTTTATTCTTCTGGCCCATTTCTGGAAATTAACCACGTTTTTGATATTCACTCGTAACTTTTGGAATTCAGGGAAAGTCAGTCCGTAATCCCAACCTACGTAAATATCCGGTTTAGAAAGTGTGTTACGGACGGAGGTCCCTCCGCCTACGATCGTCCCGCTCGGAATTCCGATATGGTCTGCCACCCCACACCCTCCGCCGATAGTAACGTTATCTCCTATCGTAGTAGAACCGGCTATACCTGTGTAACCTGCAATCACTACATTTTTTCCTAATACACAGTTATGACCGATATGAACTAGGTTATCGAATTTACAGCCGTCTCCTATGATCGTGTTTTCCAAACCACCTCTATCGATTGCGCTATTGGAACCCATCTCTACATCGTCTCCCACGATAACCGTTCCGACTTGAGGGATCTTATTGTGCTTACCGTTTGCGAAGACGAATCTGAAACCGTCCCCACCTACAGTACAATTTCCGAAAGATCTGAACCTTTTTCCGATGATAACTCCATGGTGGATTACGTTATTCGGTCCTATATGCGAACCTTCTCCGATCTTTGCTCCTCTTCCGATACGAACCCCGTCTTCTAAGATTACGTTGTCTCCGATCTCGGCATCTTCCGCAACGGATGCAAAATTTCCAATATAACAATTTTTACCGATCTTTGCTCTAGGGTGAACGAATGCATTTGTCTCTACTTTATTTTCAAACTTGTGAGGTGGATAGATGAGATCCAAAACCTGAGCAAGGATAAGTTCGGGTTTATCTACAACCAAGCAAGGCACTTCTAATTCTTTTGCGAACTCTGAAGTGGTTAGAACGATACTAGAGGCTGTCTTTTTTGCCTCGTTTAACATCTTCTTATTTGCGAGAAAACTAATGCTGTTCGCAACTCCGGGATTGACGGGAGATACGGATTCCACCTGAACTTTTTTGGGGTCCGCGCAATTTTCTATTTTTGCTCCGGAAATTTTGGAAGCCAGTTCTTCCAATGTATATCTAGCCATTAAGACCCTCTTTTCTAGACTTTTAATATCTGCCAACGTATCCGCGGTTCGAATTCGAATCTATCCCAAATTTCGGAATGAAATACTCACATGAGGCGACAAATATCTAAGTCTATAAGTTATCAAAGGATTACAGATAAAGAAGACATAATATGGAGAAATCGACCGTCTTCCTATAGAAATATCCCGTTTGACGAATTAGCTTCCGAAAAAATTCTGTAATACATCAGAAATCGACATCAGGACCCAGCCCGCCCATGAAGCCCGTTAGAGAGCCGCAAATCAATATATTCAAAAAATCAAACCCGTTAAAAGCTAAGGTCATCAGCAATGTTCGCCTTACACCGGAACCTGGAACAGGTAAAAGACCTAAAAAGGAAGGCGAGTCCTTAATTCATAGAATCACTCTAGCCATTGATCATGGCCAATATCCGTATTTGATAGGACAATCAGGCGGAATCATCCCTCCGGGTGAAGATCCTGAAAAAAAAGCGAAGGGACTTGCAGACGCAGCTTATACGGTTCGTTTATACTCCATCGCTTCTCCTAGCTATTCTTTCGGAATGAAAGAAGATACGATCGAATTCATTATCAAAAGAGATAATGTTTACGATGCGGATGGAAACGTTCAGTTCAAAGGCGTTTGCTCCAATTACGTTTGTGATCTGAAAGAAGGCGACGAAGTAGTAATGACCGGACCCTCCGGAAAAAAATTCCTTCTTCCAAACACCGACTTTTCCGGAGACATCATGTTCCTTGCAACCGGAACAGGGATTGCTCCTTTTATTGGAATGAGCGAAGAACTTCTTGAGCATAAACTCATCAACTTCACAGGGAATATAACTCTCGTATACGGTGCACCTTACTCGGATGAGTTGGTAATGATGGATTATCTAAGAGGATTAGAGCAGAAATTCCCTAATTTCAAATTAGTTACCGCTATCTCCAGAGAAGAAAACAATCCTTTCGACGGTGGAAGAATGTATATATCTCACAGAGTTAAAATGTTGGAAGCGGAAGTAAAAAAAGTCCTCTCTTCCGGTGGACGTTTCTATATCTGCGGCGGTCCGAAAGGGATGGAAAAAGGAGTGATCGAAGAGATCCAAAAGATCGACGGAAACTCAGGAACTTACGAAGAATACAAACATCATCTAGAAGGCGCCCACCAACTTTTCGTGGAAACTTACTGATTGATTTTGTAAATTTTTTCTAGCTAAAAGGCTCCCAATCGGGGGCCTTTTTTTATGGAAAACGACTGGAAATCCAAAACCGGGAATTTAGTCTTTTGCCGTCAGGAAGGGAAAACTATGAGCGTAATCCGAGATATCGATAAAGGCAAAGGTGAGATCATCCGAGTCGAAATTTCAGAATTTAAAGGAAATAAATATCTGAACTTACGAGTTTGGTACACAGACAGCGAAGGTGAATACAAACCCACCCAAAAAGGTATCGCGATCCCGGTCGGATTATACTCGGAAGTAAAGGATGCAATACTCGCAGCGGAAAGCTTACTAAGCTAAACCGCCTTACTTTCTATCCAGGCTTTCAATAAACTTTGGGCCTCTTCCTCCGTTTCGGAAGCACGGATATGAGATTCTAATCGAGTGATCGAGAATACTTTTTTAACGGAAGATCTTAGATTACTTACGATCAATTCTCCGCCTCTTTTTCTGAGCCAGCCTGCGATCTGTATCAACATACCGATCGCGGAAGAATCGATATACGAAGATTTAGCCAGATTGAATACGATGTATCTGTAACCTTCTTTCATCTTTTCTTGGATAGCAGTTTTGATCTCAGGGCATCGATAAAGATCTATATCTTCATTCGTACGATACGCAAAGATCTGATCGTGGTATTCCACTCCATCGTCCGGGAAATTTTCCAATGCTCCGTACTGAAGCTCGGAAGCGGAAGCCACTAAATGTTTTGCGGCAGTAGGAGAATTTTCCAGGATCCGATTTTTTAAAGAACTTACCCTAAAGCCAAGCGTTTGCAAAACTTCAGGCGCCAGTTCTTCCTTCTCGTTTATATCTTTGATCAGATCGTTTAGGAGAGCAATGGATTCTTCCGTATAACCTTCTTTCAAAAGTGTTCCCGCTTTTCTTAAACCTTTTCCGGTTTTAGCGATGGTTGCCTCGACAACAACATCCGCATCTTCCTTGGCAGAGTCGTCCCTCCAATCCAAAGGAATATCTATGTTTTTTTGTTCAAGTTTTGCGCCGTCGGTTAGCTCGTAATAACTTGCAGAAATATTAATATTTGCAGGAGTATCTTTTTTGGTCGGGCGAAGCTGGACTACGATGCTCTTAACATCGTCCGCTCTCATGTCTCCAACTTCCAATACTAATGTTTTAGTTCGTCCTGTCTCTTCCGGATCGGGTTCTTGGTAAGAAGAAACTTCAGAGACTAAATCCAAATAATCCATTCCTTTTGGAAAATCCACTTTGAGTTCTATGGATTGCGCGTATAAGGTCCCGATATCACCGAATTCTTTGAAGAATATATCACCGGTTTCTTCGGGAGTTTCCACATAATAGAAATTACCTCCTCCCGATTCCGCGATCTCTTTCAAAAGTATTTCGTTGAAGTCGTTACCGAAACCGATCACAGTCGTACTGATCCCTTTTTTATAGGCATCTGCCGCGATCTGGATCAACTGAACAGGATCCTTGATCCCTAATGTTGGATTTCCATCAGTAAGAAGAATCACCCTTTTATAACCGTCCGCAATCGGATGTAATTCCAAAGTTCTTAGAACATGAAGCCATCCACCGCTTAGGTTGGTGGAAGTACCTACTTGGATAGAATTCAATCTATGAATGACGGAATTTTTTTCGGCCAACGGAACAAGAGGTTGGATGACCTGAACATCTTCTGCGTAAGCAACGGCGGTTAAAAAATCGCGACGGGTCAACCAATTGACCAGGGAGGAAGAAGCCTGGATGACAGAATCCATCTTGTTTCCTTTCATGGACCAACTTCTGTCCAAGGCCAGGCCTAAGATTAAAGGTTGCCTTTGAGAGGAAACAGGTCCCGTAGGAGAATTTAAACGTACAAGTAGAGTGTTGGACTTTGCGGAAGAACCGGCCGGTCTCATCAATTTGGCCGAAAGAATCATGCGCTTGAAAAAACCATTTACATACGCTAAGAGCAAGAAGAATTTAAAAGAGAAACAGAAATAGAAACCGAAAATGAGCCAAGAAATTATAGAACCATTCCTTAAGGTTTTTTTAGACCGATTTGAAGAAATTCGAAGCCAAAATTCGGAAGAGATCCCAAGTTTCACGCAAATTTACAAAAACGGAAGTCTTATTTGTGAAGCTTTCAACTCGGTGGAAATTTCGGAAGATTCTTCCTTACATAGCGAACTTCTTGCGATTTCCGAAGCAAAACGGATCTGCAAGGAACGATACCTCACTGATTGTATCCTCATTACCACTCTAGAGCCTTGTTTAATGTGCGGGGGTTCTATTCTTCTTTCTAGAATCCCTAAAGTAGCATATCTGGTACCTGCAAAATTGGGAGAAGGGATTTCTTCTCTTCCTTTAGAAACCATTTATAGCAGAAATTTTTTTCCAGAACTTGTCCTAATTAAGTCTGAAACGACCACAGAGTTATTCAAAACTTTCTTCAAAGATAAGAGAAATTAGACGGACTTTTAGGCTTTTCCTCCTTTCTTGTCTCGGGCTATCTGGTAAAATTACAAACCTATGGCCGGAAATCACGAAGTTCTCTCCCGCAAATACCGCCCTCAAAGATTCCAGGACGTAATCCATCAGAATCTAGCGATCGGTGCATTACAAAATGCGGTTAAATCCGGAAAGATAGGTCATGCGTATATTTTTTTCGGTCCTCGTGGTGTAGGAAAAACTACAATCGCTAGGATTTTTGCAAAAAGGCTGAACTGCCAAAATCCGATCGATAACGAACCTTGCAATCAATGCGATTCTTGCCAAGAGATCACGAAAGGAATTTCGGGAGATGTTCTGGAGATAGATGCTGCGAGTAATCGCGGGATAGAAAATATCAGAGAACTTAGAGATAACGTAAAGTTCACTCCGATGGGCGGTAAGTACAAAGTGTACATCATAGACGAGGTGCACATGCTTACAGACCAATCTTTCAATGCACTTTTAAAAACCTTGGAAGAGCCTCCTGCTCATGTGGTTTTCGTTTTGGCTACTACCGAGTATCATAAAATTCCGGAAACAATTCTATCCCGATGCCAAGACTTTATTTTTAAAAAAGTCCCTTTATCCGTTCTCCAAGATTATGCGGAGAATTTATGTAAGGAAGAAAAAACCAAGTACGATTCCGAAGGATTGTTTTGGGTAGCAAAGAAAGGTGACGGTTCCGTGAGAGATATGCTTTCCTTCATGGAGCAAGCTCTTGTATTCACTGACAATCGACTCTTAGGATCAGAGATCAGAAAAATGATCGGTTACCATGGGATCGATTTTTTATCCGACTTTATCAAAAGTCTGGTAGATGCCGAAAATTCTTCCAAGTCCTTACAGATTATTGAGAACTTATACCAAGAAGGTCAGGATATCTTCAAATTCCTTTGGGATTCGATCGAGTTCACTCATACATTATGTTTATTGAAAGATTCCGTAGCGGATTCCGAATCAGTAAACTATCCGAGAGAGGATCTGATCAAGATGAGAAAGGATTTCGAATCCATAGATCCGATCGCTTTGAACAAACTTTCTTTTCGTTTATTCGAATTATTCGAAAAAGTAAAAACTCTTCGTTTGAGAAACTCTTTCGAGATCAAAATTTTCATAGAGATACAGATTAAAAAACTTACGGAAGACCTGGCAAAACCGAGCCTTGCGGGACTTGTAGATAGGATCAATCATCTCATACTGATGATCCAAGACCAGGATTCGAACTCACCTACCACTACATTCGAGGTTCCTAAGAAACAAGCTGCAACTACGCCACCCAAAGAATTACAAACTCCAGCTCCGACAGCAGCCCCAATTGTGTCTAAAGAGAAGAAAGAAATCCCTCAGGAACAAAAATCAGGACCACTTTCCTCTTTGGAAGATATGGCAAAAAATGTTTCTTCCGAAGACGCAGAATGGGAAAAATCTTTCAAAAACGAGTTTTTAGGAACGGATGTAGATCCTTCCAAAGTGCCTAAGCTGGGACTCTAGGATAAAAGCCATGTTTGAAAATTTAAAGAACGCATCCGAAATTTTCTCCAAGATGGGAGAAATGCGAGGTAAAATGGAAGAGATCAAAAAAAGGATCTCCAACCTGAGAGTGATGGGTGATGCAGGCGCAGGAATGGTCCAGGTTACTTCTACCGGGGACGGCTCTATCGTGGATGTAAAGATCAATCGTGCATTATTCGATTCAGAAGATAATAAAATGTTAGAAGATCTAGTAATGGCGGCAACCAACGACGCTATTCAAAAAGCAAAGCAGGCCGCCGAATACGAATTAAAATCGATCACGGGCGGAATAGATCTCTCTGAAATTTCCAAATTATTCGGCGGTAACCTTGGCTGAACATTTGATTGAAGGAATGGTAAATGCGCTCTCTTCCCTTCCAGGAATCGGAAGAAAAAGCGCTTACCGTATCAGTTTTCATTTATTGAGACAAGATCCTGCCGTTTTTAACGGCTTCATCCAAAGTTTATCGGAAGTAAAGGGAAGGATCCGTTTTTGTTCCCGCTGCGGATCTTATTCTGAAGAAGAGATCTGCGATCTTTGCCTCTCCGAAAAAAGAGACAGCCATACAGTTTGTGTAGTAGAACAACCGGAAGACGTATTTTTCATAGAGAACACGGGAGAATTCAAAGGAAGATACCATGTGCTCAACGGAGTCATCTCTCCTTTAGAAGGAGTAGGACCTCAAGATCTCCGCATTCGAGAACTTTTAAATAGAATCGAACCCGAAGATCTAAAAGAGGTCTTAGTTGCGACCAACCCTACTTTAGAAGGGGATGCAACAGCGGATTATCTGAATCATCAATTAAAGAATTTTAATGTAACTGTTACTAGGATCGCTTACGGGATCACAGTCGGTGGTTCCATAGAACTCGCGGACCAATACACGTTAGGTAGAGCGATCCGCTCACGACTCAAACTTTAGAACCTATGCTCCGCTGTGACGAACAATTCTCTTAGAATTGTTCCCTGTGTCGTATCTAAATAAGCTTTCAATCCGTTACCCGCTACGAAATAACCGGAACGTAAAAGTATCTGCATATCTCGAAATGCACTCCATCTTAGATTTACGTTATATTCCTGACCGAAATAAGCTGAGGTGTGATAGAAGTTTTCCTCATTGTAAAATCTATTATTATCGATGAGAGGAGACTTGGTCCCGTACAATCTATAATATCCTAAAGTCAAAACCAAGGGTCCGGATAGAACGATATCCGTAAATATTCCGTACTCGTACAAACCGCTCATGTCTCTACCGGAAAATAATGCGTAACCTCCCGTAAAGTCGTTCGCAATATTAGAAAGAGAATATCCGGGGAACAAAGTTCTATAACCGTTCCCATGCAAGTTGGATCTGGTGCCATCCTTTTCGTAACCGGGTCGGCCGGTAGAACCGGAAATCATGGAAGTAATACTTATGGATTCATTATAGCGATAAGATAATTGTGTATCAAAAAATCCTCCTTTGATCTTATACAAGTCGTACTTCTGTTGGATCTCATTACCATCGGCATCCCTGTATGGATTCAAAGATTTGACGGTTCCGTGATTGTAAATACCGTGAATAGTCCATGTAAAATCTGAAAAATTAAATTCGTTAAATAAACCATGCCAGAACAATTGATTCGCGTCGCTGGTCCTGGAAACCAATCCGTACACACCGTTCACGTCTTGAACTTCCCTTAGGTTATCATCCAAATAAAAACTGTACAGTTCATGTTTTGTGTTATTAAAAAAACTCGTTTTGATCTTATAAAAATAAACGTTGGAGCCTTGGTAATTTTTATCTGCAAACGTATTCCTGTCCAAGTCGGTGAGATTATTCTGTTTTGCTACAAACCAACCGCCTTCTATCGTAGTGTTCCAATCCCGGATATCCTTGGTTAAATTCACGCCTGTTCCCGGAACGAACACAACTCTTCCTTGTGCAGAGGTAAAAAGTTGTAAACCAACTCTTGCAGTAAAACTTTTCTCCGGTAATTTAAAGTTTAGATATAAAAAGTTCGTCTGCATATTCACAGCAGAACTGAATGAGGCTTCTCCACCTTGACCGGGCCCCACGTTAGAAGTCTGATTAACTCCTCTTCCACCGAAAATAACGTCACCAATTTGAACACCCACCAACGCTTCGAAATATTTCGAAGTCGAAAAGTTCATATTCAATGTCATCCTAGTATCGTAATAGGTTGTATCTTCCTTTTGAGGACTGAGAGTACTTGGATAACCTTTCTGTCTAGCTGCTAGCTCATTTTGGTACTTAGTCAGAGTGTCCTGATTGTATTGTTGTAGAAAATCCGATCGGTTGTAAGGTGTAACAGGCGTTTGTCTCGAAGTATAAATATCTCTTCCCAGACTAAATCCACGCACCCGGTAGTTCCCCTGAAAATCTATCTTTGTTTTTTCCTCTACTTCCTGAGCAGAAACAGAGAGGCCAAAAAGAACAAGGATAACTAGGGCGAGAATTCGGATCTTTTGAGACGGAGAATCCAACACGAATTATTTTACCCAACCGCTTCCTAGAAAATATTTAGAACGGAGACTTTCGATCACGCCTGTTCTTTTTAATTCTTTGATAAAAAAATTAAAATTGTCCGTAAAGACTAGATCGTTCAAAGGTAATGCGGCGCTAATATACTCATCCATAACCGGATTCACTAGAGCTACATAGTTCGCTTTTAGACTAGGTTGCTTTTGTAATAATGATAGAATATATAAACTATCTGCTACGTAACAAATCACGTTTCCTTTTGTCAAAGCGTCTATCGCGATTGAATCCGATAGATAGCTATAGATTTGGTTCTTACCAAATCTCCTCAAAAGATAATTATGATTTGTAGTATTGGATCTAACTGAAAATGAAAGAGCATTCAGTACCGATAAATCTTCCAAAGATTTAAAAGTCCTAGTAGTTACTATACTACCTTCCGGCTCCGGGGGAAGGGAACGTTTATTTACCAGACCGGCTGGAGTTGTAAGAAGATAAGGGTCCGAAAAGGTAACCGTTTTTCCGCGGCTCAAGTCCGTTGACATCCCAGCCATAGCAATGTCTATCGTTCCTGCAGAGATCTCATCCGAAAATTGTCGAAAGGTTTTGAGAGGTTTCACTTTGAGCGCAACTCCCAAGTAATCAGCATAAAGTTTTGCCAGTTCCATATCAAATCCCGGAAAACCTTCTTTCGGATCTTGGATATAAAAAGGTTCGTAGACACGATTGACCCCGACTACCAATTCCTTCTTGGAAAGGACAGAATCCAACCTGGAGGGGATTGTTTTGGTTTGAGAATATAGGTCTATGGAGGTAAAAAGGACAATTGCCGAAAGAATTGCCGACTGAAACTGCTCCCGCATTTTCATGATACCTATGTTATCGGCATCTTCCGGTTGTTAAAGGAATTTTTAGTCTATTCTAATATTTGAAATTCAGTTCTGCGATTTTTGCGGTCCATTTCCGGGCTTTTTTCCGGATAAATCGGTTCCTTACTTCCCTTGCCGTCTGTGGTAAACCTACCGGATGAAATTCCTTTTTTGACCAAGTAATCTTTCACCGCTGCAGCCCGATTTCGACTTAATTCCAAATTGTCGCTCGGATCTCCGTGTAAATCCGTATGTCCGGTAATTTTCAATTTTATGGAAGGATTTTCATTTAAGAAAGAGACCAATCTGTCTAAAATTTCAAAAGATTTTTCTTCTATCTCAAAAGAACCTGTTCGGAAGTGAATCGATTCCAAAGAGATCTTTTTGTTCTTCTTCAGTTCTTCCCATTCACTCGCTGAAAATTCGTAAATATCGTAATTGCCACCCTCTTTCACTAGCCTACAAAAGTATGCATTTTTGCCGTCAGGAGTTTCCGTGTAGAATGCTTCGTCGCCTGGAGAGTTGATAAGAGGTCCTAGGTTAACTGCAGCGGAGAAGGTCCCGTCTTCCTTGATCTCTACTTTATAAATATCTAATCCACCGTAACCACCCGGACGATTGGAGGAAAAATACAAATACTTACTGTCTCTACTCAATGTGGCAGCGATCTCCGCATATTCGGTATTAACAGGACTTTCCATTCGGATCGCCTTTTTCCAAGAACCATTCTTATATTCTGAAATATAAATATCAGACTCTGCTACTTTTCCGAAAGGATAACGAGTAAAGAATAGGTAGCTACCGGCTAAAAATGGATTCTCTTCTATTGCAGGAGTGTTCACTTCTTGAGGAAGTCTGGTCACTTTGTCCCAAGAGCCGTCTTTCAAGGTGGCGAAGTAAAGGTCTCTAGAAACTCCGATCTTACCGTTCCCTAGTTTAAACTCTATACTTCCGTCCCGATTAGAGGAAAAGATGATTGCTTTTTCATTCTCTATAACGAAAGGACTTTGATCGTCGAATTGGGAATTTAATTCGGAAATTTCTTCGCCAGCAGCCCAACCGTCTTTGGTTTTTACGGATTTATAAAGATCCGAATAATTTGAATTTTTACGTTTAGAATAATAATATAAAGTATTTCCATCTTCCGATAGGCTTATTCCGAATTCATTTAAAGAAGTGTTAATCTCTCCTTTTATAGGGGCAACTTTCCCTTTCATGGGCGAATCTTCCGCCCCTGATACGGAAAATCCTGCAAACACAAAGTAACAAAATAAGATAGAGACGGTCTTAGAAAATGGTGAGGATTGAGTATGGGTATCGGAAGCCATACTCTAACTATCTGTCTTTTAGGAAAAAACCTGATACTTTTTCGTAGAAAAAATCAGAGATATTTATTCAAAACATCAGGGAACTCGATTGTTCCATCTTCTTTTTGATACGTCTCCATTACGGCTGCCAAGGTCCTTCCGATCGCTAAACCGGAACCATTCAATGTATGGACCAATTGATTTTTGCCTTCTTTTGATTTGTAACGGATCTTACCACGTCGTGCCTGAAAATCTTTGAAGTTAGAAACGGAAGAAATTTCCATCCAACGATCCAAACCGGGCATCCAAACTTCCAAATCGTACGTTTTGGAAGAAGCAGCCGAAATATCTCCGCTGCATAATAACATCACTCTGTATCGGATCCCTAATTTTTTCAGGATATTCTCCGCGTGTGAGAGCATCTTTTTATGTTCTTCTTCTGAGTCTTCCGGACGAGCAAATTTCACGAGTTCCACTTTTTGGAATTGGTGAACACGAACTAGACCTCTCGTATCTTTTCCGTAAGAACCTGCTTCTCTTCTAAAACAAGAGGTATGGGCAGTTATGGAGATGGGTAGTGAATTTTCCGGAATGATCTCATCCCGGTATAAATTCGTTAACGGAACTTCCGCCGTTGGAATTAGATTGAGTTCATCTCTCTCTAAGCGATAGTACTCATCCTTGAATTTTGGATACTGCCCTGTAGTAGTCATACATTCGTCGTTTACCATGACCGGCACCCAAACTTCCGTATAACCATGGTCAGTGGTATGAGTTTCTAGCATAAAATTCGCAAGCGCTCTTTCCAGTTTAGCGCCCATGCCGAAATAAGTGTAAGCTCTCGCGCCGGCGAGTTTTGTTCCCTTTTCGAAATTAAACCAACCTAAGGCTTCTCCCAACTCAAAATGAGGTTTTGGCTTAAATTTATAATCGCGGACTTCTCCCACTTCATACAAAATTTTATTATCGTGCTCGTTCTTACCGACAGGAACGTCTTTATCCAGAATATTAGGAAGACCTAAATTAATTTCGAGCAGCTTGGATTCGAGAGATTCCAGATCATCTTCTATCTTTTTGATCTTATCTCCAATCTCTTTTACTGCGGCGGAAGCGGTTGCAATATCTCCCCCAGCTTGTTTTACTTTTCCGATTTCCTTACTTGCCTTGTTCCTTTCTTCACGGAATACATCCGCTTCCTTTTGGAGAACTTTTCTTTTTTGGATGATCTCGGCAAGTTGATCCAAAACTGCAATGTCCTTAAAACCTCTTAATTCCAGATTGGATTTTAATTCTTCCGTATTGTCCGTAATATATTTCAGATCAATCATGATGATACGCCTTCCTTTGCGTGAATTTTAAGGAATTATTATACAAAGTTTTTTCAACCTGCACATTGGATTCTTTTCTGAGTGAGAACATTTTCTCTAAAACGAATTTCGTATAAGAAGGTTCGTTCCGTTTTCCTCGGAAAGGAGGTGGTGCAAGAAATGGTGCATCCGTTTCAATCAGCATACTTTCCAAAGGAAGTTTTTCTGCGGCTTCTTGGATATCTCTTGCATTCTTAAAAGCAACTATCCCCGAAAAAGAAATATAATATCCCAGATCCACTAACTGCTTCGCTGTCGGATAATCGTAAGTAAAACAATGGATCACTCCGAAAGCCTTATCCCTATGTTCCTTTAAAATAGAAACCGTATCTTCTGCCGCATCTCTGGAATGGATGACTACCGGAAGAGAATATATAGAAGACGCTTCTAAAAAAGAATGCAGCACATCCGCCTGATACGCTTTAGTCGATGCATCGTGATAATAGTCCAATCCGATCTCTCCAATCGCGGATAACTTTTGGTCCGTCACATTTTCTTTGACTAGTGTCAAAATTTCTTCTTTTTTAGGAAATTCATGAGTCTCTGTCGGATGGCAACCGATCGAATAAAATATTTCGATCTCTTCATCTGAAAATTTTTCAGATAAACCTTTCGCCCTAATCGAACTCTCAAGGTCGATCCCGATTTGGACGATCTTTTTTATACCAGATTCTTTTGCATTTTTTAGAGATTCTGCAATATCCTGCCCTTGCTCTTGTATTATATCTAAGTGGCAGTGAGTGTCTATGATGGAGTACATATGAAAACGGCTTTTAAAAGGCAGTTTTCGCGATTTGTATTGACTGAAAAGATAAATTTTTAGAATCCTTACAGCATAATAACGGAACGGGGAAACTCGTTGGTTTGGGACATAATAGCTTGAATCTTAAATCCTACCTTGCACTACTTTATTATAGGCTCAGATATAAATACCAAGATCTGAAGCTTAAGTTAGATATCAAAATCGCAAATTGGAATAAGAAAGGTAAAGAACGTCTCACCGTCATGGTGATTCCCCACTCCGAACAAAAGACGATCAACTTTCATATCTCTTACAGAGCGATCACCATCTTTATCGGAACAATTTTGGTCCTTCTTCTTATCAGTTCTATCAATGTTCTTAGTCACTCAGGATCCATTCACCAGTTGACTGAGCTGAACTTATCCAACCAGGACTTCATTCGTCAGTCTGCAAAAATGAAGGAAGAGATCGATAGTCTTCACGAGCATGTCGAATACTACCACAATCATGTGGGAGCACTTTACGGAAGACTGACAGGCGACAATTCCAAAGTTGCAAAAGGAATCGGCGGGGCTGAAAAACTTGCTCTCGGTTCCGATAAGAATCCAGCCCCTGGAGCGGAAGTATTCCGATTAAAAGAAGACGTTCACAATCTCAAGGTAGCGAACGAACTTACGCAAGAGATCATAAGCATATTAAAAAAACGTAAAAATCTAATTCGCCAAACCCCGTCCATTTGGCCGGTAAAAGGATATGTTCTCTACCCTTACGGAGAATATTTGAATCCGATTACGGCTCGTAGAGACTTCAACAACGGATTGGATATCGGGGCTTTCCCAGGATCGGAAGTAGTTGCGACCGCACCTGGAACAGTTTATGAGATAGGATACACTCGTAACACCGGCTATTTTGTAAAAGTTGCTCATAAATTCGGTTGGAAAACGATTTACTCGAATTTGGATCGTGTAAAAGTGAAAGCGAATCAGCAAATTTCCAAAAACGAAGTATTAGGTTTCGTTGGAAAATCGGAAAACAGCCCTCAGTACAGTCTTCATTATGAAATTCATGTGGGTACCAGAGCGATCGATCCTTTTGCATTCTTGAACCAGATCCAAGACTGATGGCCCATACAGAAGAGCAATTAGCGGTAAATAGTATCATCGGCGAAGGCGCCGAATTTAGCGGAGACTTCAAACTTTCCGGGCTTCTACGTATTGACGGTATTTTTAGGGGAACCATAAAAACCGATGGAAAAGTCCTAATCGGAAAGACCGGAATCGTCGATACGGATATTAAAGCTCGTATTGTCGTCGCCGGCGGTGAAATTAATGGGAATATATTCGCGTCGGAACGAGTGACTCTACTCGCTAGCTGCCGTATGAAAGGTGACATCATCACTCCAAAGGTAGTTATGGAAGAGGGAGTACAATTCGAGGGAAATTGTAAGATTAACCCGACCACTCATTGAAGATCCAATCTCAACAAAAAGACCCTCGAACTGAATCACGTAGAAAAAGAGACTTCGGACTTTCCCTAAGTTCTTCCTTATACCAACCTGTTCCAAGTTCCGTATCCGATTCCCAGATACCTGATTCGAAAAGTGAATTTTTCGACTTAGTCGAACATCTTCTTCCCTATAACCAGGAAAGAACGAGAGATCTAAATTCTTTGCTTAGAGATCTTCCGGATGCTGAGAGAAATTTTTTAAAATCTCCAACGTATGCAAATCTGGAAGTTTACAAAAGGATCGTTCAGGGTATTTTAAAAGAAGTCATGGATAGAAATACAAGTTTGGAAACTTTGCGAACCAGGGCGAGAGGCGGTTCCGAGAAAGTTTACCAAGTAGTTCAGATCGTAGACGATAAGATCCAAACTCTAGCGGACTTCATCATTCATCCTGAAAATTCTACCTTTGACCTGATGAAAAGAATGGAAGATATTCGCGGTTTATTAGTAGATCTAATGAATTAATATCGGGATTTAGAACTTAAGTTCTTAAACACTTCCGGAAGTTTTGCCGGTTTTCTGGATTCCAATTGTAAAAACGCCCAGGTCAATTCTCCCGTACAAACCAAACTATTATCGGTTAATTTGCGAACCTGTATATTCCATTGGATGCTGGCAGGTTTGATCTCTCCCGCCTTCACATAGATTTTTAGTTCTTCGTCGAATCTTGCAGGAGATTTATATTCGATCAGTGCGCGAGTGACTACAAAGTCGAGGCCATTCTTCTCTAACTCACCCATATAATCGTACTTTAAATATCTCATGTACTCATTCAGAGCCGTATCGAAATAGGTAAGATAATGTGCATTAAATACTACCGCTTGTGCATCGATCTCCGAATAACGCACTCTTAGAATATAAAAAAATTCCGATTCGTCAGAAGGCATAGATGATATTCGTTCTGCTGCTCAAACCAGCCATTAATTTATTCTCAAGCAAACAAAGTATTTATACAGGTTATAGGCCCAAAGCGTCTAAAACTTTCTGCAGAGCATCCAAACTCGGATACGCGATGCTAAGTTTTCCTTTTCCAGAAGAAGAATTATGAGTGATATCTACTTTCATAGAATATTTTTTACGGAACTTATTCTCAAGCTCTACGATATCCACTTCTTTACGTTTGGATTTTTTCTTTTCTCTGACCGGAGCTTCTTCCGTTAGATTTGCTACAATGTCTTCTACCTGTCTAACCGTGAGACCTTTCTCAGCAATTTGATAAGCAAGCTGCTCCGATTTTTTACGATCCGCAATAGAGAGAAGAGGTCTTGCATGACCTTCGGATATTCTTCCGTTCTTTACCAGATCCATAACGGAATCAGGCAATTGTAAAAGACGAATTAAATTGGAAACAGTGGCTCTATTTTTACCGACGCGAGATGCAATATCGGTAATCTTTAATCCTGATTTTTCGGAGAGAGTCTTGTAAGCTAAGGCTTCTTCGATCGGGTTTAGATTTTCTCTTTGAATATTTTCGATAAGAGCCATTTCCAAAGTTTGTTGGACATTGGCCTTTTTAACAACGACCGGAATTTTCATGAAGCCTGCGATTTTACACGCGCGGTATCTTCTTTCTCCGGAGATGATCTCGTATCCGGAACCGGTATCTTTTACTACGATCGGTTGGATGACTCCATGCGCCTTGATTGTCTCCGCAAGTTCGCGCAAAGAGTCTTCGTTAAAAGTTCTTCTGGGTTGATCGGGATTCGGACGGATCTCGGAAAGTTTTACTTCTTTGAGTGAACCTTCTCCTCCCGCTTCTTTGAAAGATCTTTCTTCCGAAACAGGGATTAAATTTCCGAGTCCCCTTCCTAATGCTTTCGGTTTTGCGCTAGCACTCATTAATTTTTACCAGCGACTTCTAACGCGAGACTTCTGTAACTTTGAGCTCCGATCCCTTCCGGATCATAAGAAAGAATGGACTTACCGAAAGAAGGGGCTTCCGAAAGTTTAATGTTCCTTGGGATAACCGTAGTATATACTTTCTCTTTAAAATAAGACTTAACATCTTCTGCAACTTGTTGCGCAAGATTGGTTCTCTTATCGAACATCGTAAGCAATACACCTTCGAGTTCGAGAGAAGGATTTAATTTTTCCTGAACTAATGAGATGATCTTCATTAACTGAGTCAATCCTTCCAAAGCAAAATATTCCGTTTGGAGAGTGATCATCACACTATCAGCCGCAGACAATGCATTGATGGTAAGAACACCAAGAGAAGGAGGACAGTCGATCAGGATATAATCGTACTCGGTTCTCAAATGACCGATCGCATTTTTTAAACGAAACTCACGATTTTCTTCCCCCAATAAGTCGGCTTCTGCGCCCGACAAATTGATATTGGAAGGAATGATATGAAGGTTTTCGATATCGGTCCTTTTGATACATTCCGCTGCCGAAGATTCTCCGATCAAAAGTTCATAAGAAGTGTTTTGGAGAGTGTTGATCTCAAATCCTAAACCGGATCCTGAGTTACCTTGCGGATCAAAATCTACGATCAGTACTTTTTTGCCGATCGCAGCTAGATTTGCCGCAAGATTGATGGAGGTAGTAGTCTTTCCTACGCCGCCTTTTTGATTACTAATGGATACTATCTTTCCCATAGAATTCTTTGCTCTCCTTTTCGAGAAGCTTCCAAGCCCTAGGGATACCTTGCCTTGCCGATCCGACCTTTTTCAAGAATTTAATATGTCGCATGCCTAAAAATTCAAGTTCAGGCAAAAAGACAGTTTTCTCTTCTTCAAAACCACTGTCCTTTAAGATCTTCTTTTCAATCTTACCATCAAACTCGTCTTTCCCAATAAATGGGACATAATATCCACCTTTTATAATACATCTACTTAAGACTTCTGCGCTCCAAGGGTAAGGCACGAATCCCCTAGAAACACCCAAATTCCAGTCAGTTTTCCAGTCCTCCGCTCTTGCAAAAAGGAATTCAACACCTGCAATCTTGTTTTCTTTCACAAAGTTTTCCGTATGAGAGAGCTTTCTTCTTTGTGAATCCAACAGAACCAATGTAGGCCTTTCTTTCTCTACTAAACAACGAAAGAAGAAGCCTGGTATGCCTGGACCAGTGCCAGCATCTCCCACCTTCATCTTGTTAAACGATCCGAGTATACTACGGATCTTATAAACGTGAAAGATAGATTCTAAAACATGGCGATCTAGGATCTCATTTGTATCTCTTTTTGAGAAAAATCCACCCGCTTGGTTTTTATCTTTTAAGAAGGATAAGAATGAAGAGACAAGTTCCCAATCGAATAAGGGAAGGATCAGTTCTGCGTCTTTTGGAAATCTATATTTTACCGCGGCTTGGATCCCATCCGGATCATGGGTAAAGTCCGGATGGCTTGTCTCTGTTTCTGTCATTCTACTTTGCGACTTGGTGATTGTATTCTATAATGGACTTGAATAAAATTTCAATCCCCATCTTGAGCTGAGAAACACTCATGCTCTCATTCTTACCATGAATTCCGTCTATCTCTTCCGAGGAAAGTAATGCGGGAATGAGTCCGTAACATTTTAATCCGATCTGTCTGAGATAAGAACTGTCCGTGGTCCCTGGTGATAAGAATGGAGTGGCGATTGATCCCGGCTCTACAGCAGTTACGGTTCCCGCAAGAACTCTAAATAATAATCCGTCCATTGGAGAAATACTGCCGGACTCTAAGTGACGAGCGCTAACTTCCACTCCGTATTTTTCTCCGAGCGCTTTAATTTCTTCGAAGAACTTTTTCTCATCAAATCCGGGAAGAATTCGGATGTCTAAGGAACCTGTTGTCTCGGAAGTAATCACATTCGTTCCAACCGGATGACTATCGATCCCGGTTATACTTACCGTGTTCCTAGTCATTGCTCTAAGATGTCGGTTAGAATTGATCACACTTTTTAAAATCAAGAACAACACCGGATTTCTAGATCTCTTTAACACAAACGAATCCGGGAAATTACTAATGTCTCCTAATGAATAAAAGAACGCGGCGGTTTCATCCTTAATCATCGTCTTGTTTCCGATATTCTGTACTTCCTGCAAAAAATCCAACATGGACTTTGCAGCATAAGTTACAGGAGGTGTACTTCCATGCCCGGGTATAGATTTGGCTTTTAAATCCAACCACACAGCACCTTTTTCTGCCAGTTGAATATTAAAAACTTTAGATCCTTTGATTGCGATGTCTTTGGATCCGGTCCCACCTTCGTTCCAAACATATTCATATCCGTTAAATATTTCTTTATGTTTATCTACTAAGAATTTAGCTCCGTATTCCGAGCGGCTTTCTTCGTCTGCGATCGCAAGGAACATTAAATTTCTTTCTAATGGAATCTTCTTTTCATGAATAAGTAAGAAAGCATATAATTGCATGATGCCAAGACCCTTGACATCGACTGCACCTCTTCCATGAATTCGATCTCCCTTTCTTACACCCGAGAATGGAGGAATATCCCAATCTTTGGCATCAGCTTCTACAACATCGATATGATTCGTAAGTATTAAACCTTCCTTCGTTGTATCTTTACCTTTCAACTCGGCAATAAGCGATGCTCTGTCCGGCTTACCAGGATATTCAATGATGCGAGAAGGAATTCCCCTTTTCTCTAAGATAGATTTCAAAAAGAGTGCGCCCTCCTTCTCTTTACCTCTGATCGTTGCTATTCTAATATAAGATTGTAAATCTTTTGCCGCCTCTTCACTGAGAGCCGAGTAATCTAAGGTTGGAATGGTTGCTTCCGGTTGGATGGGTTTGATCCCCTTTTCCGTGAATGCGATCGTATAAAGTACGAAGATCGCAATAAGAGCAAGGACCGTGATCCCGATTTTTTTGAGGGACATATTTCCTCTCCACTAATCTTTCTTTATTGGCTTCTAATGTTTTGGGTGTAGAAGCCCGTAAAAAAATATTCCGTCATCGCACCCCTGCAAGGAGTTTTCCTTTGATTCCGAGAATGGAATGTTATAATTTTATGTAGTTCTCCGATTCGATTAAGATGAGATTTCAAGAATCATACAGATACTATAAGAAGAAAAGACCCCAATATCTGATCTTAATCCGGTATCATTACGGAAGAAACCCATTCAAATTTCCTAAAAAGACTCTTAACATTTTATACAAATAGTCGATGTCTAGAAGGAGGTAGTCTCCATGTTAAAAAGAGTATTCTTCTCCTTCGTTTTTATTTTCTGCATCAGCCCTATCCATTCCTTCACTCCAGGAAAATGGTCTCATACGGATAGGATCATACTAGGTTTCGAAAAAGGTGGGCCAACCCAAGAACTAGTAAAAGATTCCAAAGGAAATTTGATCTATACTGCAAAGTATGAGTATGATCCTTCCGGAAAATTAGTTAAAGAAAACTATATAGGACAAGATGGAAAGCCGGACGGTTTCACTAAGTTCGTATACAAAGACGGTAAAATCCTGAAAGAAGAATTGTATAATAAAGATGGAGTAAACCTTGAGTCCAAAAACTTCGGATATAATAAAGCGGGAGTTCTTTCTTCCATCGAACTAGTCGATCAGAACGGAAAGAATATACTTACCTGCACGATCCTCTCTTGGGGTGAAAATGGTTTAGTGAAAGAAGCTCAAACCGAGTGGGCTGATGCAAAACTGACGGAAAGATTTGCGATCATTAAGGACCCAAACAAGCCAGGGTTATTTCAACAGAATATCTATAATGAAGACAAACAACAAGCGGCATCTACGGTTCTTACTTTCGATTCGAATGGAAAACTTCTGAGCCGCATGAATGTTCAGGGAACGATTGAAAGAATGAACCGGCTCATCTGGGACAAGGACAATCGATTGCAGCAGTTCACTTACTTGATCAAGCAAGGAGATAAATGGGCCGTAGAAAAAACTCATGAGCTTGTTTACGGAAAATAATCATCTACGTTTCACGTGAAACGCTTAAAAGGGAGGGCACTTGCTCTCCCTTTTTCATACCCTGCGCACTAAAAATTAGGTAATTGATATCTAGCAAATTTCAAGAACCAAGAGCTTAAAAGTCTGGACTATGTTTTTAAACTTTCTGAATGGCCGACCTAGTCCAAATAACATTCTCTTTATTCTTCATCCAGCTTGGTTCGTTCTTTACGAGTAACAAATTCTTTAAGTGGTTCCACTGCGATGACTGAGTGGTCCCATCTTAGAGAAGATAAATGCATCTCTTCCTACGCCAGCACCAAGATCTAAGACGACACCTTTCTCTTTCGGAATAGAAGTTATAACGTTTTTGTGAAGATCGAAAAAATCAATCTCTGATGTAGCTTTGAAGACCTCTTTTAGATAGTTTATATATCCTTGAGTGCTTTTTATGAAAACGTTTCATGTGAAACGTTGGAATTCCAACACGCAGTTTCAGATCAACATCCCAAATATAATAATCTGCAAAAGTGAATAAAAAAACCCCGAGGCAACCCGGGGATTTTTCGTTTCTTCAGTAGTCCTTAGAGAAGTTTAAACCGGACTCGGTTTCCTTCCTTTGATGTAGAAAAGAAGCATATCAATATCACTTGGATCCACACCTGAGATTTGAGCCGCCTTTTCTAAATTTAAAGGACGATGTTTCGTAAGTTTCTGGATGGCTTCTTTCTTAATACCTGGTACCAAAGAGTAATCGATTGTCTCCGGTATAGGAGTAGTGAGATATCGATTCTTCCAATCGATAGTATCCTGTTCTCTTTTAATATAACCTTCGTATTTGATCTCCATCTCGATCACTTTTCTGTCTTGAGCGCTCAATTCTTCAGACTCAGGTAAAAGGAATTTAATGTCCTCGAGAGCAATCTCAGGTCTTTTCAAAAAGGAATCCAACTTAGCGCCGTACTTCAAACTTTGGATGCCTTTTCTTTCTAGTAAAGCTTCGAACTCAGGTAGAGGTTTTAGCGGAGTGGATTGTATCTTCTCCTTAACATCGGAGATCTTTTTGTACCTGGTAGTCATCTCATTGAAAGTTTCTTCCGAAACAAGACCCATCTTGTATCCGTACTTCATCAACCTTTGGTCCGCATTATCTTGTCTCAAAAGAAGTCTATGTTCCGCGCGAGATGTGAACATTCTATATGGATCTTCTACACCCTTGTGAACAAGATCATCCACAAGAACTCCGATATAAGATTCTCCTCTAGAGAACAACATCGGCTCCTCTCCTCTTAAAGAAGAAAGTACACTGTAAGCGGCAACTAAACCCTGGGCCGCAGCTTCTTCATAACCTGTTGTGCCGTTGATCTGTCCCGCATGATAAAGACCTTTGATCTTTTTAGTTTCTAAGGTCGGTTTTAGTTCAGTCGGATCCACGTAGTCGTACTCGATCGCATATCCAGGTCTTAAGATCTCTGCTTCTTCTAGACCAGCTATCGAACGTACGAGTTTCCATTGTACTTCCTCCGGAAGACTAGTAGAGACTCCATTCAAATAGATCTCTTGTGTGTCGTAACCTTCGGGTTCTAAAAAGATTTGGTGTCTCTCTCTATCGGCAAAACGAACAATCTTATCTTCGATAGAAGGACAATATCTAGGCCCGGTCGATTTGATCTGACCCGAATACATAGGAGAAAGATGAATGTTCTCATTGATCAGCTGATGAGTTTTTTCATTCGTGTAAGTGATATAACAAGGGATCTGTCTACGAGTGATCTTCGTTGTAGAAAAAGAAAAAGGAGAAGGATCCGGGTCACCCTCTTGCACGCTCATCACGGAAAGATCCACGGAATTTTTATGGATTCTCGGGGGAGTTCCCGTTTTCAATCTTCCTAATTTTAAATTATACTTAGCAAGTGAATGAGAAAGGCCTTTGACCGTAGGTTCTCCGAATCTTCCGTTCTCTTTCTGATAAGTTCCTATATGAACGATAGAAGATAAGAATGTTCCGGTAGTTAAGATCACATGATTGGTGAATATTTCGAAACCTCTTCCTGTCCGAACTCCAACAATACGATCTCCTTCTATCAAAAGATCTTCTACCGTATCTTGTCTGATGGATAAGTTTTGTATGGATTCAAGTGTATGTTTTACTTTGAGTTGGTACTCCTTCTTCTCCGCTTGAGCACGCGGTGCCCAAACGCTAGGACCTTTGGAAGTATTCAACATCTTGAATTGGATACCTGTTGCATCGATAACCTTTCCCATTAAACCACCGAGTGCATCTACTTCTCGAACCATATGTCCTTTTGCGATCCCACCGATAGCAGGGTTGCAAGACATCTGTCCGATCGTGTCTAGGTTCATTGTGATAAGCAAAGTTCTAGCGCCACCGATAGATGAGACATAGGCAGCTTCGGAGCCTGCATGACCTGCACCGACCACCACACAATCAAAACGATTGGGAAAAAAAGAAGAATTCATTCAGACCTAGCACTCCTGCATAAGCTCTTTTAGGATCGATCATTAGTCGACAGTAGAGCCTATGCTTAGAATCATGTAATCAATAGTATCACTTTCAGGTTCCCTGTACATGCCCGAATCCATCAAGAAACTCTCTTACTTCGAAGGAAAAATAGTCCCGGAGTCCGAAGCAAATATAAACATCAAAACTCACGCGTTACAATATGGAACCACGGTCTTCGGAGGTATTCGAGGTTATTATGATCCTAGTTCCGATAACTTATACGTTTTCAGGATCTTAGATCATTATAAACGGCTTGTGAATTCTACTAAGATCATGCAGTTACAATTCACAAAAACTCCGGAAGAACTCCGTGATATAACTTTAGATCTGCTAAAACAATCGGGATACAGAAGGAACGTATATCTTAGACCGTTCATATATACTTCCGCTCTGCAACTTTCTCCTAGATTCCATGATGTTCCGACAGAACTCGCAATTTATGTTTTAGAATTAGACGACTACTTAGATACCAAACGCGGACTGACTACTATGGTTTCTAGTTGGAGAAGGTTCGACGATACAGTCATCCCTACTCTCTCCAAAGTTTCCGGTGGATATGTAAACTCAGCGCTTGCAAAATCGGAAGCAGTTCAAAACGGATATGACGAAGCAATCTTCTTAGACGGAAGAGGTTTTGTAAGCGAAGGTTCCGCAGAAAATATCTTCTTAGTTAGAGACGGAAAAATCATCACTCCATCTATCTCTTCTTCTTTACTAGAAGGTATTACAAGGCGATCCGTTCTGCAACTTGCAAAAGACGCCGGATACGAAATTATCGAAAGAGATATCACTCGAAGTGAACTTTATATCGCGGATGAGATCTTCTTCTCCGGGACCGGAGTGCAGATCGCTTGGGTGAGTGAAGTGGATAAGAGAAAAATCGGTAACGGAGAAATGGGACCGATCACTAAAAAATTACAGTCCACATTCTTCGATCTAGTAGTCGGGAAAAACCAAAACTACAAACACTGGTTGACTCCTGTTTATTAATCTTTAATAAAAGGAACATGTCTTCCGCATTCGGTATCGAGGAAATCCAAGGCCAAGAAAGGGCATTAGTATTCTTAAAAAAATACTCATCCCAACCTGACCTTCTTCCTCCCCTACTCATCTTTCATGGACCGGAAGGAACCGGAAAAGAATCCGCAGTCGAAAGATTTATCAGACATATTCTTTGTTTAGAAGGAAACTCTTGCGGACATTGCGTTTCTTGCAGAGCGTTCATGCACCATTCCCATCCGGATATAGTTTGGTTTCCATTAGAGAAGAATAAACAGATCTCTATCGGTAAAGAAGACAACCCGGAAGAGTTCACAATCCGTTGGTTGATCCGCACAAGACTATATTATAGACCTCATCTTTCTAAGATTAGATTTATTATCATTCCCGACGCTTCTTTGATCGGGAACGAAGCGGAGACGGCTCTTTTAAAATCTTTAGAAGAAGCGCCCTTCTTCACTCGTTTTATTTTTATAGTAAACGACTTGGAACAATTGAAGGAGACAATCGTGAGTAGGGCGGTTTGTATTCCTTTCGGTTATCTCCCTCAACAAGTTATAAAAGAACTACATAGTAAAAATTCGACACCATACTTCCCTGCAAAAGGAGGAAGTATGGTTTCCTTCGATTGTCCGCCTGAGGTGTTGGAACAAATTTCCCAAAGGATCAACGGAAACCTAAGACAACCTTTGGATTATCTTAGGTTAGAAGAATGGATACTGGAATACAAAGAAGAACATCCCGATTGGAAAGAGGATTTTTCCTTCAAGGACTTCTTAGATCTGATTGGATTACTACTGCTGCAGGAATTTTCCAGATCGGATTTCGATTCCAACCTTCCAAAGATGGAAGCTGTCTTCCGCTTTAAAGAAAAATTGCATGAAAGAGTGCATGGACAAGAGAATATCGCATTATCTTTACTCATACACGAACTCTCTTTACTGGAACAAAAATAAAATTTTCTTTACATCCTTTAGTATTCACTTCGCATAACAACGATTAAATATAACGAAGTACTAGTAATCATACTAAGAGACATAATGATTTATCTATCACTAATCCACTGTGTTTTTCCTAATGTTTCCTTTTCGATTTCCGAATTTTCATTTGTATGCGACTGACAGAAGAAAAATAGTGTAATCTCGTCGGATGGTCCTTCGGACCGTTTCCTAATTCAGTTTTTTCTTTTCCGAGACAAATACGAGTTTCGTATTCAGAAAGTTGTCGGTGTGTTCTTGATTTTATTTTTTGGAGCTTTGT